>NZ_AP019829.2:329316-658633 GCF_007990545.2 Leptotrichia wadei
CTTTGGAGAGATATGAATCTTGAAATAGATTCAAAGATAGGGGAACATACAATTGGGAAAATAAAATATACGGCATCACCGAACCAGTTAAGTTTATACGATGCCCTGATAGATAAAAAAGGCGACAAGACAATAGTAGTTACAGGAAGAAGCAACATATCGGATGAAGCGGGAAATGCTACAGATAAAATATTCTTAAATGGAGTTATAAGCAAACTTAGGATAAAGGAAACAAAGGCAGGAGCATTGGCAGTTGAATTATTATGCAGTTCAAAGAGCATACTTCTTGACAGAATACCAAGATACCGTTCATTTCAGGATCCAACACTTACGTATACAGATATAGCACAGGAAGTGAATAAAAATTATAATGATGGGGAAACATTGGTAAATATAGGGGAAGATATGCAGGCAGTCCCAAGAATGACAATCCAGTATAATGAAACAGACTGGGAATACTTAAAGAGAATAGCATCGTATACAGGACAGCCACTAATGGCAAATTCAAATAAAGTTCTGGTAGGATTTTTCAAGAATATGCCAGCACAGACACCAAACTTGACATATTCATATTTTGGAAAGGAAACAGAGGAGGAAAGAACATATTACAGGGTAGAGGGGACAGAAGTGTATTCAGTATCAACCCCAATAAAATTAAAAATTAGAAACAGAGTATCAGGCGAAGAAGTGGAAAATGACTACTATGTAATAGAAAGCAGAATATACAATGAAGGAAACACCTTAAAGTGCGAATACAAGCTAGGAAAGCAGACAGATTATTTTGTAGATCCAATACCGCACGAAAAGATAAGAGGAGCAGTGATAGAAGCGAGAACAGTACATATTGCAAGAACAGATGAGAGCAAGAGTGAGCATGGAAGAACTGATGGAAGTTCGAATAATCTTGAAGGTAGAACTATGGGAATAAAGCCTGTAAATATATATGTTGCTGAGGAGCAGGAAAAAAATAATAACAGAAGTCAGGAAGTGAAAGAAAGCGATATTGCAGTTATGACAGTTGACTTGACAGAAGGGCTAAGAAAACTTGGAGGAGCAGTACAAAGTGAAGCGGATAAATATGCTGGAAAAAGTTATTTCCCATATGTAACTCCATACAGTCAGACAAATACAGGATTTACGCCTGCACCAGAGCCAAATGACAGGATAGCACTTTATTTTCCAAGTGAAAACGAAACGCATGCGTTGGTAATGGGAGCGGTAAATAATAACGGTAATGGAAGGTTTACTAATCCTGATAAAAGGAACTTTACATTAGGACCAAGTCAGGCAGCTAGAGGAGGAACACCTGCGAATGAAGGGAAACCGATGTACAACTTTACTTTGGATAATGAGAAGTTTATTGTTAATGTAGGAAATTTAATTAGTTTGACTTCAAATGGTACGGCACAGATGACAGCAAAAAGTAATATAGATTTAACTTCAACTGATGCTATAGCAACATTGAGAGGTAAAAGTTGTGTAAAAGCAATAGCGATTGAAAATGCAGAACTTATGGCAAAAAATGTCAATGTTGGACTTGGAGAAGGTGGAAAAGCGAATCAAACTAAGATAAAAGAAATAAAAACTGCACTCAAAACTCAAATGAGATAAGAGATGCAGTTTTTTTAGTTTGAGGGTGTGTAAAAATTGTTGTATAAACACAAAATATAATATAAATTTTTATCAATCTTTGTTTTCATTTTTACCAAAATTTTCAATTTTCAAATTTACTGAAAAATCTTTTTATTTTATCTTTAAATGAATGTGCCTTTTTGTAATTTTTCTTATTGTCAAGCGAACCATCAAATTCACGTAAAATTTCCTTTTGCTTGTCAGTAAGATTTGTTGGAGTTTCTACTTTTATTTCTACAATTTCATCTCCTCTATTTTCGCTTCGGCTATATTTTATTCCTTCATTTTTCAATCTAAAGATTTTTCCGTTTTGAGTCCCTTCTGGAATTACAATTTTTTTCTTTCCATTAAGTGTAGGTACTTCTACTTCTCCACCTAAAATAGCCGTTGTCATTTTTAAAGGAACTTCACAACGAATGTCATATTCACTTATTCTATCAAAAATATCATGTTTTGCAACAGTTATATATACTCTTAAATCTCCAAAGATTCCACCATTTGCCCCTGCGTCTCCACATCCTCTTACTATTAATTTTTGTCCAGTTTGAAGACCTGATGGAAATCTTACCTTTTTCGTAAATGTTTCTCTTTCCAAACCTGTTCCATGACAAGTATGACATTCTTTTTCAGGTATTTTTCCAGTTCCATGACACTTATCACATTCCTGTATTCCACTTGCCATTCCAAATAATGTTCTTTGTTGAATTTTTATATGCCCTGAACCATTACATTTGTCACATGTTTTTGTACCGTGTCCAGGTTCAGCACCGCTTCCATGACAAGTGTGACATTGTCCATTTCTTTTATATTTTAATTCTTTTTCTACACCAAAAGCTACTTCTTCAAGAGTTAATGTTAAATTGTATCTTAAATCATCCCCTCTATGTACTCTTGGTCCTTGACTTTGTTGACCTCTTCCACCAAAAAAACTTCCAAAGCTTCCAAAAATATCTCCTAAATCTTCAAAATCAAATCCGCCAGCACCGCCAAAACCTTGTCCTCCGAAGCCTTGTCCACCAAAGCCGCCAGCTCCAGCTCCTCCATTTTCAAATGCTGCATGTCCATACTGATCATAAGCTGCCCTTTTTTGCGGATCACTTAACACTTCATTTGCTTCCTGTACTTCCTTAAATTTGGCTTCAGCTTCAGGATTATCCTTATTTCTATCTGGATGATATTTTTTTGCCATACTCCTGTACGCTTTTTTTATATCCTGTTCTGAAGCGTTTTTGGGTACGCCAAGTACTTCATAATAATCTCTTTTTGCCATTTTCTATCTTTTATCCTTTCCACTTCTGCAAATTTTATTTTATCTGTTTTTATTTTTATAAATTATAATTATTTATTCAAAAACTTTAATTTCATTTCTTATATAATAAATTTAAATACTTCCAATTAAACTTATTAATCCAAATAATATTAACATTTCATTAGTTATATTTTCTACACCCCTAAAGTATAATATAGAACCTGAATTTTTATAAAATATAAATAACACTGTTAAAGCAATTAATAAATATAAAACTCCTGTAATGGGATCCTTTCCTTTCCCAGACTCTCTTATTTTATTAAAAACGGAACTAATTGAAATAAATATGAAAACTCCATATAAAAATGATTTGAAACTTACATCCAATTGAAATATATGAATTAAAACTAATAAAAAAGTTTCAATAATCGCATTTTCAAATCCTGCTTTTAGCGATTTACCAACAAAAAAACAAATGCCTAACACAATTAGAAAATATATAAATATATTTAAATTTGAAAAGTTAATGCCATAATTATAGAATAATCTTCCAAATGAAAATGCACCTACAAAAATTGCAAACTTTTTAAAATTATTTTTTAGTATTTCTAACATTTTCACTTCCTTCTATTATAATTCCAAAAAATATTTTTTAATTTGTCAGGAACTTATAATTTTTTAGTTTTATAGCTGGCATCCAAAAAATTATAATCATCTAATAATTGGCTTTACAGCTAATTGAATATATTATAACCTAATTTGTCAATAAAACCAATAAAAAATTTAAATTTTTGTTTATTTTTTTCCTTCAATAACTAATTTTGCAAAAAATTCCTCTCCAGCTTCCAATTTCAAAATTCCAATTTTTTCTTCTAATTTCCCGCTTGTATTCTCAAAATCAGAAATTCCATACCAAGGCTCTATGCACACAAATGGAGCTTTCGGCTTGCTCCAAAATGCGACATAAGGAAAACCTTTATATTCAACACTTAATTTTTTTGAATTTTTACTATTTTTTATCACAACCTTTTCTGATTTCAAGCCTTCAAAAATTATCGCATCATCATCAAATACATTTTCAGTAATCTGCAATTTATTCTCATTATTCAAGCAATCAGCCTTTTCATCTAAAACAAGCCCTTTTTCATTCAATTTATATTTCTTTGAAGTCTCATTTTTCTCAAATTCCAAATAATAATCACTCAATTTTATATTATCATTTACATCAAGTGCAAATGCAGGATGTGTTCCAAGTGAAAAATACATATCAGAATCATTTTTATTTACAACATTGTACTCAATTTCCAAAGCATTTCCAGCAATTGTATAAGTTATAAACAATTCAAAATCAAACGGATACTTCTCTAAAGTTTCCTTATTTGAAGAAAATCTAAACTTCAAAGAGTTTTCAGTTTTCTCAACCAGTTCAAAATTCTCAGTCCGAGCAAACCCATGCCGTGTAGAAATTTTATACTCTTTTCCGTTGTAACTATAAACCCCATTTTTTATAGTCCCAACAAACGGAAATAGCACAGGCGAACTGGCAGCCCAAAATTCAGGCTTCCTATCCCATATAAACTCTTCTCCATTTACTTTATAACTTTGTAATTCCGCTCCTCTATCCGCAACTATAATTTCAATATTTCCATATTTTAGAATGTTTATTGTACTTTCCATCTTTAGCACATCCTTTTTTAAAGATTTTATTTATTTTGATTTTTCACTTTCATATTTGTACCAAATTTCCTTCACAACCTCATTATCCCAATCTAAATCTATTTTTTCATATTTTCCTTTGTAGTTTAAAAATAATTTTGCAATACTGCTCAATTCTTTTTCTTCTAATTTCTTTACTTTTGATTTTAAATTTTTGCTCATAATAATTTTTATCCTTTTTTATATTATGAAAAGAATAGAGAATAAATCCCTATTCTTCAATTTTTTCATTTTCGTTAATCCAACTATTTAATAGTAATAAAGAAAATAATAAATAAATTCCTGAATGTATTTCGTTAAATCTATTGAATTTTATTTCATGATCATAATAATAAATAATTAAAACTATTGATAAAATTATCCCTATAATTAAAAATGCTATTTTAAATGGATATAATTCAATTGGATCTTTTATTTGAACTTTTTCAATAATTTCCTGCGATTCATTCAAATTAACTTCCATTTTTTTTAAAGTTTTTTTAATGTTATTTTCTGTTTTTACAGATTCTTTTTTAACTTCTTTTTTAACTTCTATAAGTTTTAATTTCAATTCCTTTAAATTTCTTTTCACTTCTTTCATATCTGGTAATTTTTCTAAATTTCCTTCTACACATACACTTTCTTTTAACATAGTTAAATCGTTTAATTTCTCTGATATTTTCATAAGAATTTTATCTATTTTTTTTAATTTTTCTTTTATTTTTTCTATATCTAAATATTTTGATATTTTAGGAAGTAACTCTTCTTCTATTTCCGTTACTCTATCTGAACACTCTATTAAAATTTCTTTTTTTACATTACTTATTTTATTTAATTTTTGCGACCGTCTTTTTTCTAAAATAACATCGTTAAAAAAAGTACTAAGTAAATAAAATAATGAAATTCCTAATAATACATCATTTATTTTTGATAAAATATCGTTTTTTATAAGAGAAGATACAGCTGGAAAAACAAATATCATAATCCCAAATATAACGTACTGTCTGTAATCTTCTTTAAATTTTTTAATAGAACAATATCCTAAAATTATTGATAATATAGTTATTATTATAGCTATTATTATAAATATGTTTATTTTAAATATAAATATATTTTCAACAAAAGAAATTTTTAGATAAAATAAACCTAGAGATAATGCTCCAAAAAAAGATTTATCTATGTCTAAATAATCTGTCAAGTTTTTTACTGAAGCTACATTCATTTTTAATCCACAACTTCCGCATCTTCGACATCATCCGCACCAGAGTTATTATTTTCTCCAGCCGCTTCTCCACCTTGTGCTTGTTGTTGAGCCGCTGCTGCTTCTTGGTACATTCTAGTTGCAAATCCTTGAGATACTTTCGATAATTCTTCGATTCCTTTTCTGATTGCTTCGATGTCGTCTCCATCTTTTACTTTCTTCAATTCTTCGATTGCTTTTTCGATATCTTCCTTTTCAGTTCCTTGCAATTTAGATTCGTTTTCTTTTATAGTTTTTTCAGTTGCGATTACTAATTGGTCAGCTTGGTTTCTAGCTTCTACTAATTCTTTAAATTTAGCATCTTCAGCTTCATTTGCTTCAGCATCTTTTTTCATTTTTTCGATGTCTTCTTTAGACAAATTAGATGAACCAGAAATTGTTACTGTATTTTCTTTACCAGTTCCTAAATCTTTAGCTGATACATGCACGATACCATTTGCATCAATGTCGAATGTTACTTCGATTTGAGGTACTCCTCTTGGTGCAGGTGGGATATCGTTCAAGTTAAATTCTCCTAATTTATGGTTGTCAGCCGCTCTAGCTCTTTCCCCTTGCAATACAACGATTGATACTGCTGGTTGATTATCTGCCGCTGTTGAGAATACTTGTGATTTTTTAACTGGCACAGTAGTATTTCTATCAATAATCTTAGTAAATACTCCACCCATTGTTTCAATTCCTAATGATAATGGAGTTACATCTAATAACAATACGTCTTTAACGTCTCCCATTAATACTCCACCTTGGATAGCTGCTCCTGCTGCTACAACTTCATCAGGATTAATTGATTTATTAGGTTCTTTTCCAAAGAATGATTTAACCCATTCTTGAACTGCTGGGATTCTTGTTGATCCACCAACTAATAAGATTTCATCAATTCCGCTTGGATCTAAGTTTGCATCTTCCAACGCTTGTTTAACAGGCCCTTTAGTTGCTTCAACCAAGTCTTTTGTCAATTCATCAAATGCTGCTCTAGTTAATTTCTTTTCCAAATGTTTTGGTCCACTTGCATCCATTGTGATAAATGGTAATGAAATTTGTGTTTCTAATGTAGTTGACAATTTTTTCTTAGCATCTTCTGCTGCATCTTTCAATCTTTGAATTGCCATTTTATCATTTCTTAAATCAATTCCAGTTTCTTTTTTAAATTCATCAGCTAACCAGTCAATAATTTTTTGGTCAAAGTTATCTCCACCTAAGTGGTTGTTTCCTGAAGTTGAAATAACTTCTACTACTCCATCTCCAATTTCCAATACTGATACGTCAAATGTACCTCCACCTAAGTCAAATACTAATACTTTTTCTTCTTTTTTCTTATCTAATCCATAAGATAATGCCGCTGCTGTTGGTTCATTAATAATTCTTTGGACTTTCAGTCCTGCAATTTCTCCAGCATCTTTAGTTGCTTGTCTTTGAGCATCAGTAAAGTAAGCTGGTACAGTGATTACTGCTTCTGTTACAGTTTCTCCTAAATAGCTTTCAGCATCTTTTTTCAATTTTTTCAAAATCATTGCTGAAATTTCTTGTGGTGTATAATCTTTTCCATGAATATTTACTTTATAATCTGATCCCATTTGTGTTTTAATTGAAATTACTGTTGAATCAGGATTTGTAATTGCTTGTCTTTTAGCAATTTCCCCAACTATAATTTCTCCATTATCTTTAATATTTACTACTGAAGGTGTAGTTCTTCCTCCATCACTATTTGGTATTATCGCAAAGTTTCCACCTTCCATAACTGCCACGCAGCTGTTTGTTGTTCCTAAATCTATTCCTATTATTTTACTCATATATATCATTCTCCTTTATTTTTGTTTGTATTTTCATATATTAACCATTTTCTCCACATGGTGTAATTAATTTATCTATATCTGCTTGTGTTACTTCATCTTCATTCTCTTCTTCTTCGTTGAGAAAGTTTTTTCTTTTATACTTCATTTGAATTCTCCTTTATTTTTTTGTTAAAATGAAACATAGAAAAAAAATGAAATTAAAAATATCAACAATATCGTTATTATTCTTTTTAGAATTTCAGCATTTTTTTTATGCAACTTTCTATGTTGTTCTATTATATCTCTATACATAAATATTAATAATTTCAATAATTTTTTTCTGCTTTGTTTTAAAAATTCATCATTAATTTCTTTTATTTCTAAATTATTGTAGAATTTTATATTTATCATCTGAAACACGCTAAAACATATAAAAATTAACGAAATAATTAATATAATACCTGATAGAATTTTAATTAGTATTCCAAAAGTCAAATTAATATTAAATAAGTTTATTGTATTTTTTAAATTGAATTTTTCAATTACCGAAATAATAATCGCTGAAAGAAAAGCAATAATAAAACCCGCTCTAGTTTCAAAACTATTTTTTTTATTTCTTTCCATTTGATATTCTAATTTTATTGTTTCTAAAATTTCTTTTAATTTTTCATATTCATGAATCTCATCATCTTTTTTTTGTTGTTCTTTCAAAGTAAATCTACCTCTGACTAAATATAATCATTTCTTATTAACCGTAACCATCGCTGGTCTTATAACTTTCCCTTTCAATTTATATCCTTTTTGGAACACTTTCACAATAACATCATTGTCCAAATCTTCAACATTTTCAGTCATCATCGCTTGATGTTCGTAAGGATTAAATTTTACGCCTTCTGCTGCTTCCAATTCTTCAACACCTTCTTCAGTCAAAAGATTTCTCAGATTTCTCAAAATCATATTAACTCCTTCAACCAATGCGTCAAAGTTTTTAGTTTCAGCAGAAGCTTGTTCAGCTCTTTCTAAATTATCAATATTATCTAATAATTTTGTAATAATACCTTCCGAAGCATATTTTTTCATTTCAGCAACTTCATTTTCTTTTCTTTTTGTAAAGTTTTGAAATTCAGCTAATTTTCTTGTATAAGAACTCTTCCATTCTTCCAAGTCCTTTTCAAGTTTTGCGATTACTTCTTCAGGTGTTTCTTCTTTAACTTCTTTTTCAGAATCATCAGCTTTAGCTTCTTTAGTTTCTTTATCTAGCGTTTCTTTTGATTCATTGTCTTTTGCTTCTTTTTCTAAATCTTTTTCAGACATTTAAAAACCCCGCTCTCTTTATTGTTTATTTTTTTGATTTAATAATTGATTTACTTCCTCTGCCACATACTCAACGAGTCCAACCGTCTTTGAATATTCCATCCGCTTTGGTCCAATCACACCGATAATTCCCTTCGCATTATTAAGCGTATAAACCGAAAATACGAATGAGAAATCCTCAAGCCCTGCAATTTTCAAATCTTCTCCAAAAATTACATTTACTTCTCCATCTTGAAATTCCTCCATTTGCAAAAACTGTGAAAATACATTTCGCAAATCATTCGGATTGTTAAACAGTTTTACACGATTTATAATGTTCATTATATCAGATGTATTGTTTTCAATAAGATTCGTTCCGCCTTCAAAAAATAATTTTCCTTCATCTGAAATCCCATTGCCTTGGAAATCGCTTTGTGAGAATAGATTTGTATTTGTAAAAAAATCTTTTAAATCAGATAGTGTAAAATACTGACTATTTGTAATTTTTTCATTTAAAAAATCGTTTATTTTCTCAACTTCATTTTCAGTTACAGGATTTTCCAAAAAAATATTCAAATTTTTTGTAAGAGAAGAATTCATTATAACCACAGCAAGTACGGTCGTGTCATTAATATGCACCAGCTTTACCTTTCTTACACCTTCCTGCGTAAATGCTGGCTCCAAAACAACACCAGCATATTGACTAATCTTTGACAATAACCTGGATGTTTCTTCAAATATCACATCAATTTGATTCATCCGTTTATTGTACGCCTGCATGACTTTCGCCTTTTCCTCTTGGGAAATATCCCTAATTTTCAAAAGCTCATCGACATACAGCTTATATCCTTCACTTGTCGGAATACGTCCAGAAGATGTATGTGTTTTTGCAATCAGACCCTTATCTTCCAAATCTGCCATTGTATTTCTGATAGTGGCTGAAGACACTCCAATATTATATTTCTTCTCAAGTGTCCGTGATCCCACGCTCTCGCCAAATTCCAGATAATGTTTGATAATAGCCTTTAAAATTAATTGCTCTCTATCATTCATCTCGGCACCTTCCTTATTTTTTGTTAGCACTCTCTAACTTAGGTTGCTAACTGCAAATATATAATATTACATTTTTTCAAATTTGTCAACCCTTTTTTTAAAAATTTTTTCATTTTTTTTAAAAAATTTAATTAAAATCAAAAAAGCATTATAAATAGACTATTTGCAATAGGTTTAAATAATCAAATAAATAATTATTTCCAATTGATATACTAAAAAATCATAAAAAAATTTCATAATAAATTTACTAAAAAGTATCAAATAATGTAATTGACAAAATGTTTATATTTTTGATAAAATTAAAAAAAAGATTTAAAAAGTGGGGAATTATTATGAAAAAAAGGAAAAAGAAATTACCGATTGGATTATCTGATTTTAAAGAAATTATAGAATACGATTACTATTATTTTGACAAAACTAAATTTATTGAAAATATTTTAGAAGATCGTTCAAAAGTAAAATTATTCACTCGTCCAAGACGATTTGGGAAAACATTAAATATATCGATGTTGAAATATTTTTTTGATGTTAAAAATAAAGATGAAAATAGAAAATTATTTGAAGGACTTAATATTTCTAAAAGTGAGTATTTTGAAAAGCAAGGGGAGTTTCCTGTAATTTCTGTTTCATTTAAAAATTATAATAAAAATGATTGGGAAAGTGGTTTTAAGTCGATAAAGTCGACGATTTCAGATATTTATGCAAAATTTGAAGATTTAATGGAGCATTTGAATAAGAGAGAATTGAAAAAATTTGAAGATATTTGGCTAGAGAAAGATGAGGGTGACTGGGAGAAATCTTTGTTAAATTTGACAAAATATTTGTATAATTATTATGGGAAAAAAGTGGTTGTGTTGATTGATGAATATGATCAACCAATAATAAATTCGTATATAAAAGGTTATTACAATAAAATTATCGATTTTTTTAAAAATTTTTATGGAGCAGTTTTGAAGGATAATGAATATCTTGAAATGAGTATTATAACAGGAATTCTAAGAGTTGCAAAAGAAAATATTTTTTCTGGGTTGAATAATATAAAAGTTCATAGTATTCTTAATAAACAGTTTACAGAATATTTTGGAATTTTGGAGAATGAAGTTGAAGAGGCACTGATAAAAGATTTTAACTTGGAATATGATTTGCTAGATGTTCAAAAATGGTATAATGGTTATTTATTTGGAGATATAAAAGTATATAATCCTTGGTCGGTAATTAACTTTTTAGATGAAAAAAGGCTTGAAGCTTATTGGGTGAATACGAGTGGAAATGGATTGATTAAATTATATTTACAGAAATTAAAAGATGAAATATTTGATGACTTTTCAAAATTGTTAAATAAAGAAAGTGTTTTAAAAAGAGTTAATGACAGTATGACTTTTGAAAATTTAGAAGCTAATTTTGAGAAAAATATTTGGAATTTATTTTTTCATAGTGGGTATTTGACTCTGGCTGAGAAATATGATGGAAATAGAGAAGAAATTTATTTAAAGATTCCAAATGAAGAAATTTTAAAGATGTTTTCAGAAATGTTTATTGAGGTATATTTTAAAAATTATGAAATTTTTTCGGATATGACATTTGCACTAAAAAATGGAAATATTGAAAAATTTAAATTTGAACTGAATAAAATTTTATTGGAAAATACTGGAATTTTTGATGTAAATGGAAATTATAAAGAGCAATTTTATCACGGACTTATACTTGGATTGATTTTGAAATTAAGAAATGAATATGAAATTACGTCGAATGGCTTTGCTGGAAAAGGTCGATATGATTTGCTTTTGAAACCTAAAAATATTTTAGGAGGAAGAGAAGGAATAATTTTTGAGTTAAAAATTGTGAATTTAGTTGAAAAATTAGAAAAAGATAATTTAGAAAAAAAACTTGAGAAAGAATGTGAGATTGCATTAAGACAAATTGATGAAAAAAAATATTCTTCAGTTTTGAGAAACGCTGGGGTTGAGAAAGTTTTAAAGATTGGGATTGCATTTTTGGGGAAAGAATTTGAAGTGAAGTCTGAAATAGATTATTGTTAAATTTTAATACTATTTCCTATTGGAGTAATAGATTTATTATAAATTCTGTTTAATAAGAGGTTTTAATTCGTTGCCATAAAGAAATAAATAAAATATAATGGGATTTAGTATAAATAAGGTTAGATGTTAGGAAACAAAGGCTGTTTTGGAATTAGCAGCCTTTTTAAAGTGAAAAAAATTTTTGGATTTTAAGAAATATTATTTTATTTTTAAAAATTAAATAATGAGGTATAATATTAGTGAATTAATCTTTATATAAAAAAAGTCTGCCAATTATGACAGCTTTTTTATTATTTAATTAAAATAAATTTTGATTATTTTTCTCTAAAATACTTTTCAATTCCATTTACAATCCCTTTTACCATCACATTTTGAAAGTCAGGAGAAGCCATTTTTCTATCTTCTTCAGGATTTGTCATGAATCCCATTTCTAGTAATGTGTTTGTAACTGTTGACCAGTTTGTTCCTGTCAGGTCATCTCTGTAGGAAACGCCTCGGCTTTTGAATCCTGTTGCTTTTGTGTATTCTGATAGGATTGCTTTTGAGAATTTATCGCTTGATTGTTGTACACTTTTTGTGTACGGATTTTTAGATGATGATGTAAGTACAGTTGCTCCTCTGGTACTGCTTCCTCCTGCATCTGCGTGTAATCTTAAATATACATCACAGCCTTCTTTATTTGTCATTAAGGCTCTTTCTTTGTTGCTTATGTTTACATCATTTTTTTCTCTTACCATAAATACTGAATAGCCTTTAGCTTTTAGAGCATCTCTTAGTTTTAAACCTATTTCAAGGGCTAGCTGGTATTCAGGCTTTTTAGTTGCAACACCTCTTGTTCCATAAGCTACTTTTGTTTTTCTCTTGCTTGAACCAGGGGCTACTTCTTCTGTTTGCATATTTCCCTTTGCTTGGTGTCCTGGATCGATACATACTTTTTCAGCTGCATTTGCAAATCCTGAAACGCTGCTAATTAAAATTGCTAATTTTAATAATAATTTCATAGTTATTATTCCTTTCTTCATAATAAAGTTCAGTATAAATTTCTGTATTTTAATAATTATCGTTTGGTAAAAATAAGAAATTTTTAAAATTATTAAAAGACATTGAAATTTTTTATTTTTAATGTTTCATATATAGATATGTAGCACCTGTGAAATATAAATTTCTGTATCCGTTTCCTTCAAAGTATACTCTATAAACACTTCCATATTGAATATCTTCAAAAACATATTTACTAAAGTTAAATCTTTTCCCTGAATCTAAACTTACGCAAGTATCATCTTCTACTACTTTACAACGTTCCACGTATCTTGAAAAACCAAGAACACCAAATAATAAAAATATTCCTAATATTAACTTTTTCATAATTAATCACTCCTCAATATATTTTTATGGGGTATTATAATTAATATATTTAATAATTTTAAATTCGTGATTAATTTTTACCAAACAATAAAAAGTATTCCTCAAATTTTAAGTATACAAAAATTAAGGCATGTTATATTATATCTTAATTTTATTTGATTGTCATTTTAATTTTATTATATAAAAATTAATAAAAAGAATAATTTTTATTTTACAAAATATCTCATTAAATATCGTTCAATATTATCTCCATATTCATTATCCAAATTACCTACTATTTCAAATCCTAATTTTTCATAAATTCTTTTTGCAATAAAATTATCCATATCAACAGTAAGTTCTATTTTTTTTATTTTCATTTCCTTTAAAGTTTCCATCACAAATTGAAGAAGTATTCTTGCATATCCATGTTTTTGAAATTTTGGCACAGTGGAAACTCCATAAACATAAGCCACTTCCCTGTCAAAGCTGCTTAGAACTTCAATAACCGACATTAATTCATCTTTAGTATTTTCATCATCGCTTAACATTGCAAAAACTTTTCCATATTTAGTAAATGGCTTAATATTCCAGTTTCCAACTGTTGCTTCTCCAAAAACTTCATTTTCATGTTCTACGATTTTAAATAATAAATCTGAATCTTTTTTTGCATCTAGTATTTTTATTTTATAATTTTTTTTCATAAAATCTTTATTTCTCCTTCTTTTTTATAATAATTTTTAATAATTTACTTTATATAAATATAGTCCTTCTGAAGGTGCTAAAATCTTTTTATTATCAGCATTAGGATTTTCTAGCCTTTTTTCAATATAATCTTCTTTTTCTTTGCCAAAATAAATGGCAAGTGCTGAGCCAATCATAATTCTGACCATAGTTTTTAAAAATCCGTTTCCACAAATTTTGATATTTACTTGGTTTTTTCCAAATTTTTCATCATAATAACATTTTATATAAAAGATTTCCCTTATACGATTTCTATAAGCCTTGTCTTTTTTCATAAAACTGCTAAAATTGTGTTTTCCAATAAAAGAATCCATTATTTTCTGAAACTTTTCCACATCTACTTTTTCATAAAGACCAGTCACGTAATTCGCCTCAAATGGCGTAATATCTTCTTCTGCTCTCATAATATACAAATAAGTCCGATTTTTTGCATCAAAACGTGCATTAAAATCTTCACTCACTTCTGTAATCTTTAAAATTTTAATTTCGCCTTTTAAAGATTTGTTAATTTGTCTTTTTATTGCTTTCAAAGGAATGTTGTCATCAATTAAAAAATTGGAAACTTGCTCTATAGCATGAACTCCCTTGTCAGTTCTTCCTGAAGAAATCATATTTATTTTTTGGGAAAATGTTTTTAAAATTACTTTTTCAATTTCTCCTTGAACAGTTTTTACATTACTGTGTTTTTGCCTTTGAAATCCTAAAAATTTACTTCCATCATATTGATAAATGATTTTTACATTTCTTTTTTTCATATTTTTCCTTTTTGTATTTTATCTTTTTTGTTTCTTTTTTATATTGTATCGTTAATTCTGTTTAAAGTAAAGATAAAAATAAAAATTTAGAAGGATTAATGTAAAAAATCCATCTTGTAATTTAAAATAAAAAGTTATATAATAAATTAGAAAAAAGTGTAAGGAGTCGGTTATGTTACAAAGTTTTTATGGCATTATTCAAGTGAAACATTATCAAAATGGACGTTTGCGACTGCAAACAGAAATATTGAAAGATAATGAGGAATTGAAGGAGGAATTTTTGCATAATATTCGGCGAATATCTGGGATAAATTCTACAAAAGTTAATTCTATTACTGGGAGTATCTTGATTTATTTTGATGAAAAAGTTATTGAAGGTTCTTTTTTGTATTTAGTGGTGCTAAAATTACTTCATTTGGATGAAGAAGCCTTGAAGAATAAATCTGGGAAAATAAAAGAGTTATTAAAACAAGTATTTGAATCAACAGATATGGCTATTTATAATAAAAGTAAGGGTTATTTGGATTTGAAGACATTAACTGCAGGAATTTTTATTTTTTATGGAATTAAAAAATTGTGGAAAGTTCCAGGATTGCCTAAAGGGGCTACATTGTTATGGTGGGCTTCCAGACTTTTATCAGATGAGAAAAGAAAATAAAAGACAAAAGATTGAAAGGGAAAAGGATGTTAGAAAATTTTTTTAAAGCAACATATCTGATGCTTAATCAGATAAGGGTAGTGCACAGTATTCCTGGAAGACTTAGGCTTTTTGTTCCAAATTTATCAAAAGTTCCAGAGGAATTGAAAAAATATGATGGTGAGGTTAAGAAACTTATTTTGTCAAAAAAAGGTCTAAAAAGTGTTGAGTATTCGTATATAACGAATAAAATTTTGCTTTATTACAATTCAAATTTGATTTCAGAAAAGGAAATATTGGAATGGATAAATAAAGTTTGGAAAACTGTGATTGAGCATTCTGAATTGTATGAAAATAAATCATTGAAGGAAGTAGAAGATAATTTAGAAATTTTTTATGATTTAATAAAAAAAATTTGAGTTTTAACTGAAAAAGAAAGGAAAGTTTTATGGCTAGTAGAAATTATTTGCTGAGTTGTGAGATTTTACATGAAATTCGTGGAAGAATTAGAATTCGTTCAAGAGCATTAAAACATATTGGCATTTACAAAGAAGAAATAACAAAGCGTTTAATGAAAATTCATTATATAAAAAATGTTGAAATTTCAACTATTACAGGTTCTGCACTTATTTATTTTAATAATTTTTCGCTAACTGGAGAAAATTTTGTGTCTTTGCTTCAAAATATATTGAATGCATATTTGGTGGATATTTATAAAAATGAAAAAAAGGAAACATCGAATAAATATGTGATAGAAAGACGATTGCAGGAAGAATCGCCAAAAGAAATTATGAAAAATATCGGAGCTGCAGTATTGCTGCTTTTACTTCCAGGCCCAAAAACTAAATTGACTGGGATTAGAAGATTATTTAACTACAAAACAATTTCAACTATTTCTTTAGCAATACCTGTTTTAAAAAATGGAATTTTTTCATTAATTAAAAATAAGCGTCCAAATGCAGATACATTGAGTTCTACAGCGATTATAAGCAGTATTGCTTTAGGAAGTGAACGAACAGCGTTGACAATTATGATTTTAGAGAGAATTGCTGAACTTTTGACGGTTTATACGATGAAAAAAACTCGTGGTGTAATTAAGGATATGTTAAGTGTCGGAGAAAGCTATGTTTGGAAAATATTTGAAGATAAAGACCAAGCAGCTAAGAAAGTTCCAATTGAAGAAATAAAAAAAGGAGATTTGATTCTTGTTCAAATTGGAGAAAAAATAAGTGTTGACGGAACGATTGAAAAGGGTAACGCAGTAATTGATCAGTCGGCGATTACTGGAGAATATATGCCTGTTAAAAAGGAAACTGGACAGGAGGTTTTTGCTGGAACGCTTTTAAAAAGTGGAAATATCACTGTGAGAGCTGAAAAAGTTGGAGATGATAGAACTGCTTCAAGAATTATAAAATTGGTGGAAGATGCTTCCTTTAACAAAGCAGACATCCAATCTTACGCCGATGCATTTTCAGCACAGTTGATTCCGTTAAATTTCCTTCTTGCTGGAATAGTTTACGCTTCGACTAGAAATTTACAAAAGGCGTTGAGTATGCTTGTAATTGATTATTCGTGTGGAATAAGATTGTCGACAGCAACAGCATTTTCTGCTTCAATTAATACAGCTGCTAAAAATGGAATTTTGATTAAGGGAAGTAATTACTTGGAAGAACTTTCAAAGGCTGATACAGTAATATTTGATAAAACTGGAACAATTACAGAAGGAAAACCTAAAGTTCATACAGTAAAAACTTTTGCTAAAAACATGAGAGATGATAGAATGATTGCATTAGCAGCAGCGGCTGAAGAAACTTCTACACATCCTTTGGCAAGTGCAATTTTAAATGAAGTCAGAAATAGAGGGTTAAAAATACCACGACATAAAGAAGATATAATTAAAGTGGCAAGAGGAATTGAAACTTATGTAAATAAGGACATTATTCGTGTGGGAAGCAGAAGATACATGGAAGAAAATAATATTTCGGTAGAGATGTCATTTGACGTGGTAAAAGGAATGCAAAATAACGGAGAAATTGTTATTTATGTGGCTAAAAATGAGAATTTAATCGGTGTAATCGGAGTTTCTGATCCGCCAAGGGAAAATATCAAAAAAGCTATGAACCGTTTGAGAAATCAAGGAATAGATGACATTGTACTACTTACAGGAGATTTGAGACAACAGGCTGAAACTATTGCAAATAGTATGTCGATGGACAGATATGAATCAGAATTGTTGCCAGAAGATAAGGCAAAGGATATTTTAAAATTCCGTTCAATTGGATCCAAAGTTATTATGATTGGAGATGGAATAAATGATGCTCCAGCTCTTTCTTATGCAAATGTGGGAATAGCACTTGGAAGCAGTAGAACAGATGTTGCAATGGAAGCTGCCGATGTTACAATAACTTCTGATGATCCGTTGTTAATACCAGCTGTAGTTGGTTTAGCTAAAAATACTGTAAAAATTATAAAGCAAAATTTTGCGATGGCAATTGGAATAAACAGTTTTGCACTTGTATTAGGTGCGACAGGATTGTTACCAGCAATATATAGTTCAGTTTTACATAATTCAATAACAATTTTAGTAGTTGGAAATTCATTAAGACTTCTAAAATATGATGTCAACAAATAGAATTTTTGTGTTTTATCTGATTTTGGAGGAAATTATATGAAAAAATTAACTTTGACGGTATTGCATAAATTACCAAATCGTGTCAGATTTAAAATTTCGCACGAAATTATTGACATAAAAAAATTTTTTGAAACAATAAAAGTTGGAGCAAAAAGTACAGCTTTACGATATAATCGAACTATAAATACATTACTTATAACTTTTGAGCCAGAGGAAATTACGATTGATGAAATGATTTATCGAACTGCTACAGCATTATCAGTTGAGCGTGACATGACTTCAGTAAAATTGGTGGAAGATTTTGAAGAAAAATCAATAGATTCGTTATCTGTGTATTCTGGAGCTGCGATATTGCTTTCTTTCTTGTACGGACTTGGAAAAAGTAAAATTGAAAAATTACAGCTGGATATAAATAATTTTACTGCAGGACTTACAACAGCGGCAATTATGGAACATGCCTACATGGAAACGCGGCGAAAAGGTTTTTTTGACATTGAAATATTACCCGCTTTGTATTTATTAAGATCCTATATGTCAAATAGATCAGTTACGGCGATAGCACTTATGTGGTTTACAACTTTTGGACGACATCTCGTGTTGAATAATGTATCAAATAAAGAGGTTAGAATTTATCGGTTAAAAGCTGACAATGGGAAATTTCATTATGTTGTAGATGTAAAAAATGATAATTCAATTGAAAATTTGAGCGATTTAATAGATCATATATTTTTTAATAAACAAGCGAATATGGAATTAGATGATAAATATATACCATTAAAATAATTATACATAACAAAGGATTACTTTTTGCTAGAAAGTGTCCATCTAGTTGAAATTATTGGACAAATAATAAAAAAAATAAATAAATTAAAAATTTGGAGGTAAAAAAATGATAAAATTTGGAAGTGTAAAAAAAGAACATTTAGTAGGAGCAGCAATTGGAGTGGGAACAGTTGCAGTTGGTTATTATCTATACAAAAAAAATCAAGGTAAAGTTGATAGATTTTTACGAAAACAAGGGATAAATATAAAAACATCTTCTCAAACAGCTTATGATAATATGAATTTGGAAGAATTGGTAGCAACGAAAGAACACCTTGAAGATTTGATTGCTGAGAAAGAAATGTCTACAAATAATGATATTTCTGAAACAGTTGTGGAAGTTGAAGCAAAATAGTCAGTTTTTTATAATGAAAATAATAGGAATTGGTTAAAATTAAAGTTTGGATAATAGAGTAGTCGCAACTTTTGAGTTCGATTTTATAGTGGTTTTACTATAATCAAATATTAAAAAGTTTATAAGTAATACAAAATTTTTATGTTTTTGAACATAAAATAGTGATATTAATATTAAAAATTTTTATTCTAGGAGGAAAATTATGAAATTAGTATTAATCAGACATGGTGAAAGCCAATGGAATTTGGAAAACAAATTTACTGGTTGGAAAGATGTGGATTTAAGTCCTAAAGGAGTTGAAGAAGCAAAAGCTGGAGGAAAAGCGTTAAAAGAACAAGGTTTAGTTTTTGATGTTGCTTATACTTCTTACTTAAAAAGAGCTATAAAGACTTTAAATTATGTTTTGGAAGAATTGGATGAATTGTATATTCCAGTTTACAAATCTTGGAGACTTAATGAAAGACATTATGGTGCATTACAAGGTTTAAATAAAGCAGAAACAGCTAAGAAATATGGAGATGACCAAGTGCTTATCTGGAGAAGAAGTTTTGATGTTGCACCACCTGCAATTGACAAATCAAGTGAATATTATCCAAAATCAGACAGAAGATACGCAGATTTAACTGACGAAGAAGCACCACTTGGAGAAAGCTTGAAGGATACAATCGCAAGAGTGTTGCCTTACTGGCATTCAGATATTTCAAAAAGCTTACAAGAAGGGAAAAATGTTATTGTAGCAGCTCACGGAAACAGTTTGAGAGCATTAATAAAATATTTGTTAAATATTTCAGATGAAGATATCTTGAAATTAAACTTAACAACTGGAAAACCTTTAATTTTTGAAATTGATGAAAACTTGAACGTGGTTTCATCACCAGATTCTTTTTAGTCAAAGTACAATAAATTTTAGCAAGGATAAATTTTAGTAGTCCTTGCGTTTTTTTGTATTTTTTGGAAATATAAATTTGCATATGATGCCATAGTAAAACTACTTGACAATATCTCAGATTTAAATAGTAAATTTTTGACTATTAAATAAATAGAATATTATTATGAATTTTAGTATAAATTGAACTCAAAAGTTACGACTATTCTATTATTTAGATTCTAATTTTAATTAATTTTTATCAGTTTGATTTTAAGGGTTCAGAAATATTTTTTATTTAATAATAGATTTTTATAAATTTTTATTTGGCATTATTTTAAAACTTTTTGTTATCAAACAAATAAAATATTTTTCTATTTTTTTAATAAATTTTAGAATAAAAATAAATTTTAAGGGAAGGTGAAAAATATGACTTTGGAAATAACTACACCTGCGGTTCTTTTTCCTACAGTATCCTTACTTTTACTTGCATACACAAACAGATTTCTAGCACTTACAGCAATTGTTAGACAAATGGATTCAAGTGGAGAAGTGGAGCATGAGTTTTATCAAGTTAAAAATTTGAGGAAAAGACTGAATTATATAAAAAGAATGCAATATTTTGGAGTTTCAAGTTTATTAATGTGTGCCATTTCTATGTTATTTTTATTTTTTCAAATGGATTTTATTGGGAAAATAAGTTTTGGAATAAGTCTTGTGTCACTAATAATTTCACTGCTGTTTTCACTTTTGGAAATTCAGATTTCGCTGGAGGCTTTGAGGATTCATTTAAATCATAATAGTGAGAATGAAGAAAAAAAATAAAGCTCTTAGATTTGTTCCATTTTATTATACAATTTATCATAAACAAAAAACTTTTTTTTACCATTTGAATAAATTAGAAAAAATTGATATAATTAGGATATAAAGTAGAATATTAATTTTATAGCTTGAGTAGAAGTTGAAGATAAAATTGAAGGAGGAAGGATGATTTCGGTAATTTTGGCAGCTGGAAAGGGGACTAGGATGAAGTCTGGGCATTCTAAGGTTTTACACAAAGTAAATGGTGTTCCTATGATTAGAAGAGTTGTAGATGTTCTTGAAAGTATTGGAAATAAAAAAAATGTTTTTGTTTTAGGGTATAAAAAGGAAGATATACTGGCTGAAATGGGGGATGTTGACTTTGTTACACAAGAGGAACAACTTGGGACAGGGCATGCAATTTTGATTGCGAAAGATAAAATTAAAAGTTATGGTGAAGATGTAATTATCACTTACGGAGATACTCCACTTCTAAAGGAAGAAACATTGAAAAAGTTAAAAGATATGTTTAATGGAAAAAATCTCGACTGTATTGTGCTTTCCTGCAAGGTTAAAAATCCGTTTGGATACGGGCGGATTGTTAAGGAAAATGGAAAAATTTCAAATATTGTCGAAGAAAAGGAAGCAGATGAAAATGAGAAAAAGATAGATGAAATTAATACTGGAGTCTATATTTTTAAAAATGAAAGTTTGCTTTACGCGATAGAAAAAATTGACAATAACAATTCAAAAGGTGAATATTACTTGACTGATGCCATAAAAATTTTGACAAGTGAAGGCTACAACGTTGACAGTTTTCAAATTGAAGATGAAGATGAAATTTTAGGAGTAAATTCTAAGGTTCAGTTGGCACAGGCAGAGAAAATTTTGAGAAATAGAAAAAATACTGAACTTATGGATAATGGAGTAATTTTGATTGATCCAGATGTGACTTACATTGAAGATAATGTTCAAATTGGACAAGATACTGTAATTTATCCAAATGTTATAATTCAAGGAAATACAAAAATTGGGAAAAATTGTAAAATTTTGGAAAATACTAGGATTGAAAATTCTGTAATTGCTGATAACGTTAGAATAGAGGCTTCTGTTGTGGAACAATCAACTCTTGAAGAAGGAGTAACTGTAGGACCGTTTGCACATTTACGTCCGAAAGCATATTTAAAACAAACTGTGCATGTTGGAAACTTTGTGGAAATAAAGAATGCTATTCTTGAAAAAGGTGTGAAAACAGGACATTTGACTTATATTGGAGATGCTGAAATTGGGCAAGATACAAATGTGGGTGCTGGAACTATTACTTGTAATTATGACGGAAAAAATAAACATAAGACAAAAATTGGGAAAAATGCATTTATTGGAAGTAATTCAATAATTGTGGCACCTGTAGAAATAGGAGATGAAGTTTTAACGGCTGCAGGTTCAGTTATTACAAAGGATATCCCTGATGAAACACTTGCTTTTGGAAGGGCAAAACAGGTAAATAAAGAGAAAAAAATAAATAATTAGAAATATGGAAATGTCAGAAAATAAAAAGTTAATAAAAATAAAAAATATTAATGAGAGAAAGGGAAATAAAATGATAACATTAACCAAAGAAGATAAAGACAAAATTAGAGTATTTGCGGGGACATCAAGTAAAAAATTAGCAGAAAAAATTGCAAAATACTTGGATATGGATTTATCAGCTGCTGAAATTGTAAGATTTGCTGACGGAGAAACTTTTGCAAAAGCAAAGAAAAGCGTACGTGGTTGTAAAGTATTTATCGTTCAGTCTACTTCAAAACCTGTGAATGAAAGCCTTATGGAACTTTTAGTTTTCATTGATGCGATTAGAAGATCTTCAGCTAAGGAAATTATAGCTGTAATTCCTTATTATGGATATGCGAGACAAGATAGAAAAGCAAGCCCACGTGAGCCGATTACATCTAAACTTGTTGCAAATTTATTGACAGTAGCTGGAGCTACAAGAGTAATTACTATGGATTTACATGCAAGACAAATTCAAGGATTTTTTGACATTCCAGTTGACCACATGGAAGCATTGCCAATTTTGGCCAAAAACTTTATAAAATATGGATTCAGCCCAGAAGATACAGTTGTAGTATCACCTGACGTTGGTGGAGTAAAAAGGGCGAGAGGACTTGCAAACTGGCTACATACACCACTTGCAATAATTGATAAAAGACGTGCAAAGGCAAATGTTTCAGAAGTTATGAATATTATTGGTGATGTAAAAGGTAAGAAGGCTATTTTGATTGACGATATGATTGATACAGCTGGAACAATTTGTAATGCTGCACAAGCTTTAATTGATAAGGGTGCATTGGAAGTTTATGGATGTGCAACACATGCTGTTTTCTCTAATCCAGCAGTTGAAAGATTGAAAAATTCAGCATTTACAGAAGTTGTAGTAACTGATACAATCGAATTGCCTGAGGATAAAAAATTTGATAAATTAAAAATATTGACAACAAGTAAAATGTTTGCAGAAATAATAACTAGAATAGCTACAAATAACCCAATAAGTGGTTTATTTGAAATGCCAGTTGATGATGGAAATGATGACTAAAATTAAGAAAAATAAAAAAAAAGAAATTGAAAAGGCTGTGGAAATTTTAAAAAATGGAGGAGTTGCCGTATTCCCCACAGATACCGTTTATGGGATCGGTTCTCTTCCTGAAAAAGAATCTGTGGAAAAAATTTATAAAATAAAAAAACGTGATTTTTCTAAGAAAATAATTGCATTAATTAATGATAGGAAAATTTTAAAGAATTTAGTAAATGAAACTGAAGAAGACATGAAAAAATTTTCTAAAATTTTTGATGAATGTTGGCCGGGGGAACTAACAGTCATTTTTCGTGTAAATTGTGATTTTACTAAAAAATTTGATGAAAAAATGAAGACTATTGGGATTCGTATTCCGAAAAATAAAATTGCTTTGGAAATAATAGAAAAATCTGGTGGAGTAGTGCTGACCACAAGTGCTAATATTTCAGGTGAAAGTGCAGTTAAAAGAATTGAAGATTTAAGTAAAGAATTGATAAAAAATGTAGATATTGTTATTTCAAATGAAAAATCAGAATTAACAGGAAAACCGTCGACAATTGTAAAATTTGAAAATGGAGGACTCACGTTGTTAAGAGAAGGCAATATTTTATTTGAAGAAATAGTAAAAAAATTAAAATAATAAAATAATAAAATAATAAAAAAATAGAAAGGAGAATTTATGGCGAAAATGGTAAATCCTAATACAGTTAGTAATATGGATTTGATAAATGCAAAATCACAAGCTAAAATGCAACAGCTTGTGCAAAAAATTGGAAAAGGGAAAAGAAAAGTTAATGTTACATTCTCTAAAATGTCGAGAAGTTATTTGGCAAAAATGATTGAGGAAATGAGGAAAATGATGAGCCAATATGAAAAACAGCTGCCAAATGTATTTAGTTTCTTTAAATATTTAGAAAATGAAGTTAAAATCACAAAAGTAAATAAAAAGGAAAAAACTAAAAATGTAAAATTATCTTATGAAGAAGTTGACTTTTTTAAATTGCAGTTAAAGGAAACCTTAAAAGGGATTGACACTCAACGTGCGGCTTTAAAATGGTATAATTTAATCAAAAAAGGATTGTTTAAAACGTTGAAAAAACAGACAGAATTAGTGTTGGAAGAGTTTAATAGTGGAACTGTGAAGAAGAAATAATTTAAAATAAAAAAAATATAAAAGTGGGAAGGGAAAATTGAGGACAATGAATGAAAAAATAATTGAAAAGACAAATTTAAAGGATATTTCTGATAATAAAAAAAATAATTTGTTATCAAAAGATACTGTTTCATATTTAAATGAAATTATAAAGGCTGGATTTAAAGAACGAGCTAGTGATATTCACGTGAAATTTGACTTGCTAGAGGGAATAGAAATAAAGTATCGGGTTGATGGTTATCTTAAAGAAAGTCAGAAATTATATGAAATAGTGAGTAAAAAAATTCTTGAAAAAAATATTACAGAAATTATTGCCAGAATGAAAATTTTGGCTGGAATGAATGTTGCAGAGAAAAGAAAGCCACAAGATGGCAGCTTTTCTTTTTTATTAAATACGAAAAATACTAATAAACGTTATGATATTAGGGCCGCTTATATGCCAACAGTTAATGGAGAAAGCATGGTTTTACGTATTTTAGAAAATTATCTGAAAGATACGAAGCTTGAAACATTGGGATTTTCAACTCAAAGTATTAGAATGTTAAATGAAATTTTAGATAGAAAATACGGAATGATTCTTGTAAGCGGACCTACAGGCTCTGGAAAATCTACAACATTGAAATCTTTAATAAATATGTTAAATGATGGAAGAAAAAAAATCATAACTGTGGAAGATCCTGTTGAAAATAAAATTGATGGGACTGTTCAAATACAGGTAAATCAAGAAATTGGAGTAACATTTTCTGAAGTTTTGAAAGCCACTTTAAGAAATGATCCTGATATTATTGTAATTTCTGAAATTAGAGATGAAGTTACGGCAGAAATAGCTGTAAGAGCTGCATTAACAGGACATCTTGTGATTTCTACAATTCATACAAATGATGCAGTTTCTACGTTAATTAGACTAGTGGATATGGGAATTCCAAAATATCTAATATTAGATTCATTAATTGGAGTAATCAGTCAGCGATTAGTTAAAAAGAAATGCCAGAAGTGTATGGGAGAAAGTTGTGATGAGTGTTCTAGTGGCTATAGCGGAAGAATTACAATAAATGAAGTACTTGTGTTAAATCAAGATGTACGGAATATTTTAAAGGAAGATAATCATCTTGGCTCTGAAACTAAAAATAAGTTGAAAATGCTAAATCAGAAATGTTTTATTAATTTTGTGGAAGATGCGAATGAAAAAATTGAAAATGGACTTATTTCTGAAAGAGAGAAGGTAACTATTATTTTTTAAAAATTAATCTTAAAAATAAATAAGCTAGTTTTATAAATTATATTTATTTTACTCAAACTCCAAATTTATTATATCTCAAAGGAGTTTGAGTATAGTTTTCAAATTTAAATTTTAGTTAAATTTGAATAAATGTAAAAAAAATCAAAAAAAAGTGTTGACATTTTTTTTGAATTATGGTATTATACTTCTTGTCCGAGAGTGATTAGAAAAATAAGAAAGTCGCTTGTTAAAGGGACGGTGTATAGCGCAGTTCGGTAGCGCACCTGCCTTGGGAGCAGGGGGTCGCAGGTTCAAATCCTGCTACACCGACCATCTTAGAAATTTTGCGGGAGTAGCTCAGTTGGTAGAGCGTCAGCCTTCCAAGCTGAATGTCGCGAGTTCGACCCTCGTCTCCCGCTCCATTTTATTTAAAAAGAAAATTTTTCATATATATGGTGATCGTAGTTCAGTTGGTAGAGCGCCAGTTTGTGGCACTGGTTGTCGCGGGTTCAAGTCCCGTCGATCACCCCATAATATGAGCCATTAGCTCAGTCGGTAGAGCACTTGACTTTTAATCAAGGTGTCACTGGTTCGATCCCAGTATGGCTCACCATTTGTTAAAATAAAATATTATTTGCGAGAGTGGCGAAATTGGTATACGCACTAGACTTAGGATCTAGCGTCTTCGACATGTGGGTTCGAGTCCCACCTTTCGCACCATAAAAGCTCCCACGAAATAGTGGATTAGTTCAATAGTAATATCAGCACTTCTAAAGGTTGATATTTTTTTTTACAAATATTTGCCCTTTAACATTCTCAACTCATCTTTATAAATTATTCAACTAGTTATTTTTTATAAATTATGATAAAATAAATTCAATGAATTAAATAAAAATTTAAATCGTAAATGGAGGAAAGACATTGGATATTTTAAAAAATGTGGCAAGTGAGCTAAATTTTAATGAGTCACAAGTGGAAAATACAATAAAACTTTTTGATGAAGGGTCGACTGTGCCGTTTATTGCTCGTTATAGAAAAGAAGTTACGGGAAATTTGGACGAGGAGCAAATTAGAGATGTAATTGAGAAAGTTACTTATTACAGAAATCTAGAAAAGAGGAAAGAGGAAGTCTTAAGGCTTATAGAAGAGCAGGGGAAATTGACTGACAAGCTTAAAAGCAGCATAACTTGTGCAACAAAACTTCAGGAAGTGGAAGACCTTTATTTGCCTTACAAGAAAAAGAAAAAAACAAAGGCGGATATTGCAAAAGAGCAAGGATTAGAGCCTTTGACAGAATTTGCGTTGCTTTCGACAACTACTTTTGAAGAGTTACAAAAAGAAGCAGAAAAATATTTGAGTGAAGAAGTTGTATCGGTTGAAGATGCGATTAATGGAGTGCATTTGATTATTGCTCAAAATATTTCGGAAGATGTGAAAATAAGGGAATTTTTGAGAAATAAAATTTCAGAATTTGGAATTTTGACTTCAAAAGTTGTGGAAAAAAATAAAGAAAACGATGAAAAAGGGGTTTATCAGGATTACTATGAATATTCGGAGCTTATTAAAAAAGCGGCTTCTAATAGAATTTTGGCGATAAATCGTGGTGAAAAAGAAAAAATATTAAAAGTTGATATTGAAATTGACGAAAAAACTGAAAAATTTATAATGGACTTTATTTTGAATACTTTTGAAAATAAAAATTTAGTTGAATTTTTGAGTGAAGTTATAAAAGATTCGCTGGATAGACTGGCTTATCCGTCGATAAAAAACGAAGTGAGAAATATTTATACTGAAAAAGCTGAGGAAGAAGCGATTAATATTTTTTCTGAAAATTTAGAAAAACTTCTTTTACAGCCGCCTTTGAGTAAAAAAACATTGATGGGCCTTGATCCTGGTTACAGAACTGGTTGTAAATTGGTAATTATTAACAAAGATGGCTTTTATGAAACAAACGATGTACTTTTTCTGGTTGAAGAGATGCACAATTCAAAGCAGCTTGCAACCGCAAAGAAAAAAATCTTGGACTACATCAAAAAATACGATGTTGATATCATTGCAATTGGGAATGGAACCGCTTCTCGTGAAACTGAAAGTTTTGTGGCAGATGTTATAAAGGAAGCATCAAAACCTGTGTCATATTTGATTGTAAGCGAGGCGGGAGCTTCAGTTTATTCAGCTTCAAAAATTGCGATTGAGGAGTTTCCTGATTTGGATGTAACGGCTAGAGGAGCAATTTCGATTGCTAGAAGAATTCAGGATCCGATGGCTGAGCTTGTGAAGATAGATCCAAAATCAATTGGAGTCGGAATGTATCAGCACGATGTGAATCAGAAAAAATTGAATGAAACTTTGGAACAGACAATTGAGCATGTTGTAAATAATGTTGGAGTCAATATTAATACAGCTTCGTGGGCATTACTTAGTTTTGTATCTGGAATTAAGAAAAATGTAGCTAAAAATCTTGTGGATTATAGGCACGAAAATGGAGATTTTAAGGACAGAAAAGAGCTTAAGAAAGTAAAAGGCTTGGGAGCGAAGGCTTTTGAGCAGATGGCTGGATTTGTTGTTGTGCCTGATAGTGAAAATCCTCTGGATAATACGATTATTCACCCTGAGTCGTATCACGTTGCCGAAACTATTTTAAAAGAGGCTGGATGTAAAGCTAGTGATTTGAAGGATAATTTGAAAGAAGTTAGACAAAAATTGAAAAATGTTGATTTGAAAAAAATTATATCTGAAAATGAATTTGGGAATGAAACGGCAAAAGATGTATATGAGGCTCTTTTAAAGGATAGAAGAGATCCGCGTGATGAATTTGAAAAACCTCTTTTGAGATCAGATATTTTGAAGATGGATGATTTGCAAGAGGGAATGGTTTTGGAAGGAACTGTGAGAAATGTGGCAAAATTTGGGGCTTTTGTGGATATAGGACTAAAAGGGGATGCACTGCTTCATATTTCTGAAATAGCTGAGAAGTTTGTTTCAGATGCTACAAAGGAACTTTCTGTGGGACAGATTATTAAAGTTAAGATATTGTCACTGGATAAAGAGCGTGGAAGAGTGGGGCTTACGAGAAAAGGGTTATAAGAAAATTTAAGAAATATTAAAAAAAGTGCAAATATCGTAAAAACAAATTTTTTTAAAAAAATATTTGTACTTTTTTGAAAAATTTGATAATATATAAGTGAGAAATTTGGGTTATTAAAAAGTTATAAATATTATTTTAAATTAGAAATGTTTAGAAACTTGTGATTTCATTTATATCAAATAGTTAAGTCATTTTATCAAAAGATTATTATACTAAAAAAGTAATAGTTATCAAACAAATCTAATAAAGTATAACCTAAAAAATTAAAGAATTTTTAAAGAACTAAATTGATTTAAAAAATAAAATGTTTTATATGTTTTAATTTTTAAAAAAAATTTTTCTTTTTAAAACTTTTTTAAAAAAAATATAAAGAGAAGGAAGGTTCAGGAATGGAATTTTTAGTTGGATTAGTGCCAATAGTTGTATTTTTGATATTGCTGACATTTTTAAAAAAATCAGCAATGTTTAGTGCGTATGCCAGTTTAGTAGTGGCAATTATTTTAAATTTTGTTATGCCAGGGTGGAGAATGCCGATTCAAGGGGTTTTCGCTTCAATTATTGAAGGATTTGCGACAGCATGGATGCCTATAGGATTTGTAGTATTTGCAGCGCTATTTGCTTACGATTTATCAGTAAAAACTGGTAAAATTGAAACAATCAAATCAATGTTAGGAAGCATTTCAACAGATAAAAGAGCTCAAGCATTGATATTAGCTTGGGGATTTGGTGGATTTATAGAAGGTATTGCAGGATATGGGACAGCAGTTGCGATTCCAGCGGCAATTATGGTTTCATTAGGATTTACTCCGCTAAGTGCAGCTTTAATTTGTCTTATTGCAAACTCAACACCAACAGCGTTTGGAACAGTTGGACTGCCAGTTACAACAATGATTTCAAACTTTAAATTGAATGCTGGAGAAACAGCATTTTATACATCATTATTGTTGTTAGTTTTGACATGTATTATACCATTTATCTTGGTAATAATGGCTAATAAAGAAATTGATGGTGGAAAAAATGCAGCATTTGGAAGAGGAATTTTACCTGTAGTTATTGCTTCAATTATTGGTTATTTAACACAACCATTTATCGCAAAAGCAATGGGTGCTGAATTGCCAACAATTTTATCAAGTTTATTTGCAATGATCTTAATGATAGTTGCTACTAAAATCTTTATTAAAGAAGATGAAAGTGCAAAATCTAATAAAGGTCAAGCTATTACTGGAAAAGATGCATTTATGGCTTGGGTTCCATATATTTTAATGATAATCTTAATTATTGGAACAAGTCCAGTTGTAGAAGCTGTTCATAAAGCTTTAGAACCAACGACTACACATTTCAATTTTGCTTTGGGGCATGAAGCTACATGGTTTAAGGATAAAGGAGATCCGAGTGTAATATTCAAATGGATTTTAGCGCCAGCTGCACCATTATTTGTTGCAACTGTTATAGCAGGATTTATTCAAGGTGTAAAACCAAAAGTTATGGCTGAAACATTAAAAGAGACAATTTTAAGTAAATTACCTTCAGTTGTGGTAATTATGGGAATTGTGGCATTATCAGTAGTAATGAAACATAGTGGGATGATTGAAAGTATAGCAAAAGGATTTGCTGCAACAGGTAAATTCTTCCCAGTAATTTCGCCATTCTTAGGAACTATCGGTACATTCGTAACAGGAAGTGACTTGGCATCTAACTTGTTATTCGGTGGAGTTCAAGTAAATATAGCAGGATCAAACGAAGCATTGAAAGCATTGTATATCGCCGCTGGTACAGGTGGAGCGACAGGAGGAAAAATGATTTCTCCGCAAAATATTGCAATTGCCGCTTCAACAGTTGGATTAATGGGTAAAGAAGGAGATATGCTTAAATTCACTGTTAAATATTCAATAGCTTATGCAGCTGTTTTAGGTATTTTAACATTCATTGGAGCAGGAATGCTTCATTAAAAATTTAAAACTAAAAATTATGAAGTTTAAAAAAAGTAAATGCAATAGTTAATGAAAAGGAGAATACTGAAGTTAGAAAAATTTTGGTATCTCCTTATTTATTTAAAAAACTAGATTTTGCTGCCAAATAAAATATTATTTTATTTTTTAAACGGGATTTAGCGAGAGTTATTTAAAAATGTATAAAATTGTGATATAATAAAAGACATAAAAAAAGTAAAAAAAAATAATTTAAAATAAAAATAGGAGGAAGTAATGTCAGAAAACAACAATCCAGAAAAAGTGGATTATGCAAAAACGCTTAATTTGCCAAAGACGAGCTTTAAAATGAAAGCTAATTTGGCACAAAAAGAACCTTTAACATTAAGGGACTGGAAAAAAGCTGAAATTTATGAAAAATCACTGAATGAAGGGGCACCATTTTTTGTGTTACATGATGGACCTCCATATGCAAATGGAGATATTCACATTGGGCATGCATTAAATAAAATATTGAAGGATATTATCTTAAAATATAAAAGATTAAGAGGTTATAATGCACCATATATTCCAGGATGGGATACACATGGTCTTCCTATCGAGTGGAAAATAATGGAAGAACTTGGAGAAAAAGCAAAAAATATGACTCCATTGCAAATTAGACAAGAATGTAAAAAGTATGCACTAAAATGGGTGGAAAAACAAAAAGAAGGATTTAAAAGACTTGGAATTTTAGGAAACTGGGATAATCCTTATATCACTTTAAGACCTGAATATGAAGCAGAACAACTAAAAGTATTTAAAGAAATTTATGAAAATGGATATATTTATAAAGGGCTAAAACCAGTATACTGGTCACCAACTACTGAAACTGCACTTGCAGAAGCAGAAATTGAGTATAAAGATGTAACTTCTCATTCAATTTATGTGAAATTTGAAGGGGAAAAAGATTTGGCTGATAAATTAGGTGTGGATGAAGCAAGTATTTTAATTTGGACAACAACACCTTGGACATTACCAGCAAATTTGGGAGTATTTTTACACCCTGAATTTGATTACGGATTGTACAAAACTGAAAAAGGAAATTTGATTGTTGCAAAAGAATTAGCTGAAGATGTATTCAAAACATTGGACTTGTCGTATGAATTATTAAAAGAATTTAAAGGGACAGAATTGGAGTACACTCATTACAAGCATCCGTTCTTAGATAGAAAAGGATTAGTAATGAATGCTGATTATGTAACAGTAGATGCAGGTACAGGAGCAGTTCATACAGCGCCTGGGCACGGGGCAGATGACTATAATTATTCACTAAAATATAACATTGGAATTTTGTCGCCGGTAGATGATAAAGGGCAGATGACTAAAGAAGCTGGAAAATATGAAGGAATGTTTTATGCAAAAGCAAGTAAAGCGATTGTTGAAGACTTGACTGAAAGCGGACATATGTTGTACCACACAACTTTCGTTCACTCGTATCCACATGATTGGAGAAGTAAGAAGCCAGTTATTTTCAGAGCGACTGAACAATGGTTCATTAGCATTGACGAAAGTGATATTAGGGAAAATGCAATAAAGGCATTGGAAAATGTTGAATTTGTGCCATCTTGGGGTAAAAATAGAATTGGTTCAATGTTAGAAACTCGTCCAGACTGGACTATTTCAAGACAAAGAGTATGGGGAGTGCCAATACCATTATTTTATAACAGAGCGACTGATGAAGTTATTTATGAGCCAGAAATTATGGATAGAATAATTGAATTGGTTAAAAAAGAAGGAACTGATATTTGGTGGAAATACGAAGCCAAAGAAATTATCGGGGATGAACTTTTGGAAAAATATAACTTGAAAGATGTGGATATTAGAAAAGAAAGAAGTATAATGGATGTCTGGTTTGATTCTGGAGTTTCGCATAGAAGTGTGCTAGTGCCAAGAAACTTGCCAAGACCAGCAGATTTATATCTTGAAGGAAGTGACCAGCACAGAGGTTGGTTCCAGTCTTCATTATTGACATCAATCGCAAGTACAAAAGATGCACCTTACAAGAGAATCCTAACTCATGGATTCACAATGGATGGACAAGGAAGAAAAATGTCTAAATCACTTGGAAACACAATACTTCCAAAAGATATTACAGAAAAATATGGAGCAGATATTTTAAGATTGTGGGTATCTTCAGTAGATTATAGAGAAGATGTAAGAATTTCGGAAAATATTTTACAGCAAATGTCTGACGCATATAGAAGAATCAGAAATACAGCTAGATTTTTAATGGGTAACTTAAATGATTTTGATTATGCAAATGATAAAGTTGACTACAAGGATATGTTTGAAATTGACAAGTGGGCAATGCACAAACTGGAAGAATTGAAGGCTAAAACAACAGAATTTTACGATAAATACGAATTTTACAGTCTATTCCAGGAAATTACATATTTCTGCTCAATGGAAATGTCTTCATTCTATCTAGACATAGTAAAAGACAGACTTTACTGCGAAGGGACAACTTCAATTGAAAGAAGAAGCACACAGACTGTATTGACAGAAGTTCTGAAAGTGCTAGTAAGAATAATTGCCCCAGTATTGTCGTTTACGGCTGATGAAATCTGGGAAAGAATTCCAGAAACGCTAAAAGAAGAAGAAAGTGTGCATTTATCAAAATGGATTGAAGCAAGACCTGAATACTTAAATAAAGAATTAGCACAAAAATGGGATAAAATCGCACGTCTAAGAAGAGAAGTAAACAAAAAGTTGGAAGCAGAAAGACAAAATGGATTAATAGGGCATTCTCTTGATGCGAGAGTTCTTTTAAATATTGCTAATGATGAATATTCATTTATAAAAGATTACACAGAAAATGAAGTTTCTGACTTGTTTATCGTATCACAAGTTAAATTTGTAAGTGATAATTTAGCAGAAAGCGAAATCGAAGGAATTAACATCGCTGTGGAAAAAGCGTCTGGAGAAAAATGTGAAAGATGCTGGAAATACGATGAGGAAGTTGGACACAATCACAATCATCCAGATGTATGTCCAAGATGTGCAAGCGTTCTGGAAAAAATGTAACATAAAATTTATTTTGTAAAATAGGACTAAATATAGCTAAATAAAAATAACTTATTTAGTTCGTTTTTTACAAATATGTGTTAATAAAAAATGTGAGGAGAAAAAAATGCCTTATATAATTATTATTTTGGTTTTAGCTGCATTAGATCAGATTACAAAGCAGTCGATGTTCAATGTATCAGGTGGAGTGCAAGGTTTTTCTATACCAATAATAGATAAATTCTTTCACTTGACTTATGTTGAAAATCATGGCGGAGTTTTTGGTCTATTGCAAGGAAAAATCAATTTATTTACAATAGCAAGTGCAGTTCTAATTATATATGTAATCGCTGTAGAGTACAAAAACTTTAAGAATTACAGCAAATGGACAAAAATAGGAGTAGCAGTAATTGCCGCTGGAGCTACGGGAAATATGATTGACAGAATTCTTCGTGGATATGTAATTGACATGATAGATTTTCGAGGAATCTGGGCTTTCGTATTCAATGTAGCAGATATGTATGTACATATTGGTATTTATATTATTATAATTGATTATTTAGTGAAAAAATATTTGAAAAAAAATAGGTGATAATATATGTTTGGAGCGGTATATTTGGCAATGATGCTATTTTGGGTTTTAGTTGTGATTATTGCTGTTATGGCTATTATTATTTCGGTTTCTAAAAATAAGTTAAGAACAATATTTGGAATAGATATTGCGATATTGATTTTTACAGTTTTGTTTTTCTTTGTGTGGTTTCCAGTTAAGGAAAATACAGTTTTGAATTTAAAAAACGGATATTCAGTGAGTACAGAGTATAACGAAGCGATTCCAGAAGTGAACTATTATTTGTCAAATATAGGATATTTGGGGAAATTAGGAAAAATAAAAGGTAGCTGGGTAGGATATGTGTACAATGCCAACGAAGCGATTGCTGAAGTTTTTTATGTAAATGCAGATTTTGACTTAATGGAAGATGAAAAAAACAAACAGGAAGAAATGAAGGAAATTGATAAAAAATCAGGATATTTTATTATTAATTCAAAAGAACAGACACTGTATTTAACAGAAGAACAAGTAAAAGAAAAACTGAAAATAAAAAAAGTTAATCTGAAAAATCCCAAAAAAATTGTAAGAAAATATGGAGAAAAGAAAGAATTATCAACTTTCTATAAAATAGCAGAGGATTATTTTTTGCCAAAGAAAATAGGTGCTACAGCATTTAATGTTATCAAATACGTTATTATTTCACTGCTGATTTTAGTAGCAGTGTATTTAAAAAAACGTTTGAATAAGAAAAAATAGTAAAATATAGAGAAAGGATAGAGAAAAATGACTTTTCAGGAAATTATATTAACTCTTCAAAAGTTCTGGGGAGATAAAGGGTGTATAATATCAAATCCGTACGATATTGAAACAGGTGCGGGAACGTTTAATCCAGACACTTTTTTAATGTCGTTAGGTCCTGAGCCTTGGAATGTTGCCTATGTTGAGCCATCACGTCGTCCAAAAGATGGAAGATACGGTGAAAATCCCAACAGAGTGTATCAGCATCATCAGTTTCAGGTAATTATGAAACCATCGCCAGAAAATATTCAGGAACTTTACTTAGAAAGTTTAGTTGCATTAGGAATTAATCCTAAGGAACATGACATAAGATTTGTGGAAGACAACTGGGAAAGTCCTACACTTGGAGCGTGGGGATTAGGATGGGAAGTTTGGCTGGATGGAATGGAAATAACACAGTTTACATACTTCCAGCAAGTTGGAGGACTGGAAGTTGACATAGTTCCATCTGAAATAACTTACGGACTTGAAAGAATTGCACTTTATTTACAAAATAAGGACGATGTAAAAGATTTGGAATGGACAAAAGGCGTAAAATACGGAGAAAGAAGATTCCAGTTTGAATACGAATTATCAAAATACAGCTTTGAAGTAGCAGACGTTCCAATGCACTTCCAACTTTTTGATATGTACGAAAAGGAATCTAAAAATTGTCTAAACAACGATTTAGTATTCCCAGCTTATGAATATGTTCTAAAATGCTCACATACATTTAATAACCTTGATGCAAGAGGGGCAATTAGTACAACAGAAAGAATGTCTTATATTTTAAGAATTAGAGATTTGGCTAAGAAATGTGCAGAGAAATTTGTGGAGGCAAGGGAAAGATTGGGATTCCCATTGTTGAATAAAAAATAAATGGGGAATATTTTTTCAGTAAAACAAATATTTAATTACTAAAGAAAAATTTCTTAAAAAATGTAATATTATAGATATTATTTAGAGAAAAAATAGTTAAAAGAAAAATGTAAATTTGTAAAGGAGAGAATTAATTATGAATTTTCTTTTTGAAATAGGATTGGAAGAATTGCCTGCACGATATGTGGATCAGGCGGAAAAAGATCTGAAAAAAATAATAGAAAATGAATTGAAATCTGAAAGAATCAAGTTTTCAGAAATTGAATCGTTTAGTACACCTAGAAGAGTTACTGCGATTATAAAGGATTTGGCTGAAAAACAGGATGATTTGGATAAAAAAAGCGTAGGACCTTCGGTTGAGATTGCGTATAAGGATGGGCAGCTTACGAAAGCTGGAGAAGGGTTTGTGAAGTCGCAAGGTGCTACGATTGATGATATAAAAATTATTGAAAATGAAAAAGGAAAATATATTTCGATTGAAAAATTTATTGCAGGAAAAAATACTAAGGAGATTTTACCTGAAATATTGAAAAATGCGATAAAGAAAATAGAGTTTGAAAAGTCAATGAAATGGGCGGACAGAACATTCAGATTTGTAAGACCGATTAAATGGTTTGTAACTTTGCTTGATAATGGAGAAATTTTACCTTTTGAGTTTGAAGGTATAAAAGGTGGAAATAAGACTCGTGGAATGAGATATTTTGCTTCTCAGGACATTGAAATTAATAATCCGCTTGATTATGAAAAAATATTACTTGAAAATTTTGTTATTGTAGATGGTGAAAAAAGACGAGAAGAAATTTTGAAAAGCATAAAAGAAAATGGGGAAAAAGATGGAGATACTGCGATAATCAATAAATATTTATTGGATGAAGTAGTTAATGTAGTAGAATATCCTTATGCAATAAAGGGTGAATTTAACAAGGATTATTTGCAGCTTCCTGAAGATATTATAACAATTACATTGGAAACTCATCAAAGATATTTTCCAGTAAAAGATAAAGACGGAAAATTATCAAATAAATTTATTGTTATAAGAAATGCACCTGAATATTCGGAAACTGTAAAAAAAGGGAATGAAAAAGTTGTAGAGCCAAGACTTGCTGATGCAAAATTCTTTTTTGACGAGGATTTAAAAAATAAATTTGCAGATAATGTGGAAAAATTGAAAGAAGTTACTTTCCAGAAGGATATGGGAACGATTTTTGAAAAGGTTAAAAGAAGTGAAAAAATTGCTGAATATTTGATTTCAGAATTGAACTTGAATGACAAGAAGGAAAATATTATAAGAACAGTTGATTTGGCAAAAGCGGATCTTGTTTCAAATGTAATTGGAGAAAAAGAATTTACGAAATTACAAGGATTTATGGGTTCTGTTTATGCCCAAAAACAAGGTGAAGATAAAAATATAGCTCTTGGAATTTTTGAGCATTACTTGCCACGTTATCAAGGGGATAAATTACCTACAACTATGGAAGGTGCAATTACTGGAATCGCTGACAAGATGGATACAATTATTGGATGTTTCGCAGTTGGATTAAAACCAACAAGTTCTAAGGATCCTTATGCATTAAGACGTGCGACACAAGGAATTATCCAAGTTGTATTAAATTCAAAATTATCCTTTGACTACAAAAAATTGATTGAAAAGTCTTATGAAATTTTCTCAGCAGATAAGAAAGTTTTAGAAAAGAATGTTATAAAAGATGTAACAGAATTCTTTAAACAAAGAATGATTAATGTACTTTCTGAAAAATATAAAAAAGTTCTTATAAATTATGAAATAAATCTTGAAAGTAACATTGTGAAATTAGATAAAAAATTGGCTGAACTTTTAAAATTATCACAAACTGAAAATTTTGAAATTTTGATAAATCTTTTAAAACGTGTAAAAAATATTGTTAAAGATGAAAAAAGTGAAAATCTAAATGTTGACAATACATTATTTGGATCGGATGAAGAAAAAGCATTGTATAATTTTGTAAATCAATTGAAAAGTATTGAAAGTAAGGATTTTTTAAATTATATTGAAATGTTATTAAATAATGCCAACACAATTAACCAATTTTTTGATAATGTAATTATTAATGTTGATGATGAGAAGTTAAAAAATAATCGTGTTGCATTATTGAAAAAATTAGAATATTCTATTGATAAGATGATAAATATATAATTTAAATTTTTAGTAATTTACACAGAAATAACACTTTAAATTCAAACTAAAAAGTTATAACTATTCTAGTTAAACTTAAAGTTTATTTTGATTTTTTGAGATTTTTTAATTAATATATTAGAGTATATAAAAATAAAAAAAGTAAAAAAGATAAAAATTTCAAGATGACTAATAAGTCAATAAAATCAGGTTATTTTGCAGAAAAATGTACTAAATACAATGATTAAAGTGGAGTATTACTTAATTTTTTGTTGACTTTTTATAAAAAAAATGATACCATAACTTGTAAATAGGAAGTTTTAACTATAATAATAAATTAATTAGTTAAAACATTGATTTTTCTCTTAAAATGTTGTATAATCTAAAAGAGGATTAGGAGAAAAAAGTACTAATTTAGAAAAATTAGAGAAAAAAATAAAATTTAGGAGGAATTAAAATGAAAAAATTAGTTATTTTAGGAACAGCTTTATTGGCTTTAAATGCTGTAGCATCTGAAGTACAAGTTAAAGGTGGATATGATTTCTACAGAAAATTTAAAGCAGGATCAAGTGAATTTAGTGAAGATTATAATCTTAAACATGGACCAACACTTGGATTAGAATATATTGTTGATAACCAAGGTGAATTTGAATGGGGATTAGGAGCAGAATATAAATTATCATCTCACTCTGGGAAATTAATCAGAAAAGATGATAAAGCTAAATTAATGAGAAGTGTTCCAGTTTATGCATTAGGAAAATTTAACTTAATTACAACTAACAATGGAAATGATGCATTATACGTATTAGGAAGAGCAGGATATAATTTTGCTCATGAAGCTAAAAATGTAAATGGTAAAGTTAAAGGTGGATTATATACTGCAGCAGGAATTGGTACTGAATTTGGACCAGTTTCATTGGAAGCTATTTATGAAAGATCAGGTGCTAAAATTAAAACAACTGATGCTTTAGGTAATACTGAAAGAACAAGAAATAATATTGATTCGGTAGGAGTTAGATTAGGATATAGATTTGGACAATTGAAAAATGACAGATCACCTAAAATTATAACTCAAACAGTTACAGTACCTGTACCAACTCCAGTGCCTGCACCAGCTCCAGAACCAGCACCAATTGTTAAACCAAATACAGCAGTATTACCATTTAGTTGTTCAACTGAAGAAAAGAAATGTGTAATCAGAGGATTTAAAGTAGATGGTAGAGTACCTAACGAAGGTGAAGCTGCTGACTTGAGAACTATTGCAGGTGTAATTAACCAATTTGCTGATGGTGGATCAATTGATTTCATTGGACATACAGATTCAACTGGATCAGCTGCTTATAACCAAAAATTATCAGTAGCAAGAGCACAAAATGTAGCTAGATTGTTAAGAGATTATGGATTGAAAAATTCTATTTCTTACGGAACAATTACTGGTCAAGGAGAAAGCAACCCAGCTGATACTAATGATACAGTTCAAGGAAGATACAATAACAGAAGAGTTGAATTATTCTTCCAAAACGTTGACTTTAGTAACGTAAAATTCATTAATCAATAATCTTTAAGATAAAAGGTTTAGAAGTAAAAGCTTTTGGAGAGATATTTAATTATATCTCTCTTTTTTTAATTAATTTTTACTTAAAAAAAAGAAGAGTTTCATATTGATAATTGGATAAAATATAATATAATTCTGTTTTCTAATACTAAACCCATTTAAATAAAATATAATTTTTGTTTTTTAAATGGAGAATAGTATTAACTAATGATTATTGTTAATAAATATTTTTCTATCATAAAAAAATTTTCATCATTTGAAATAGCAGATTTGCTGTAACTATAAAAAAATTAATGAATAGACTTAATATTTAATATTTTTTTTACAGAAAAATATTAGTTAAATATTGATTTTTAATCTAATAAATGATATTATTTAAATAGGTTTTAAGAGTTTCAAATATATTTTGAGGTGGTGTTATGGATTTATCAAAAATTAAACTGGTTGTAATAATTCAATGTGAAATTGCAAAAAGACGTTGCAGCGGATATCATTGTAGCCAGTCGTTTTACGAGAGAAGTGGTGGATTTTTAAAATATCCAATGGAGCAGGATATGAGAGTCTTGATGTTCCAATGTGGAGGATGTAATGGGAAAGGAGTTAATTCACTTTTGTCAAATGTGAATAAATGTTTGAAAAAAGAAGGGAAGATTACGCCTGAAGAAGTGGCTATACACTTTGCTTCTTGTATTACGCTTGACAATCATCATTCTTCCAGATGTATGTTTTTAAATTATATGAAACAGCAAGTTTCTAAAACTCCATTTAGGGATTCAATTATTTTGGAAGACACCTGGCATTCTAAAACTGCTACTAGAAGACGTGCAGAAGGGATTTACAAAACAAATAAAAACTAGAAAAATCAGGAAAGGAAAGCTATGAAGGAAATTATTGTAGAGATAAAAAATGAACAGGGAATTCATGCACGACCATCAGGACAGATTGTCAATATTGCAAAAAAGTATAATGCTACTTTGGAAATAGAAAAGGTTTTGGAAAATGAGCGAGCAGAGAATAACAAAGGAAAAAATGAAAAAGTAGATGGTAAAAATGTATTTGGAGTTATGATGCTTGGAGCTGAAAAAGGAGAGAAATTAAAACTTAGGGCAATTTCAGAAAATGGGGAAAATCCAGAAGAAGAGGCTAAATTGCTGGAGGAGTTAAGACAATTAATAGAAATTAATAAATTTTTTGAATAAATATAAAGAAGGGAGAAGGGCTGGCTTTTGTAGGCAGTTCTGAAGTACAAAATGAACGAAAAAGAATTTGAGACATTATTAGAGGATTATTTACCTGAAGAAAAAAAATCTGGAGATGTAGTCGAAGGAATTATTACAAGAAAAGAAATGGATTATGGATTTCTTGATTTAAATGCAAAAAAAGAAGGAAGAATTTATGCTAGTGAAGTTAAAGACTTTGAAATTGGAGATAAAATTGAAGTGAAGGTTTTAAGGGAAGATGATGATAATATTATTGTTTCAAAATTTATGCTAGATAAGGCTAAAGAATTGGCATCATTTAATGTTGATGATATTGTAACAGGAGAAATTGTAAAAAAAATTAAAGGTGGATATACTGTAAAAATTGGAAAAAATGATGCATTTTTACCATTTTCTCTTGCTAGATTTGAAAAGGATAAGGACTATACTGGACAAAAATTCAAATTTATTATAAAGGAAAAAAATAAAAGTAATATAACTATTTCAAGAATTGATTTAATAAAAATTGAAGAGGAAAAATATTTTGAGAGTGTTAATGTTGGAGATGTAGTTACAGGAAAAGTTAAAGAAATATTTGATTTTGGAATTATTTTAGATTTAGGAGCTGCAAGTGGATTTATTCATATTTCTGAAATTTCTTGGGATCAAGTGGATAATTTACATGAAAGATATAAAATCGGAGATGAAGTAACTGCTAAAATTATTGAAAAGGATGTTGAAAAAAATAGATTAAAATTAAGTATAAAACAATTATCAGAAGATCCTTGGGTTGCATTTGAAAAAAGCCATAATGTTGGAGATGTGGTCGAGGCTGTTGTTAAAGGTATGCTTGATTTTGGGATAGTTGTAACTGTTGATGGAAATTCTGGGTTTGTACATGTTTCAGAGCTTGCTTGGCACAATGGATCTAAAGAATTGAAAAATTATAAAGTGGGAGATAAATTTCCTGCAAAAATTATTCAAATTGAAAATGAAAAGAAAAATGTTAAATTAAGTGTAAAACAACTTTCAGAAAATCCTTGGAATACAGTAAAGGAAAAATATCATATAGGAGATATTATTGAAAAACCAATAACAGAAGTATTTGATTTTGGATTATTAATCTCGCTTGAAAAGGATATTGACGGACTTTTACATGTTTCTGACTTGTCATATAAGAGAGAATCTAACCTAACTTCAAAATATAAAGCTGGAGATTTGATTAAATTTAAAATAGTTGACTTTAATGATGAAAAAAATAGAGTTACTTTGAGTGCAAAAGCACTGCTTGATGATAAATGGGATGTTCTTGAAGAAACTTATGACTTTGATAAATCATATAAGGGAAAAGTTATGAATGTTCAGGATTATGGAATTTTTGTTGAACTTGAAAAGGGAATAGAAGTATTTATTCACAAAAATGAATTTTCTTGGGATAAAAGAGAACATAAGGAATACAAAGTTGGCGATGAAGTTGCATTTAAAGTAATCGTAATTGACAAAATTGAAAAAAAATTATCTGGAAGTATTAAGCAATTGGAAAAATCGCCTTGGAAGGAAGTTACTGAAAAATATAAAAAGGGAAATATTATAAACACTGAAATTGTAGAAATTCAGGAAAATTTTGTGCTTGTTAAATTGACAGACAGATTTAATGGAATTATACCAAAAAGAGAATTGACAGAGGAATTTTTGAAGGATATTTCTGAAAAATTCTCAGTTGGAGATAAAGTTGAAGCTGTTATTACAGATATTAATGAAAAGAGAAAATCTATCGCATTGTCTATAAAAAAAGTTCAAGAAATGGAAGAAAAGAAAGAAATGGATGAACTTATGAAAGTTTATGGAGTTTAATTTTAGTAAATTATTGTATAATTTAAATATTATTTTACAAGAGGTTTGTAGTTCCCTTGCCATTTTTTAAACATATATAAAATATATAATTGAGTTAAAAAAATAAATTTTACATAATTTAAAAAAAGTGCTAAAATATAATAGTAAATATTAGAACATTGAAATTATATGGAGGTAAATTTAATGGCAGGTAAAACTGAATTTATGAAATACGCATATTTCAATAAAGAAATAGTGGAATTTGAAAAGGCGACAGTAAGTATTGCGACTCACAGTTTACAATATGGAACAACTTGTTTCGGTGGAGTTAGAGGATACTACAGAAATGGGAAAGTTGCAATTTTTAGATTGGAAGACCATTATAAAAGACTTATGACAGCTTCAAAAATGTTAGGTTTTGAATTTTTCATGGGATGGGATGAATTTAAAAATATCGTAACTGAATTAGTTAAAAAGAACGATATTAAAGAAGATTTTTACATGAGACCATTCATTTTCTGTAAAGAACCAAGATTATCACCAAAAAAAGCAGGACTTGATTTTGATTTAGCAATTTATATGTTACCTCTTGCAGATTATGTAAGCACAAAAGGCGGATTAAAATTAATGAGTTCAACTTATAGAAAATACAATGATTCGTCTATTCCAACTAAAGCAAAAGCAGGTGGTTCTTACATTAATTCATTCCTAGCAACAAGTGATGCACAAAGAAATGGTTATGATGATGCGTTAATGTTTGATGACACAGGAAATGTAGTAGAAGTTTCTGTTGCAAATATTGTATTAATTTACAGAGACCAAGTAATTATCCCTGATACAGGAAATGCAGCTCTTGAAGGAATCACAGTAAGATCAGCATTAGAATTATTGGAATACAATGGATATAAAGTTAATCGTGGAAAAATTGACCGTTCAATGGTATTCACAGCAGATGAGTTGTTGGTAACAGGAACAGCAATGAAAATCACTTATGCTGAATCATTAGACCAAAGACCAATCGGACAATTGGATTTCCATGCTGAACCAAAACCTGGTAAATTCTATGAATTGTTAAAAGGGGAATATGAAAAAGTTATTAATGGAGATCACGAATTATCTAAAGAATGGTTATTTGTTGTAGAATAAATTAATAAATTTTTTTAAATTTTTAGCTAAAATAAAAACAAATATTTTAAAACAAGGGATTTATCCATTTTTCAAAATAAAAAATAGAATAGAAGGGAATAAAAATACACTGAAAGTGTTAAAAAAAGCATTAAAGGTGTATTTTTTTATTTGTTAAATTACTATAAACCATCTTAATTATCTTGTAAAAATAAATTAGGCAAAAATAAGATTTGAGAAAAATAACCATAATTTTTGAAGATTGTTTTTAAAGAAATCTTTATTATAAACTTATTTTTTTTATTTCAAAAAAAACTTGTAATTGAGAGAAATTAGGAGTACAATACAATTGAAATAGGGAGAAAATAATAGTTTAAATAAATCTGAGTGATAATTGGAGATGGATAAAGAGAATATAATAATTATTGGGAAATTAAATAGTAATGTAAAATTTGGGAAGAGAGATGGTTGATTATAATCATCTCTCTTTTGAAATCATGAAGATTTTTTAAATTTAAAAAATTTTTAATTTTTTAGTTATTGACAAATCTAAAAAAAGGTAGTATACTTATTTTATAAGTGGATTGTTACTGTTAGGCAGGCAGAACCTTGGTTAATAAATATGATTATTTTTTCGTATTTAATAATCAAGGTTTTTTCTATCTAAAAATGATGACTGTTAATGGGAGTTTGAAAAAATGAAGATAAAAAAAATTTTGAATAATAATGCTATCATTTCAGAAAATGACCAGAAGGAAGAAATTATCATAACAGGCAAAGGTGTAGCATTTGGGAAAAAGGCTGGAGATTTGATAGATAATGATAAAATTGAAAAGACATTTATTTTAAAGCATAATGAAACATCAGAAAAATTTAAGCTCCTTTTAGAAGACATACCTGTGAATTATGTTTCAATTTCCTATGACATTATTGAATATGCAAAAAATATACTGAATGTTCAATTTAATGATTTTATTTATGTAACATTGACAGATCATTTGAATTTTGCAATTCAAAGGCACAAGGAAAATATAAGTTATGTGAATGCTCTTCAGTGGGAAATAAAAAAATTTTATCCAAAAGAATATGGAGTTGGATTAAAAGCTCTGGAATTTATAGATGATGAGCTAGGAATAAAGTTTTCTGAAGATGAGGCGGCAAATATTGCTCTGCATCTTGTTAATGCCAAGATTAACAATAAAAATGAAATTAGGGAAACGATGCAGCTTGTAAAAATGACACAGGATATTCTGAACATTATAAAATATACATTTGGAATTGAACTGGATGAAAGCAGCCTTAGTTATGAAAGATTTATGACACATTTGAAATTTTTCTTTCAAAGAATTATGAAAAATACCCAGATAAATGATGATAATGACTTTATTTATCAGGAAGTAAGGAAAAAATACATCAAAGCTTATCAATGTGCTGAAAAAATTGAGAATTATTTTTTTAAAATATATAAAAGAAAATTATCAGAAGAAGAGAAAACATATTTAGCGATACATATTCAAAGAATAACACAAAAATAATAAATATAAAGGATTGTGACTATTAAATTAGGCAAGACCGAGAATAAAAAAGTTTATTTTTATAATAGAATGACTTTAAAATTGAAATTATAAATTATAAAAAAGTTCAATTTTAAGGGGTTTTAGTATAAAAAATTAAATCAACTTTTTATTGTCGAGTTTTGCCTTTTTATTTTGAAAAAATTAATAAATAAAAAAATATTTGTTTAGGAGGTTGTCGTGTGAAGAAATACGAAAAATTATCGAAAGATATTGTGGAAGCAGTGGGAGGAAAAGAAAATGTTATTAGCTTGCATCATTGTGTAACAAGGTTGAGATTTAAACTGAAAAGCAATGATAAGGCTGCTATGGAAAGATTGAAAAAGATGGATGGGGTAGCTACTGCTTTAATAAGTGGAGAGCAATTTCAAGTTGTAATTGGGAATCATGTTGCTGATGTATTTGATGAAGTTTTGCCACTTCTGGGGTTAAGTGGGAATGAAAAAAAGGAAGAGCCTAAAAGAGAAATAAAAAGTATCAAGGATGTTTTAAATATTCTAATTGATGTGCTTAGTAAATTATTTCAACCAATATTAGGAACAATGGCTGCGGCTGGGATGTTAAAGGGTATTGCAGCAATTTTAATATCATTAGGTGTATCAAATACGGATGGTACATATTTAACAATACAGGCTGCAGGAGATGGATTATTTCAGTTACTTCCTGTATTTCTAGCTTGGACTTCAGCTGACTGGTATAAAAAGGTAATTGCAAGTAATGGAGAAAATTTGGATTAATATTTTTTGAGTAATTTTATATTATTTTCCATTTGAATGGAAGCTTTTTTACAAGAAATCAAGATTCCTTATTGATAAATAAAAAATTTTTTAAATAGGTTTTAGTATTAATAAAAATAAAAATGGTGCTATTTATTTTTTGAAAAATTAACAAATATTTAGCACCAAATATTTTTTATTTAACTCAAATTATTTTTTTTAATTTTTTAAAAACTTCTCCAATATTTTCATGTATAACTAAATTTGCAAAATGATCCTGTTCGGTTTTAGATTTATTTATTAAAACAAGATTTTTTCCTTGAAAGTATTGAACTAAAGAAGCAGCTGGATATACAACAAGCGAAGTTCCGCCTATAATTAGTGTATCGGCTCTTGATATTTCATTTATTGCATTTCTAAAAGTATCTGGATCTGGCACTTCTTCATATAAAGTAACATCTGGTTTTATAGTTCCTTTACATTTTGGACAATGTGGAATACTTTCAGTTTTGCAGATTTCTAAAAATTCTTCTAAATTATATTTATTGCCACAAATGACACAAGTATTTTTATCAATTGTTCCATGCAGTTTTAAGACATTTTTACTGCCAGCCATTTCGTGAAGGCAATCAATATTTTGAGTTACTATAGCCGTTAATTTTCCATTTTCTTCTAATTTTGCCAAGTATTTATGGGTAAAGTTGGGTTTTGCTTCTGGATAAACAAGATGTTTTTTGTAAAAGTCGTAAAATTCTTCTGGGTATTTTTCGTACATTGTGTGGGAAACAAGCTCTTCTGGAGAAAAATTTCTGTCTAATTTTAAATTATAAACTCCATTTGCACTTCTAAAATCGGGAATTCCTGATTCTGTAGAAACTCCCGCACCTCCAAAAAAAACGATTCTTTTACTTTCATCAATTATTTTTTGAAGTAAGTTTATTTTATCCATTTTTTTATCACCTTGCTTTTTATTTTTTGCTTTATTTTTATTATTTTAATTTAAAAAATTATAAATATTTCAATTTTCCTTTAAAATCCTCAATAGTTTTATATCCCTTTTTATCCATAATAGCCTTTAATTCATTAGTTATTCTTTCAAAGGCAGAAGGGCCTTCCTTGTGTAAAGTAGTTCCGAGCTGAACCATGCTTGCTCCACATAAAATATGTTCAAAAGCATCCTGACCTGTAAGAACTCCTCCTGTTCCAATAATTTGAATAGATGGATTTAATCTTTTATAAAATGCGTGAACATTGGCAAGAGCTGTGGGCTTTATGTATTCTCCTCCGATTCCTCCAAATCCATTTTTAGGCTTTATTACAACACTTTCATCTTCAATTACAAGTCCATTTCCAATGCTGTTTACACAATTTATAAATGTCAATGGAAATTTGTTAAATACTGTGGCCGCCTGGTCAAAATGAACTATGTCAAAATATGGAGGCAATTTTACTCCAAGTGATTTTTTAAAGTATGAGAAAATATCTGTCAGTAAATTTTCTGTAGTTTCCATATCGTAGGCAATTTGTGGCTTTCCTGGAACATTTGGACAAGATAAGTTAAGTTCTGTAATTCCGTTAAAATCACTTTCCTGAACTTTTTTCAATAATGTGTGGGTATCTTCAGTCGACATTCCCACAAGTGAGAAAAAGAAAGTTCTATCTGGATGTGTTTTTTGTAATTCTAATAGATAATCTAAATAATAATCGAATCCTAAATTTGGAAGTCCCATTGAATTTATGCTTCCTAGAGCCGTGTCATGATATCTAGGTTCAGGGTTTCCTGGTCTTGATTGCAATGTAGCAGTTTTAGTAACAAATGTTCCAGCTGCGGAATTTATCACTTGTTCAAGTTCATTTTTATCGTAACAGTAAACACCAGCTGCATTCATAAAGCAGTTTCTAAATTCAGAGTTACCTATTTTTGTTTTTGTAGTTGCCATTTTTCCTCCTAAATTATTTTTATTGTGAAATTATTTTTTGCTTATAAAATTTTATTAATAGATTTGTTCAATAAATTAGTCTTTACTGACAAGGGGTCTTGACCCCTTGTTTCATAATATTTATTTTATAAAGTTTTAGATATATGTAGTTTTGAATACTAATATAGCATTTTAATTTTTTAAAAAATATTTAAAATATATTATTGTTATTACTTGATTTTTATTTTTGCATTTCATATTTAAATTTTTATTGAAATTATACATGTAAAGCTGATTTATAGTATTGGATAGCTATTTTTAGTTGTTCAGCTTCTTCGTAAAGTTTTGCAACTTCAATAATATTATCTGAAATTTTTAAGTAACTGTTTTCTTTTAGATTTTGTTCAGCCTTCTCAAATTTACCTAATTTTATACAGCATTTTCCAAAATTAAATTTAAGTTTTTCCTCATCAATTTTTTTCATATCAATTTTTGTATTTGTACGTTTTCTTCCTTCAAAGAAGTGAGAATAATTTGTATAAGCAAGATTATAGTTTTTTTCATCAGCAAATATATTTCCCAGCAATACAAATGATTCTAGATGATTTTCATCTGCAAGTAAAGTTAAATAGTGCTTTGTAAGTGTTTGATTTTGTTTGTCTGCATAAAGTTTGTAAAGTACTTCCTGGGCTTTTTTACTGTCGTAGGTATCGGCTGCTGTTTTTAGGTGTTTTTCAGCAGTTTCGATATCCTGTTTTTCTCCGTATAGTTTTCCAAGTAGATAATAGGCTTCTCCGTTATCTTTGGCTTTATGTAAGTATTCTTCTGCTAATTCAATTTGTCCGTTATCATAATAAATTTTAGAAAGTAGCACTTGGGCTTCTTGATCTCTTTCATCTGCTGCAGGCTTTAAATAATCCAATGCAAGATCTTTTTTATTATATTGGTAATACAAGTTTCCAAGATTATAACGAGATTTCTGATTACCATTATTTATAGCTTGTTTATAGTAATATTCTGCCAATTCAAAATTCGCTTTTCTCTTATAAACCGTTCCAAGTTTATCTTGTAGCTGAAAATCTCCACCATCGGCAATCTTTTTTAAATATTTTTCTGCCAAATTTAATTTGTCATATTTTAAATAAATGTCAGCAAGAATAAAAACTGCATTTCTATTTCCACTTTTAGCAGCTTCTTTTAAATATTTTTCCGCCAATGTGTCGGAACCGTTATCATAATAATTTTTTCCCATTTGATACAGTCGTTCAGAGTCATTGTTGTCATTAAAATTATCAAATTCCAAGTTTTCCATAAAAATAAGCCTCCTATATTTTTGTTATTTTATTTTTATTTTTTCAAATATTTCAATTTTAAAAAATTAAATCATCATTACATTATACTATATTTTTTTATATTTGTCATAATATTTTAAAAAAACAGCAAAATTTTTATATTAATTAATTTTAAAAATAATTTTAACAGAATTTATCAATAAATTATGTATTTATTTTTTTGTATATTAATAATTTTTTTTATTAACTTGATTTTTTCAAATTTCAAGTTAAAATTTAGTATAGGAGAAGTTTAAAAAGTACAAAAAAGTAGAAATATATAGGGAGGAAACTGTTATGAGAATATATGACAGCAGCAATATTAGAAATATTGGAATTCTAGGACATAGTGGGTCTGGAAAGAGTAATATGGTAGAAGGATTGGAATTTACTGCAGGGATTACTAACCGAATTGTGGGAAATGAAAATGATACTAAAATTACAAGCTCTTTAAGTCTCCATGCGGTGGAATATCAAGGGGCCAAGTATAATTTTGTGGATATTCCTGGGTATGGCGATTTTTTTGGAGAAGTTGAATCGGGGCTCGCGGCAGTTGATGGAGCAATTATTATTGTTGATGGAACTACAGATTTGACAGTCGGGACTGAAACGGCTTTGGAATTGACTGATAGTAGAAATATTCCGAGAATTATTTTTGTGAATAAAATTGATAATGAAAAGGCTGATTATGAAAAAATTCTTTCACAATTGAGGGAAAAATATGGGAAACGGATTGCACCGTTTCATGTTCCTTGGGGAAGTGGAGAAAACTTTAGGGGACATGTTAATGTAGTTGATATGTTTGCAAGAGAATTTGATAAAGGGAAAAATGAATGTCAGACTGTAGAAATGCCGACTGATATGGATGATGAAATAAATTCTGTACGTGAAATGCTTTTAGAAGCAGTTGCAGAAACTGATGAAGAATTAATGGATAAATACTTTAGTGGAGTTGAGTTTACGACTGCTGAAATTCATCGTGGACTTAGACAAGGAGTACTTGATTGTTCGGTAATTCCAGTAATCTGTGGTTCAACTTTAAAAAATATTGGGCTTCATACGACTTTTGATGTAGTAAAAGATTTCTTGCCATCGCCTGATGATAATGAAAAAGTACAGCCAGAAAAAGACGAATTTGTATGCCAAATTTTTAAAACAACAATTGATTCTTTTTTAGGAAAAGTTTCTTATGCCAAAATTTACTCTGGTGAAATTAAACAAGATAGTGAAGTTTTTAACTTGAATAGAAAAACGAAGGAAAAAATTGGGAAAATTAATACGTTTGTGAATAATAAAATGGATGAGATTCAAAAGGGAATTGCAGGAGATATTGTGGTATTTTCAAAATTTAATAGTACAAAAACTTCTGATACGCTTTCAACTAATGAAAAAAAAGTGCCGTTAAGAGATATAACTTTTCCTAAACCACAATTATTTGTGGCAATAGAGCCATTGAATAAAAATGATGATGAAAAAATGTCATCTGGATTGAATCGTTTGATGGAAGAAGATCCGTCATTTATTTGGCATAGAAATCTTGAAACAAGTCAAACGGTTCTTGGAGTACAAGGAGAACTTCATTGTGCGACAGTTATAGAAAAATTGAAGGCAAAATTTGGAATAACGATAAAAACTGTGGAATTGAAAGTGCCTTACAGGGAAACAATTAAAGGAACTTCTGATGTTCAAGGAAAATACAAGAAACAATCTGGAGGACACGGACAATATGGGGATGTTTTGATTAAATTTTCATATGCAGATGAAGATTTTGTATTTGAAGAAACAATTACAGGTGGAAGTGTTCCAAAATCATATATTCCAGCTGTTGAAAAAGGATTGAGAGAATCATTAAAAGAAGGAGTTCTTGCAGGATATCCAGTGACTAATGTAAAGGCTGTTTTATACGATGGTTCTTATCACGATGTGGATTCTTCTGAATTAGCATTCAAAATTGCAGCAAATTTAGCTTTCAAAAAAGGAATGCTTGAGGCAAAACCAATATTGCTTGAACCAATCATGGAACTTATAATTATTGTTCCAGAAGAATATATTGGGGATATAATGGGAGATATTAATAAAAAGCGTGGACGTGTTTTAGGAATGGAAGCTCACAAAGGTACAAAACAAAAAATTATTGCTGAAGCTCCAATGTCTGAAACTTTCAAATATGCGAATGAATTGAAGGCAATTACGCAAGGTCGTGGATATTTTGAAATGAAACTTGTGAGATATGAAGAATTGATGGGAGATTTAGCACAAAAAGTAATTGAAAAGAGACAAAAGAAAAAATAGTTTTAAAAAATTTTTGAATGAAGTTTAACATAAATAGGAATTCCTGATAAGTAATAATTATTGGGAATTTTTTTATAAAAAATACAAGGAGCTTAAAATTAATTAGCTCCTTGAAATAAAGAAAAAATTTATTTTAAAAGTTTATCAAAAATAATAAGGGCTTATATTCTTTGTTCAGTTCTTGAAATAATATCATTTTGTGTAGTTCTGTCAAGTGTAACAAATTGAGCACAGTATCCAGCAACTCTTACGATAATATCCCTGTGTTTTTCAGGTTCAATTTGAGCCTGTTTCAATGTTTTTCCTGAAATAATGTTAAATTGAATATGCCATCCTTTTGAACTTATAAATGATTTTATTATATTTACAAATTTTTCAAACTGTTCTGGAGTATTTACCAATTCTGGTGAATATTTCTGATTTAATAACTGTCCACCTGTGATCATCAAAGTTGGCAATTTATTTACAGAATTTAATACTGCTGTAGGACCGTTTGTGTCAGTTCCTTGAGTTGGAGAACCTCCTTCAGCTGCAGGAGTATAAGCGTATCTTCCGTCTGGAGTTGCACCGCTCACTGTTCCCATTGGCACATTTGAAGAGATTCCAGATGTTGAAACTCCATAACCACCGTTGATTGGTCCTCTTCCGTATCTTGTATTATGGTATTTCTGAATTTCATCAATGTATGTCCAATAGATGTTTGTAGCAAATTCATCCACTTCATCAATATCATTTCCGTATTTAGGAACTTCTAACAATATTTTTCTGATTCTTTCTCCATTTTCACCTTCATAATTTGTCTGAAGTGCATTGTAAACTTCTTCTTTTGTCAAGATTTTTTTATCAAAAACAGTTGTTTTTAGAGCATATAGTGAATTTGCAGCATTTGCAATTCCAACTTGAAGTCCTGAAATAATGTCGTAAACAGCTCCACCCTCTTTTGCTGAAAGTCCTCTTCCAATACAGTCATCAACTAAACTTGATAATAAAATATCAGGAAAATCTTCCAAATGTGTATCAGCCAGCACATCAAGAGCAACTGATAATTTTGTATAATGTTTCATATATTTTTTCCAAGCTTCCCATAAATCTTCGTAAGTTTCATAGTCAGTCAATTTCCCAGCTTTTAATAATTGAAGTCCAGTTCTAGCATCATAACCATCATTTAATACAAGTTCAGTAGCCTTTACAAAGTTTAAAAATGTCATTCCAGTACATCTATATCCCCATTTTCCAGGAACAGCCACTTCAACACATCCAACCATTGAGTAATTATAGGCATCTTCGATTTTTACGCCTTTATTTAATAATGCAGGAACTATTATTTCATCTGTGTGCATTGCAGGCATTCCATAACCTGTTGCAGCCACTTCAGCACATTTTCTAATAAATTTTTCTGGAGAATTTATATGAAATCTTGCAGATAAATTTGGCTGTGTAAGCTTGTTTTCTGCAACACTTTCTAAAATTAAGTAGCTCAATTCATTTGTAGAATCTTTTCCACTTGGAGTTGATCCTCCAATTGTAACATTCTGATAAGTCGGATAACCTGCACCATAACCGGAATGTGAAGTTGAACGGACTTTTATTACAGAGTAAAGTTTTACCCATAGACATTGAAGCATTTCTTTTGCAAATTCTCTGTCTAAATCTCCTTCCAGCACATCTTTTTTATAAAGTGGATACAAATATTGATCTACCCTTCCAAGAGAAGCTGAATGTCCGTTGCTTTCAATCTGAATTACTAAATGAATAAACCAGATTGCCTGTACTCCTTCCCAAAATGTTTGAGCAGGATTTTCAGGTACATTTAGGCAATTTTTGTGAATTTGAAGTAATTCTTCTTTTCTCTGAGAATCTGTTTCCTTTTCAGCAAGTTCTTTTGCCAAATTTGCAAATCTATGAGCAAAATCAATAGTTGCCTGAGCCACAATTTGTACAGCCTTTAGAAAGTCAATTTTATTGTATCCTCCATAAACTGTAATATCCACTTTTTCCATAGAAGCTTTAGCTTCTTCGATTACACCCTTCAGACCTTTTGTCAGAACTTTTTTGAAGTCAGGAACAATGTGTCCGTCACCAGAAGTCATGTTTCCTTCCCCATGAATAATTTTCACAATTCCAGCTTCTTTTATTTCCTGTGGCATCTGAGCGTGAGCTTTATCTTTTAGTGTTTTTCCTCGCCACCATTCACATATTTCCAAAAGTTCAGGAATTTCTTCTTCAGGAATTCTAAATTTATCTCCATCACGGTGATCAAAGTTTCCTTTTGTATTAATTTCATCTATAATCCAGTCTACTGCATATTCTGGGAAAAGAGGCGCTGTTCTTTCATCTACGGACTGATTTCCTGCAATAAGTTCCCCATCTTTTATGTAAATTGTCATATTTTCCAGAATTTCTTTAACTGCATAAGCACGAACCATATATTTTGATTCCCCTTCATGTTCCTTATATGCCTTTGTTAAAAGCCTACCTCTTTCGACACTGACACCAGGGAATTTTGATAAAGCCGATTCTCTTAATTTTTTCACTCTTTCACTTTTTAAAACAAATTCTCTCATTGCTTTTCCCTCCAATATATTTTATTATTTATCTTTAATTTTTGTGTTATCCATTCAGTTTTGCCTTTAAACCATAACTTTTCATTATTTGTAAAGCATTATCAAGTTCTTCCTGTGTATGTTTTTCAAGTGTTTTCATCGGATACGGCATTCTTAGTTTTCTATATTTTTCAAGTCCCATTGTATGATAAGGAAGAATATTTATTTCCAGCAAATTTAATTTTTTCAAGAACTTTGCTGTTTCATGAATATTTTTTTCATCATCATTTATCCCTTTTATAAATGGGAATCTCATAATGATTTTTTTATGCCATTTGGAAAGTTTTGTAAGATTTTCTAAAATTATTTCATTTGAAACAGCGGTATATTTTTTATGTTTTCCACTATCCATATGCTTTATGTCAAATAAAATTGTATCTGTCAATTTTGCCAATTTTTCAAGCTCTCTGTAACTTCCATATCCAGTAGTTTCTATCGCTGTATTAACATACTCTTCTTTTAATTTTTCAAAGAGTTTTATCGCAAATGCCGAATTTACAAGCACTTCTCCGCCACTTAATGTAACTCCTCCTCCAGAATTTCTATAAAAATTTTCATCCTTCATCACAATTGTAAAAACTTCTTCCAGAGTCATGTCTTTTGCAACTTTTTTTAATGTACTTGTAGTGAGGCAGTCAGAACATGAAGTTCTGTTTCCTTTATAAAGAGAGCCGTCATAATCCCAAAATTCATTTTCCAGCTTCTGTGTTTCAGGATTGGAACACCACAGACATCTAAGCAGACATCCTTTAAAATACACGACTGTTCTGATCCCAGGCCCATCAAATGTAGCTCCTCTTTCAATGTCTGTAACTAATGCTCTCATACGTTTCACCCTTCTTTTTTTCTTTAAAAATATCTTTTTATTTCATTTTATTTCTTTATATTTCGATTTTATCCTGTTTTTGAAAATTTGTCAATAGTTTTATTTAATTTTCTAAAAAAATTTATAAAAAACCTGCAATAAATAATAATTGCAGGGAAAAAATTATTTTTTCATTTTGGGGTGTTATCTTCTACTTAGGATGTAGTAAATAACCACAAGTTGAACTAATATAAAAACTATATCCCGTTCCATTTGGACATCACCCCCAATCATAATATGAATTAGGCAACGAACCCAAAAATATTATAGCAAAACTTAATACAAAAAGCTAGTTCAAATTGAACTAGCCCTTGTCGTTGTTTTTTTCATATTATGATTGTTTCTTTGCATGTTAATTATAACATAAAGAAAGTAATTATTCAATCAAAATTTTTAGAAAAGTTGAAAAAAAGCATTGACTTTTCTTAAATTATGTATTAAAATAACATCGAAATAAAACGAAACTAATTAAAATATTAAATTATTATTTCAATAAAAAAAGAGAGAGGATGATGAGAGTGCAATATTTTATTGATACAGCGAATTTGGAGAGTATAAAAAAAATTAGTGATATTTTTCCGATAGCAGGGGTTACTACAAATCCTACTATTATTGCGAAGGAAAAAAGAGATTTTAAAGAGATTATAAATGATATTTTTGATATTATTGGAAGAGACAAGATTGTGCATGCACAGGCTGTGGGAAGTACAGCTGAAATAATGGTAAAGGAAGTGCAGCTTTTACGTGATACGTTCGGAGAAAATTTTTATACAAAAATTCCTGTAACACCTGAAGGGATAAAAGCCATGAAGATTTTATCAAAAGATGGTCATAAAATAACTGCAACAGGGATTTTGTCACCACAACAGATAATTATGGCGGCAGAAGCAGGGGCAGAATACATGGCTCCATATATTAACCGTTCTGACAATATTGGGGAAAATGGAATTGAAATTGTAAAAGATGCTTATAAAATTCTTGAGATGAATAAAAAAACGGATGAAGAAAAATTGGCGCAGTATAAAAGAATTTTTGAGCCTAAAATATTAGGTGCTTCGTTTAAAAACGTAAGACAAGTTCACGAAACAATTCTAGCTGGTGCAAAATCAGTAACTGTAGCTCCAGATGTTTTTGAAAAGTTAATTTACCATCCTTATACAGACTGGAGCATGGATACTTTTAATTCAGATTGGGAAAAAGTTTATGGAGATAAGACATTGCTTGATTTATTATAGTTCTGGCTTCTTGAACTTTTCAAGACTTAGTTCTGGCATAATTAATAGACTTGCTCAGAAACTATATTTATTTGAAATTTAACAAAAAGACAGCAAGAAGTCTCCGACTTCTATAAGTGGGAGATGAATTGCTTTTTTTGTAAAAAAATTGAAAAAAGGATACACCTATGATACAATTTTTGTGTAAAATATTGAAGAGAAGTCATTAAAAATAATATTCAAAATTAAAAGGAGGTGTAATTTTGTGAAATATAATTTAGCATTCAAATACAGGATTTATCCAAATAAGGAACAAGAATTGTTGATAAACAAGACTTTTGGATGTGTTCGTTTTATTTACAATACAATTTTGTATACTGCGAATAAAATTTATGAAGAAACTGGAAAAAATAAAATAATTACACCTGCCAGTTTGAAAAGTGAAAATCAATTTTTAAAAGAAGTGGACAGTCTAGCACTTTCAAATACTCAATTGAATGTAAAACGATCGTTTACAAATTTTTTTCAGAAGAGAGCGAAGTTCCCAAGGTTCAAATCTAAAAAGAATAATGTTAAAAGTTATACGACAAATTGTGTGAATAATTCAATACGAATTGAGGAAACAAAATATTTGGTTTTGCCAAAATTGAAAAGAGTAAAATTAAAATATCATAGAGAAATACCGAAGGATTACAAGATAAAGTCAGTAACATTGACAAACAGTAATGGAAATTACTATGTTTCTGTTTTGACAGAATTTGAAAAAGAAATTCAAAAAATACCAAGTAATGATAAAGTGATTGGACTTGATTTTTCAATGTCTAAATTATTTGTCAGTTCTGAAAACCAAAGGGCTGATTATCCGAAATATTTTAGGATATTGGAAGAAAATTTAAAGAAATTACAGAAATCATTATCAAGAAAAGTGAAATTTTCTAAAAATTGGTATAAGCAAAAAGTGAAAATATCAAAATTGCATGAATATATCAAAAATTGTCGAAGAGATTTTCTACATAAATTATCGAAAAAATTATCTGAAGCGTATAATGCTGTGGTTGTTGAGGATTTGAATATGAAAGGGATGAGCCAGGCATTAAATTTTGGGAAAAGTGTAGGAGATAATGGATGGGGAATATTTTTGAGGATGCTTGAGTATAAACTGATGTTTTTAGGGAAACAATTTTTGAAGATAGATAAATGGTTTCCGTCATCGAAAACTTGTAGTAGATGTGGAAATGTTAAAGAGGAACTGAAATTATCAGAAAGAAGTTATAAATGTGAGTGCTGTGGAATTGAAATTGATAGAGATTACAATGCGGCACTGAATATAAGAGATGTTGGAAAAGAAATGTTGAAATATTAAGAAATAAAAAAACAGGGCAGGGACTGCCCGAAGAGCTTGGTAAATATATTTGACTAGCAAAAGCAGATACTTCCCAAGAAGCTCCCGCTTCTAAAAGCGGGAGTAGTTCACTAAAACAAACATTCTGAAGCAAGGGGCTTGACTCCTTGTTAAATAAAAAAATTAAGTTAGCGAATAGATCTAATAAAGTTTTGAAAATTTTGCTGTAATTTGGATAATTATAAAGAGTATTGGAGATTTGGTATGTTTTTGGATGAAAGACTGGAAAAAATATTAGAAATTTTAGAAAATGAAAAGAAAGTAAAAGTTACTGATTTGGCAGAAAAATTTAATGTTTCAGAAGTTATTATAAGAAAAAATTTGAAAAGGCTAGAGCAGGAAGGGAAATTGAAAAGAACTCATGGAGGTGCGATTTTACTAAAGGAACTGGTACATTCAAGTACTCTTGAGGAAAGAATTATAAATAGAACAAAGCAAAAGGAAATCGTTGCAAGAAAAATTATAGAAAATATTGAAAATGGAGAAACAATCTTTTTTGACATTACAAGTATAAATTATATTGCGTCAGAATATCTTGCAAATTCTGAAAAGGAAATAACTCTTATTACAAATATGCCTAGTATTACCACACATTTTAATAAAAATTCTAAAGTGGACATTATAATGATAGGCGGGGAGTATAATAAAAAAGTAGGTGGCAATGTTGGAAGTGAAGCGATTAATTATATAAAAAGATATAATGTTGACAAGGCTTTTATCGGAAGTGCCGGGATAGATCTGGAAGCTGAAAAAGTTATGAATTTTGAATTAAATGATGGAAATACAAAAAAAGAAATAATGAAAATTTCTAAAAAAATATTTTTAGTGACTGAATATAAGAAATTAGGAATATTAGGAAGTTATAAATTCAGTAATTTGTCTGATTTTGATATTTTTATTTGTGAAAAAAATAAAAAGGATTATTTGGAAAACTATAAAAAAATTTTTGATGAATGTGAAGTTGAAATTATATAGACTTAGGGTTTGAGTAAAATAGTCATACTTTTTGAGTTCGGCTTTAAATCAGTTTTACTATAAAATAAATTATGAAATTATAAAATAAAAAGTGTACCAATAGACTTTAATGTTTAAAGGTACATTTTTTTAAAAAGAGAATTTAGTTTAAATTGAATAAATTTAGCTAATATCTCAAATAATTTATAATAACCATAAAAATAACAATTATAAAAATTAGAAAAATAATTTTTTTTGTAATATTTATAAGAATTTTAAATAATAATATGAATATAATTAATGCGATTAAAAATTTTAGATCCATTTATAACGCCCCCTTTTTATAAAAGAATAATTTATTTTTTTATTATTTCAATTACTTCTGACATTGATTTTAAATTATTTGCCAATCTTTCAAAATCTTCACGGCTTCTTATTGTTATTCTTAAATGTATAAGTATTCGTCTGTTTCCATTTTCTTTAAAAGAGTTTGTATTTACATTTAAAAGGCTCATTTTATATTCATTTAAAATTCGGATTATATCTAGAAGCAATCCATTTCGATCTGAAGCTTTTATTGTAAAGTTAAATTCGTATGTTGTATTGGCAGATATTGCAGATTTATCCCAGTAAACGTCAACTTCCCTTTCAGGTTCCCTTTCCATAAGGGAAATAAAGTTTTCACAGTCAGAGCGATGTATTGCAATTCCACGTCCTCGTGTTACATAACCTCTTATTTCATCGCCTGGAAGCGGACTGCAGCATTTTGCAAAACGGTACATTGTGTTTTCAGTTCCAGATATTTTAATACCGCCGTTATTTTTTTCCTTTTGTTTATTCGCCTTTTCTGTTTCTTCCTCAAGAACCTTTTCCAGGGCCTTTTCTTCCTTTTTCTCAAATTTATTTAAAAATCCGTCAAGTGACAAATCTCCAATGGCGAATCTGTAAAATAACGTCTTGTTATCAGGAATATTGAATTTTTTCATATAAAGGAAAACCCGCTCATCCTCAAGCATATCCTTTAATTTCAATCCAAGCCGTTCAAATTCCTTTTCTAAAATTTGTTCCCCTTCTTTAGACTTTTCTTCAAATTCCTTATCTTTGAACCATTTTCTAATTTTTACACGTGAACTATGGTTATTTACCATTTCTATCCAGTCTTTTCCAGGTCCTTTATTAATGCTTTTAGAAGTCATAATTTCAACTTTATCTCCATTTTTGAGCACCTGATTAAGCTGTGTAATTCTTCCATTTACCTTTACTCCAATTGTTCTATACCCAATTTGTGTATGAACTTGGAATGCAAAGTCAAGGGCAGTCGAATTTCTAGGCATTTCCACAACATCATCTTTAGGTGTAAATACAAATATTGTCTGTTTGAGCACATCTCCAGTAATCTCTTGGGCAAATCCTTTTTGCTCTTTTTCATCCATTTTTCTTTGAACAGAATCTGTTAATTTTTTTGCATCTGCATAAAATTTTTCATTTTTAGATTTTGATTTTTTTTCTTTATATTTCCAATGGGCTGCGACCCCTTCTTCTGCAATTTCGTGCATCTTTCTTGTTCTAATTTGGATTTCTACATTTTGGTCATTTGGACCTTTTACTGTTGTGTGAATAGATTGATATCCATTTGGTTTTGGCTGTGAAACATAATCCTTGAAACGTTTAAATACTGGAATAAATAAATCATGAATTATTCCAAGTACATTATAACACTCATTTTTCTTCTCAACGATAATTCTTATTGCGATTAAATCATGCAAATCTACAAATCTTTTTTCTTTTTCGTGCATTTTTCGGTAAATGCTGTATAAATGCTTTGGTCGCCCTGTAACTTCTCCCTTTATGTGATTTTTCTCAAGTTCTTCTTTTATTTTTTCAATGAATTTTGCCGTGTATTCCTCACGTTCTTTTCTTTTGGAATTAACAAGCTCTTTAATTTCATAATAGTCATCTGGATACAGAAATCTAAAACTTATGTCCTCCAGTTCCCATTTTATTCTAGCCATCCCGATTCTATGGGCAATTGGTGCGTAAATCTCAAGAGTTTCTTTAGATTTTTCCAGCTGTTTTTCAGGTGTCATATATTTTAGTGTTCTCATATTGTGAAGTCTGTCTGCCAATTTTATAACTACAACCCGAATATCTTCTGACATTGCAACAACCATTTTTCTTATATTTTCCAATTTTTTACTATTTGTTCTAGGCAAATTTCTAAGTTTTGTGACACCATCCACAAGTTTTCTAACATTTACTCCAAAATTATACTCTATATCCGCCAAAGATATAAGCGTATCTTCAACTACATCATGAAGTAACCCAGCCACAATCGTGTCTGTATCCATTCGCATATCAGCCAGTATTTCCGCCACTTCCACAGGATGTAAAATATAATCTTCTCCACTCTTTCTCTTTTGTCCCATATGTGATTCATAAGCAAGTGTAAAAGCCTCTGAAATTTTAATCATATCTACATCTAGTCCATTTTTTTTAATTGTATCTGTCAATTGCTGAAGTAGTTCATTATAAGTTTTATTTATTATTACAGGAACATTTGTATTTCCCATTTCCTCATCTGTCATTTTCCAGTCGTTTTTTAATTTACTTTTTTCATCCATTTCGTATTCATCTCCTTGTATCAAAAAACTTTTCAATAATTTATTTTTTTTATATCAAGTTTCATAAAAAATAGAATAATATTTTATTTATTTAGTAACAAGAGTTTTAACTGCTCGCTGAAAAGAATCTATAAAAAATATACTGTTTAAATTGTGAAATATATTGTATAATTTTTATTGAAACGGTAAGTTTGTTATAAATTTGAATATCTATTATTTATTACGTTCTTCTTGAAATTATTTTACTATATATTTAAAAAAAAATCCATTATAAAGTTTTATATTGTCAATTATTTTTTGTTTTGAAAGTCTAAATTATTGAAAAAATGTAAAAAATTAATATTTGTAAAGATATTTAATTTGATAAACAAATAAATTTATGATAAAATTAGTTTAAGAACTAAACATAAAAATTAAATATGTTCTATTTAATATATTTTATTCAAATTTTTCAGTTTATAAAATTTTTGAGAATTTGAATATATTCATAAAATTTTTGGAGGTAAAATTAACATGAGTTTATTAGAATTAAAAAATGTGAAATCGGAAGTAGAAGGGAAAGAAATCCTAAAAGGATTAAATTTAACTATAAATAAAGGGGAAGTTCACGTAATTATGGGACCTAATGGAGCTGGGAAGTCTACACTTGCAAGTATTCTTGTGGGGCATCCGAAACATGAACTGGTCTCTGGGGATGTTATTTTGGATGGAGAAAATATCAATGATGCTACTGTGGATGAAAGGGCTAAAAAGGGAATTTTTTTATCATTCCAATATCCTGAAGAAATACCGGGGCTTACTGTTGAGGATTTTTTGAGAACAGCAAAAGAAGCTGTTACTGGAGAAAAACAATATTTAATGCAATTCCATAATGAATTAGTAGAAAAAATGGAAAAACTTCACATTAATCCTGAATATGCAGATAGACACTTGAATGTTGGGTTTTCTGGTGGAGAAAAGAAAAAGAATGAAATCTTGCAAATGGCAATTTTAGAGCCAAAATTGGCTATTTTGGATGAAACTGATTCTGGACTTGACATTGATGCTACAAAGATTGTATTTGAAGGAGTTCAAAAATTGAAGACTAAGGATACAGCTTTGCTTATAATTACTCACTATGATAAAGTTCTTGACTATTTGAAGCCTGATTTTGTTCATATTTTAATGAATGGAAAGATTGTAAAGACAGGCGGACAAGAATTAGTGGAAAGAATTGAAAAAGAAGGTTATGCTAAAATAAAAGAAGAATTAGGATTATAAAATTTGATTACAGAATGGAAAGTGTGGGAATAATGGAAAATAGAAAAAAAACATATATTGCGGATATTGAGCGTGGTGTTTATGATATAAAGGATGAAGAGCATTATAGATATAAAGTTGAAAAAGGGCTTACTCCAGAAATTATTAAAAAAATTTCAGAAAGAAAAAATGAGCCTGAATGGATGAGGGAATTTAGATTAAAGGCATTGGAAGTTTATAATTCAAAGCCAATGACTGATTGGGGTCCAGATTTATCAGACCTTGACATGAATGACATTGTACATTATTTAGAGCCTGATTCGGCACCAATGAATGAAAATTGGGATGATGTGCCAAGCTATATAAGGGATACATTTGACAGGCTTGGTATTCCAGAAGCTGAAAAGCAGTCACTTGCGGGAGTAGGAGCACAGTATGACTCTGAAGTGGTTTATCACAGCGTTCATAAGGAACTGGAAGAACAAGGAGTGATTTATACAGATATTGAAACAGCAATTGTAAAATATGGAGATATGCTAAAGGAATATTTTATGACATTAATTACAGTCAATGACCATAAATTCGCAGCATTGCACGGAGCAGTATGGTCTGGAGGATCATTTATTTATGTTCCAAAAGGAGTAAAGGTAAAAATGCCATTGCAGTCATATTTTAGGCTAAATGCACCAGAAGCTGGACAATTTGAACATACCCTTATAATTGTTGATGAAGGGGCAGATTTACATTTTATCGAAGGATGTTCAGCACCTAAATATCAAAAAAATGCATTACATGCAGGAGCAGTGGAACTTTTTGTCAGAAAAGGGGCAAGATTAAGATATTCTACGATTGAAAATTGGTCAAGAAATATGTATAACTTAAATACAAAAAGAGCATTGGTGGAAGAAGACGGAGTAATAGAATGGGTGTCAGGATCATTTGGATCAAGAGTTTCTATGCTTTATCCAATGAGTATTTTAAAGGGAGATCGTTCAAGATGTGAATTTACAGGAGTTACATTTGCTGCAGCTGGGCAATATTTAGACACAGGATGTAAAATTATCCACCAAGGGAAGAATACAAGCTCTACGGTTCATTCAAAATCTATTTCAAAAAATGGAGGAACTGCTTTTTACAGAGGACTTTTAAAAGTCTTGCCAGAAGCGACAGGAACAAGATCAACTGTAGAATGTGAATCATTAATGCTAGATAATGAGTCGGCTTCAGATACAATACCAATAATTGATATAAATAACGATAGTGTGGATATTGGTCATGAGGCAAAAATTGGAAGAATAAGTGACGAAGCAATATTCTACTTGATGTCAAGAGGTATTAGCGAAGATGAGGCGAAGGCGATGATTGTAAGAGGATTTGTTGAGCCGATTTCAAAGGAATTGCCGCTTGAATATGCAGTTGAATTGAATAAGCTGATTGAATTGGAACTAGAAGGGACAATTGGATAATTAAAAGACTTTAGATCTGTTTGATAACTATATGGATTTAAAATTGTATAAAATGGATATTATCTAGCAAGGGGTCTTGACCCCTTTTCAAAAAAATTACAAATACATTTATTGCTTAAAAAATGAGAGGAGAGAAAATGTTAGAAAAATCAAGCATACAGAATCTTGATAACAGCGATTACAGATTAAAAATCTTTGAAGAATATAAAACGCTTGAAAAGGTTAATTGGAAAAGAGTAGGCTACCAGTATGAAGAACCTGAAGCATTTAAAGAATTTAATAATTTGGAAATAAAAAATGAAAATCAGGATGGAGTTGTTATAAAAAATATAAATGAGTCGTTAGAAGAACTGAAAAAATTGAAAAATGACAATGATTATGGATTAGGAGATTTTTTCAAAAAACAAAATTTTGCTTTTTATAACGAAGGGAAATATTTGAAAATTGGAGAAAGAAAAAAAATTGATAAGCCAATTTATTTAAATTATCATACAAATAAGGAAAATAACTTTTTAGTTGACTATAATGTAATTGAAGTGGCAGATTTTGCAAAAGTTACAGTAATTATTAATTATGATTCACTAGATGAAACACCAGTTTATCATAATGGAATTATCAAAGTGGTTACTGGAAGAAATTCAGAAGTAAAAATTATAAAAATACAGACATTAAATACAAAAAGCTCTAACTTTGAATCATCGAAAATTGAAACATTGGGACAAGGAAAAACTGAATACTATAGTGTGGAATTAGGTGGGAAAATTAATGCGATAAGTCATAAATCATATCTTGAAGAAGATTCATCAGAAGTTTATGTATGGCCTGCATATCTTGCTGATGAAGACAGAAAGCTGGACTTGGAATATTCGGTAGTATTTCGTGGACGTAGAACGATTGGGGAGCTTCAGGCAAGGGGAGCTGTAAAGGATACTGCTAAAAAGGTATTTCGTGGAAATCTTTACTTTAAGCAAGGTTCTAGCAAGTCTGAAGGGCGTGAAGGAGAATTTGCGATTTTGTTAAATGATGAAATTAAAGCTGATTCGATTCCAACGTTATTTTGCAGTGAAGATGACGTTATTGGAGAACATGCCGCTTCTGTTGGGAAAGTTGACGAGGCTAAATTATTTTATTTAATGAGCCGTGGACTCTCTGAAAGCAGGGCAAAAAAATTAATAGTCGAATCTTCATTCCGTCCAATAATGGATAACATTGATGATGAAAAATTGAGAGATAAATTATTTGATGAATTGGAAAGAAGAATTTAAAAAGGAAGTTAAGAAATAATAATATAAGTTTGAAAAAATACCCGCAAAGTGATATAATTTTGTATTACTTGTGGGTAAAATTGTAATTACAAGGAGGGAAAAATGGATTATAGAAAAGAATTTCCAATATTTAAAAATAGAGATAGCCATTATCTAGATACAGCAGCAACTTCACAAAAGCCAAAAAGAGTCCTAGATAAAATAATGGAATATTATGAAAAATATAATGGAAATCCAGGACGTGGTTCACATACATTGTCTATGGAAGCCTCAAATTTGATGGCAAATGCACGTAAAACTGTACAAAAGTTTATTAATGCAAAATATCCTGAAGAAGTGATTTTTACAAAAAATACGACAGAATCAATTAATTTAATAGCTTATTCCTATGGAATGGAATTTATAAATGAAAATGATGAAATAATACTGGGAGTTTCCAACCATCATGCAAATATCGTGCCATGGCAATTTGTGGCTAAAAAGAAAAATGCTAAGATAAAATTTGTTTATCTTACTGAAAATGGGCAGTTTGATATTGAAGATTTTAAAAGTAAATTGTCTGATAAGACAAAACTTGTGGCGATTTCTGCTGTGGTAAATGTTACAGGAGTTATTCAGCCAATAAAAGAGATTATCGAAATTACACGTAATAAAAATAAAAATGCACTTGTTCTTGTGGATGCTGCACAGTCAATGCTGCACTTTAGACACGATGTTCAAGATTTAGATGCAGATTTTCTCGTATTTTCAGGGCATAAACTGTTTACACCGATGGGAATTGGAGTTATGTATGGGAAAAAGGAGCTTCTTGAGAAAATGCCGCCTTTTTTGTATGGTGGAGATATGATTGAGTTTGTAACAGAGCAAAAATCAACATTTGCACAGCTTCCTAATAAGTTTGAAGGTGGGACTCAAAATGTGGAAGGAGCTGTAACTTTGGAGGAAGCGATTAATTTTATTGAGGAAATAAGTTATGAGAAAATCAATGAAATTGAAAATTCACTTACAAAAAATGCTTTGGAGAAATTGAAAAAATTGGATTTTGTCGAAACATATTTTACAAAGGATGTTGAACATACTGGAATTATTGCCTTTAACGTGAAAAATGTACATTCCCACGATGTGGCATTTATATTGGATTCTTATGATGTGGCAGTTCGTTCAGGGCATCATTGCGCTCAGCCTTTGATGAACTACTTGGGAATACCATCGTGCTGCCGTGCCAGTTTTAGCATTTACAATAACGAAGAGGATATTGATAAATTGATAGAAGGACTTTTAAAAGTAAAAGAAGTTTTTGAATTGTAGAGAAAAATAAAAAATAAAAATTGGAAAAGGAGGTTGTTATGAATTTAGAGAAAATTTATCAGCAGACAATATTAGAATACAGCAGACGTAGAGAATTAAACCGTGAAATTGAAAATCCAACATTTGCTGAAAGAGGGCATAATCCAAACTGTGGAGATGACTTAACTTTGGAAATAAAAACTGATGAAAATGATATAATAGCAGATGCTGCATTTATCGGGAGTGGATGTGCTATTTCAACAGCTTCTATGGCTATGCTGATTGACTTGATAAAAGGGAAATCAATGGAAGAGGCAAAGGAAAAAGTTGATTTGTTTTTTAAAATGATGAAGCAGGAGGAAAAGCTGACAAGGGAAGAAAGTAAAAAATTAGGAGATGCGGTACTTATGGAGTATGTAGCTCAAATGCCTGCGAGAGTTAAATGTGCTACGTTAAGTTGGCATTCCCTAAAAGTAATTGTGGAAAAAGACAGAAAGTATTAAAATTTACTATAAATTCTTAGCAAGGGGGAAGACCCCTTGTTATCAGATAATTAAAATTTAACTATATTAAACATCTAATTTTTTACCCAAATCAAATTTAAAGTCTCCAAATTTATTTATTTCTTTTGAAGGATTTATAGTAATCTCTTCTAAAATATTATATCCAACGTTAAGATAAGAAAGAAATATATCAGTTTCACAATGAGAACTTAGAAGACTCCAGAGATCAAGACTTGAAATTTTGAGATTTCCATTAATATTGTATTTTTTAGGTGAAATAAATGGTTGCAATTCAAAATTATCCTTAGTTATATTTTCTGCAATTTTTTCAGATATAGGATTTTCTAAATTATCAAAATTTGAAATTACATCTGTGTTTTTCATTATTGATTGCTCAGATAAACTGTTTTTTACATCTGAAAGAGTTTCAAGTCTAGGAGCGTTTATCGACATTATTAGATTTTTAAAATTTTGTGGCAAATTTCCAGGGATATTTGGAACATTAGTTGCTATCATTAGAAAGCCTGCATTTCGCTCTTTTGACAGTTTTAATAAAGTTTCATATTGTTCAGGTGTTGCAGAATGGATGACATGAACAATACGGTTTGCATTTTCAGGATTACTTTCAAAATTATAGGTTCTTGGTGTCCAATGGTTAATATAGTTGTCAGCAGATTGTTCGCTTGTTAGCCATAAATCAGAATATTTAGACATTTCATCGGTTATTGTGCCACCTGGGTTTGCAACTACAATTGAGTCAGGATATTTATCTTTTATATAATTATATATTTGTGCCATATAATCGACTTCTAGTGGATTTACCCCTGATGAAATTTCATCAATAAAAATTCCAGAAATATTGTCAGAACCGTAAAATTGTATATATTTATCAATTTCAGAAGTTATCATTTTAATACTTTTTGTATATTCATTTGTTGTAATATATCCTAAATTTTTGATTCCCATTTCTTTATTTTTTCTAATTTGTACAATGTATTCGTATTCTACTTTGTCAGAAGGTCCATTTTCAGGATTAATAATAACATAAGGAATTGTTATTCCAGTTTCAGAAGAATTTTTTAAGTTATTTTTTTTTTCAGATTCCGAAAAGGAATCATTAATTCGACTTTTATGAAAACCATTTGTATATTCAAAATCCACTTTAAATTCATCTTCATTTTTTAAATTATTTTTTATAATATCGTAAATTTCTTCATTTTTTGAAAATTCAGTATTCCTTTTATTCCTAGATAAGTTACCATTTGAAATATTTACAGATGGAGCATTATTTGATCCTATTTTTTCTCCAAATCCTAAACCTGTTACTCCTACTAAAAAAGATGGGATTAAATAATTATTATTTTTCAACTTTTTCTTCATATAAAACCTCCTTTTTAAAATTTTATCTCCTTTAAAAAATTCTTTTGACCAATAAAAAATTTTAAAATAATAAATTCGGACTGATTAAATTTAGGTTGTAGTCCGAATTAGATATAACCAAGTCCCATTAATATTGTGTTAGATAAAAATGAATAAATTTTTTAGGGGAATATTGCAGGATATTTTTTTATTTAAATATTTTATTTATTTTAGCAATATATATTATCATTTTTTTTTTATAATTTCAAGGAAATTTTTTTAAATTTTTCTAAAAATTAGATAACTTCATTTTCATTAATAATAAAATCTAAAGTTATATCATGTTTTTCAGTTGGCACTTCTTCAACCATTTGGAAATCATAGCAAACACCGATAAATAAAGCCTTCTTATTTTGTTTTCTAACGTTATTCAAAAAAGTGTCATAATACCCGCCACCAAATCCAATTCGATTTTTCTTATAATCAAAGGCGAGTGCTGGAACAATAACAATATCCAATATTTTTTCATCATAAAAATCATTGGAAGAAGACTCATAATATCCAAATTTATGCAAGATAAGTTCATTTTCATTATATTTATTAATTTTCATTTCCCTGTTTTTACTATTTACAATTTTTGAAATAAAAAAATTTTTTTTAGGGTAAAGTTCTATCAATTTTGTAATTCTCACTTCATTTTTCATATCCATAAAAATCATTATATTTTGAGCATTCTTTAAATATGGAGCTAAATTTTTTATAATTAATTCACTTTTTTTATCTACTTCTTTACTAGAAAGATTATTTCTTTTTTCTAAAATTTGTCTTCTAATTTCATCTTTTTTTATTTGTAAATCTGTTTTTTGTTTTCTCATATTAAAATTATTCTCCTTTGTTTTGATTTATTTTTTATTGTGAAGGGTCAAGATCCCTTGCTTTAGGATATTTATTTTATCAAATTCTGAGTTTGTATAGTTATCGAACAAGTGATTATTATTTATTTTATTTTCATTGAAATTCCAGAAACTACAAAATACACTTCATCTGCCTTTTCTGCCACAATCTGATTCATTTTCCCAGCAATTTCACGAAAATACCTTCCAAGTGGATAACTTGGGACAAGCCCCATTCCCAGCTCATTTGACACAATTACAGTATTTTCAAATTGATTTGTAATATTTAAAAGCTCATCTACAGAGTTTTCCACATTTTTATTTAATTTTTTTAAAGTTTGAATATACAATTTTCTCTCAAAATTGTTCCAGTCAATATTTTGATTTTCAAAAATTATGTTAGTAATCATATTTGTAAGGCAGTCTACAAGCAGATTATTTTTTATTTTATCATTATTTTCAAAAAAATTGTTTAATTCGTTTTCAAAATTTTTATAAGTTTCAACTGTAAACCAGTCATTTTTTCGTCTTTTTTTGTGCAATCGTATTTTTTCTTTCATTTCTTCATCAAATATAAGCGATGTTGCCAAATATATATTTTTTTGCTTCCCATTATTTAATTTTAAAAGCATTTCTTCTGCAAATTTGCTTTTCCCGCTTTTAGCTCCGCCAGTAACAAAAATTAGTCCCATTTTTCTCCTATTTTATATCTTTTTTTTAATTCAATAAAGCTAAAAATTTTTATTTTTCTGCCAGTCATAATAGCTTTGATTTAGGCTATATGCTTGAAAGCCGTTATCATTTAATAATTTAGAAGCCAAATTTGCATAAGCACAGTTTCTTCCACGGCAGTAAACAATGATTTTCTTGTTTTTTGGTAGATTTGTAATATTTTTTTCAAGTTCCTTCATTGGAATATTAATTGCATTTTCTATATGACTTGAATTAAATTCATCTTGAGGACGTAAATCTATTATCAGTGTCTCACTTTTTTTTGCCATTTCATAAGCCTGTTCTAATGTAATCGGGCGGATTTTCATACAGCTGTCATTAAATTCATTGTGTATTCGCTGAATATCTGCTAATTGTTTTTCTCCCACGCCAATTAAAAGATACACCAGGTCAATTATCTGAGTATTTGCAATTTCGTAGACAACATAATTTCCCTTTTTTTCATTAATAACTAGATTACCGTCTTTTAAAATCTGTAAATGTCTAGAAGTATTTGCAATGCTCATTCCAGTTTCGTTTGAAATACTTTCTACAGTTTTTGACCCTTGTACAAGGAGATCTAGTATTTCAATTCTTTTTTCACTAGACAGGCATTTTCCAATTTTTGATAATCCTGAATACAGGCTATTTTTGTAATTTTCACATATTTTATCCATTTATTTATCTTCCTTTTCAATTATATACTTGAACTCGTAAAAATTAAACTGTTAAAAATCATATAAACTTAGGGCTTGGGTAAAATAGTCATAATTTTTGAGTTCAGTTTTAAATTGGTTTTACTGTAATAGTAAAATTTTTTTAAAGTCAAACTTAAATTTTACTTAAACTTCTAGCTCTGTATAATTTATACTATTTTCAATTTAAATTTTATATCGAATAAATGTGATATAATTTCTGTTTTTTAAATGAAATTTAGTTCAAATTAATTTAAATATTGATAAAGTTCAAGCATAATTTTAAAATTTTAAATAAAAGTATTGACAATTTTTTTTAAATATGATACTATTCAATTACTTGATTGAATAGTTGATTTTATAAAAATAGTATAACACAAATTTTTTAAAAAATAAACTATAAATTTACTAACTTAAATAAAGAAGAAAAATAAAAAAAGAGAGAGGATGATGTAAAATGGCATTAAATTTAAATAAAGATAATTTTGAACAAAGTATTGCAAATGGAGTGGCTTTAGTTGACTTTTGGGCTAGCTGGTGCGGACCTTGTAAAATGCAGCTTCCTATTATTGAAGAATTTTCAGGAGAAATGGAAGGAAAAGCTACAGTTGGAAAAGTAAATGTAGATGAAGAATTGGAATTGGCACAATCTTTTGGAATCCAAAGCATTCCTACATTAATTTTATTCAAAGATGGGAAACCTGTTAAAAAATTAGTTGGATTACATTCAAAAGAAGCGCTTTATGAAGAAGTAAATCAAGTATTATAATTGTAAATCAGGTAAAATAGGTTGTTAAAGAAATATTTATTTATAGGACAAGTCTAGTGGTTATTTTTTCTGCTAGACTTTAATTATAGTATTTAATTTCATAAAAAAAACAGAGTAATGTTTTATTCATTTAACAGTAAATTTTAAAAAAGCATTTATACAGATTGTTATTTGAATAAAAATGATATAAAAAATAAAAAAGGAATGGTGAAAATATGTACGATTCAGTAATTATCGGATCAGGACCGGCAGGACTTACAGCTGCAATTTATTTAAGCCGTGCTGGATTAAAAAATATAGTTATAAATGGAATGGAACCAGGCGGACAGCTTACAACAACAACAGAAGTTGAAAACTTTCCAGGATTTCCACAAGGAATTTCTGGACCGCAATTAATGGAAGATATAAAGTCTCAATCTCAAAATTTTGGAACTGAATTTTTGCAAGCTGTGGTAAAGGATATTAAAGATGTTGAAAATAATGGGAAAAAGACGTTTGAATTACATTTGGATAATGGGAATATTGTAGAAACAAAGACAATAATTTTATCAACAGGAGCAAGTGCAAAATATCTTGGAATTGAAAATGAAAGGGAAAATATTGGAAAAGGTGTTAGTGCCTGTGCGACTTGTGATGGATTTTTTTATCGTGGAAAAGAAGTAGTTGTAATTGGCGGGGGAGATACTGCAATGGAAGAGGCTTTATTTTTAACAAAATTTGTAAATAAAGTTACTATTATTAATAGAAGGGAATTTTTACGTGCTTCTGCAATTATGCAAAAAAGAGCGAAAGATAATGATAAAATCGAATGGAAATTGGATTACACGCCTAAAAAAGTATTGGCAGATGAAAAAGTTACAGGAATTGAACTTATAAATAACAAAACGGGTAAAACTGAAACTTTGGCAACAGATGGAATTTTTGTGGCAATTGGAAGAACTCCAAATACAAAATTCCTTGAAGGAAAAGTCGAAATTGATGATAGAGGCTATATTGTAACAAAAGGAAAATCTTCTAAAACAAGTACTTCTGGAATTTTTGCGGCTGGAGATGTTCAAGATAGTAAATACCAGCAGGCGATTGTTGCAGCGGGAAGTGGAGCAATTGCGGCACTTGATGTAGAAGAATATTTGAGGGAAAATAATTTGTAATTTTTTAGATTGAAATATATTTGAAGAAACTGTCTTAAATTTAGATAGTTTCTTTTTTTGTTTTTTTTAATATAAAGTGTGTGTTTAGAATTTAATAAAATAAATATTCTGAAACAAGAAGTTTTGAACCTTTGTGAAATAAAAAATTAAGTTGTCGAATAGGTCTATTATAAAAAGTGAAAATTAAGAATTGAAAAAAATATTTATCATTGAAGTTTTAGTGGCGATATGATAAAATTTTAGATGAAATTATAATGAAATAACTTTATTTAAAGTTATGGCTATTTTACTCAGATTCTGATTTTATTTAGTTTAAATAACTTGATATTTATAAAGATTTGAGTATAAAAGAAAAAAAATGAAAACAGAGGTAAATTGATGAAAAGAAATAATTTTATAAAGGAAGATAAAATTGGATTTTTAATATTTCATATGTTTGTTATTGCATTTGTGCTATTTTTAAAAAGTATGGTGACTTTTCCAAATGATGCATTGAAAATGAAATTTTTAGAATGTCTGCTTATGGGAGTGTATATTTATACATTTTTTACGGCAAAAATTTATTTGGAGTGGTTAAATTCGTATATGATTTTTTTGTATACGCTATTTTTGTTTAATTTTACAAGGATATTTCTAGATATTGTGAATTATAAGGAATTTGGATGGGCTACGAAATTTGCTAATTTTTATTTTTATTATGATGTGAGAAATGAGATAATAACAGTTTTTTTACTTGTCTTATTGTTTACACATTTGGGATTTTTTATTGGAATTTCAAATGAAAAAATTAGTGAAATAAGAAGCAGCATTACACTTGAAAGCAGAAGAATGTTTACAGATATTGGAATGGCTTTATTTATAATCTCATTGCCTGCTTTAGCCTACAAAATGTTCATACAGTTAAGAGTAATATTACATGCTGGATATGAGGCTTATTATACTGGGATTTTAAAGGGCGTCGATTATCCTGCATTTACAAAAGGTTCTGGAACAGTAATGACAATTGGATTTTTGATATTTTTAATTTCAATTCCATCCAAAAGAAAATTTTTGACAATTTCTTCACTTTATCTTATGGTAAAACTGCTGGATTCGTTCAAGGGGGCAAGAGCAATATTTTTGACACAGCTGCTTTTTATAATGTGGTATTATGCAAAAGTTTATGGAATCAGGATAAAAGCCAAGACAATGGTAAAATTGGTAGGATTTACAGTGATTTTCTCACAAATTCTAGTATCTATCCGAAGTAAAAAAATATTCAGTTTAGATTTAATAAACACAATTTACAATTTTCTGTTTTCTCAAGGTGTAAGCTACCTTGTCCTAGGCTATACAATTAACTTCAAGCATAACATTGTCGGACATGGAAGTTATCCGTACATTTTACAGGGACTGTTAGGCTTCCAACCACAGTCACTTGAAACTCTTGAAACAACAAATTCACTTGCAGACAGATTAACATATTACCTAAATTCAGGAGCTTATTTAAAAGGTGAAGGAATTGGTTCAAATTACATCGCTGAAATGTATGATTTAGGATATATCTGGTTAATTATAATTTCAATTTTACTTGGAATTGCAATTATAAAGTATGAAAAATATGTTGTAAAAAATAGATTTTTATTATTGACAAGTTATTACTTTATTCCAAATTTATTTTACATCCCAAGAGGTTCATTCTTTGGAGAAGGATTAATAAAAAATATGGCAATGCTAATTGCAGTTTACGTTCTAGTCTTTAGCTTTGACTATATGTACAGGAAGATTGAGGAAAAGAAGGAACTGATTTGATTTTTTAGGGAGTTGAGTGAAGTTGGGCGAAAAAGAACAAGTATTTAAAGTTCATTGGGTAGAGAAGTTGAAAATGGTGTTTAATCTGATTTATATTCCAGTATTGTTTTTTTATGGGTGGAGATTTTCTTTGGATTTTTCAATAAATGAAATATTTTTTAAATGCTTTTTGACTGTTCTGCTTTCAATCATAATATTTTTAATTTTATCTATTTTTGTTTTTAACAAAAAAATTGAAGTTCTTGAAAATATTTTGACGTATTATGAAAGAGGAAAAGAAGTTTTGTGTGTGAGAATAGAAAAAGACAATATTAGGATACTTTATGAAAAACATTGGAGTAGTGAATTAAAACATTTATCAGTAGATTATTATGATGTTCCAATTTATTTGTTTGGAAAGAAAAATTGCTTAAAACTTGAAAAAATTATTTGTAAATTTCAACTTGAAAAAAAGGAAATTGAAAATATAGTATTTGAAATTTCAAAAAAAGAATTATTTATAGAAAAATACAAAGATATTTTTAAAAATGCTATTATTATAATAATTTTTATCTTCATAGTAGTTAAATATTCTGATAATATTTTTTTGAATTACTTTTTGATAATTATTATTTTGGGAGTTATTATTTTAGAGATTATTTCTTTAATTAGAATGAAAATTTGTACACCGAAAATTATAAAAATATTTAATAATTTTATAAGTATTGATGATGAAAAATACAGTAAGTATGATATAAAAAAGTTGATGTTTACAAGTCCGAATACAAAAAGTGGAACAATAGATTTTGGATACAGAATATTAAAAATTTTTGGAAATGATGAAAAAAAGTTTTTTACACTAATTACTTCTAAAAATTCAGAGTTTAAAAATGAGGATTACGAAACTTTTTATGGAGAAATAGTGAAATTTTGTATTGTTAATGGAATTGAGTATGAGTTGGTGTAGAAAAATAGGAGTTTAACGTTGATGGAAGTAGAAAATATAAAAATAATAAACGGAATAAATGACAATAATAAAAATGATATAGTCAAATGGACTAATGAAAAGGGAAAGGATTTTCTTGAGCAATGGGCTGGAAAAAGCCTTGATTTTCCGCTTACAGAAAGCCAAATTGATGATTTGAAGGATATTTACTCGATTTTTTGTGAAAATGAATTTGTGGGGATTATTCAGAAAATACGAAAAGAAATGAATAATATCCATATTGGGCGATTTTTGATTAATCCTGAACTTACTGGAAAAGGGCTTGGAAAAAGGGCTTTGATAGAGTTTATAAATTTAATTTTTCAAGATGAGGGTGTGAATTCGATTACGTTAAATGTGTTTGATTATAATGTGGGAGCTAAGAAATTATATGAAAAAGTTGGGTTTATAGTTGTAAATGTTGTTGAAAATCCGATGAAAAAGTATATGATGATTATGAAAAAAGGTGAAAAATAGGAGAAAATAATGATAGAAAAAAAAATATATTATGTCTGGGTTGGAAATGCCAAAAAACCTGATATTTTTTATAAATGTCTGGAATCTTGGAAAAAGAATTTGCCTGATTTTGAAATAATAGAGATAAATGAAAAGAATTTTGATATGGAAACACATCTTGCGAAAAATAGATTTTTCCGTGAATGTTATGAAAGAAGGCTTTGGGCGTATGTTTCGGATTATATGAGAGTGCATTTTATGTATGAAAATTCTGGAATTTATGTTGATACGGATATGGAAATAATTAAAAATTTGACACCAATTTTAGAAGAAAAAGATTCTTTTTTTAAAAATCCAAAAAATGAGAAATTAAAAAAAATGGATTTTTTTATAGGTTATGAAGATGAAAAGCACATAAGCGTAGGAATTTTTGGAACATCAAAACACAATGAAGTGCTGAAGGATATTAAAGAGTTTTATGAAAAAGAGATTTGGGAAAAGCCAGTTTGGACGATTCCAAAAATATTTACGTATGTTTTTGAGAAAAAGTATAATTTGAGCGGGAAAAGGGAAAATTTGTTGAAAGATGGAGAAATAGTGATTTTTCCAAAAGAATATTTTTATCCTTACGGGTTTCATGAAAAATATACAGATGACTGTATAAAGCCTGAAACTTATGGAATACATTGGTGGAATGACAGCTGGAGCAGCTTGAAGGCTAGGTTATTTTTGGAAGCGAAGCATTTATCAGGGATAAAAAAATTGGTGAAAAAGACTAGAATAATTGCTAGATATTATTTGAAGGAAAAACATAAATAAAAGACAAAGGAAAAAATAAAGTTGGTAGATACTTAAAAAAGTGATATAATGGAATGAAATATTTATATAATAAACAAAGGATTAGGAGAAACAAGAGAAAAATGAGCAAATTAAAAAAAGTATTATTGTCGCTTATGATTTGTGGGGCGACTGTTAGCTGGGCAAAGGAATTTAAGATGATGACGTATAATATTTATGGGGCAAGGCTTACAAACGGACAGAAATTGGGAGAAAGCATAAAGCCGTATGCACCTGATTTTGTATCACTTCAGGAAGTTGATAAATTTACAAAGAGAAGCAATTTTAGGGATGTAACGTCTGATATTGCAAAAGTCTTGGGATATGATTATTATTTTTTCAAAAAATCGAGAGATTATGATGGCGGGGAATATGGAATTTCATTTATCTCAAAATATCCGCTTGAGAAAATATACACTTATGAATTGCCCTCAGAAGGTGAGGAAAGAAGACAGCTTGTAGTTGCAGAACTTTCTAAAAAGACTTTTGGTAAAAAGGTTTTAGTTATGAATACACATTTAGACTTTAAGCCAAGTATAAAACCTGAGGAAATGGAATCACTTGATTTACTTACAAAATTTTTTGATAAAGATGATATAAAATTTATAAGCGGAGATTTTAATTTTTTGCCATCAACAAAATATTATGGACAAATGACAAAGGACTGGAGAGATACATATATGGAAGCTAATTTTAGTGGAGCAAGATCACTTTCAGATCCAAGAATTGACTATATTTTTGGAAGTCAGTCAAAAAAATGGAAGGTGAAGTCAAGTTATTTTATCAATGATGCAACTCAAGACTGGACAAAATTGTCGGATCATCTTCCATATATAACAACTGTGGATATAAAATAAAAAAATTGGGATAGAAAAAAAATAAAAGGAGGTATGAAGTATGAAGGTTTCCCTTGTAATGCCAACAATTAATGTTACAACTGAACTTGAATTATTTTTGAAAAGTTTGAGAACACAGACTTATAAAGATTTTGAGTTAATTGTAGTGGATCAGAATGAAGGAAATGAAGCTTTTGAAATTGTGAAAGATTACGAAGAGGAATTTAAGATAAAATATGCAAAAAGCGATGAAAAGGGGCTGAGTTTAAACAGAAATAGAGGGCTTGTACTTATGGAAGGGGAAATTGTGGGATTTCCCGATGATGACTGTGAGTATCAGCCTGATACGTTGGAAAAAGTTGTTGCTTTTTTTGAAAGAAAAAAAAATTATCGGATTTATTCGTGTCGTACACTTGAACGTGGGAAAACTTATGGAACAGGTGTTATGGAAAAAAAAGACATGGAAATAACTAAAGATAATGTAGATAAAACAGTGAAATCTATAACTTTTTTTGTAAATTATAAAAAAGATGATATTATTTTATTTGATGAAAATTTGGGAGTTGGTGCGACTTTTGGAAGTGGAGAAGAAACTGACTATGTGCTTACATTACTTCATAAAGGCTACAAGGGAAGATATTTTGCAAACGACATAATTTTTCATCCAGCTAAAAAAGGAAACTACAGCGATTTGGATCGTGCATATAAATATGCTTTGGGATTTGGAGCATTAGTAAAAAAGGAAGTTAAGGGTAGAAAAAACAGATTTTATATTCTGAAATACTGGAAGCGGCAATTTAGAAGTTTTGTTGGAATGATTGTTACAAGAAACAGGGCATATCATAGAGTTGTGATGAAGGGTAGAAAAATTGGATATACAAAATATAAAATTTAAAAAATAGGAGAAAAATATGGATAAGATAAAATGTTTGATAAATATGATAATAGCTTATCTAATTTATCCATTTAACAAAGGGAACTTTAAAAATAGAAATATTTGGCTTGTGGGAGGAAATGCAGGAGAGCTTTTTGTGGATAATGGACGTGCAATGTATGAATATTTACGGTCAAAACAGCAGGAGGAAGTATACTGGGTGATAAACAGAAATGCCAAAATTGCTAAAAAAATTCCGGGAGAAAAGCTGATAAAAGGAAGTGTAAAAAGCTATCTGTATTTTATGAATGCAAAAGTTGCATTATTTTCCCACTCAATTTCTGCGGACATTGTTCCATACCTGTTTGTAGTGCCATTAATAAACAAATTTCACAAAAAAGTATTCAAAGTATTCCTAAATCACGGAACAGTAGGCTTTAAAGTCCGACAGGCAATGAATCCAAAAACGGCAAAAGTTGCAGAAGCCCTTGTAAAATCCTATGATTTAAACATCTGCGATTCAGAATTTGAAAGAAAAGTGAAAACAGAAACTTGGTGGGAAGTGCCAAAGGAAACAGCAGTTATAACAGGCTACCCAAGATATGATAAATTATACAATCTAAAAATTACGGAAAAACAAATATTCTTTATGCCGACGTGGCGAAACTGGCTAAAGTCAGAAAACTCAGAAAATCAAAAATTTGAAGATACAAAATATTTTCAGAATATCTCAAATTTAATTACAGATAAAAAATTAAATGATTATCTGGAAAAAAATAATATTAAATTGAATGTCTACATTCATCAATTAATGCAGGATCATTTAAAAAATTTTGGAAATATAAAACTTGGAAAAAATATAAGAATACTTCCGAAAGAAGTAAATATAACTGAGGAACTGCAAAAATCAAAATTATTAATAACAGACTATTCAAGCGTAGCCTACGACTTTTATTATCTAAACAAGCCAATTATCTTCTTTCAGTTTGATAAACGTGAATATGAAGAAAAAGTTGGATCTTATGTGGATTTAGATAAGGATTTGTTTGGAAAGCAGGCTAAAACTGTGGAAAAATGTGTAGAGGAAATTATTGAGATTTCTGAAAATAATTTTCATTATGATAAGGATATGAAGCAGAAATCTGATAAGTTGAGAGAAAAGTTTTTGAAGTATGTAGATAAGGGGAATTGTGAAAGGGTTTACGATGAAATTTTAAAAAGAATAAATTAAAACTTGATTTTTTACTAAGGATTTATAACATGTGTTGTTATTAATAAATATTTTCTTTGCATTATTAAGTTTTTTTTATTTATTTTTGCAGGATTGCTCATTGCCGCAAATCCTGCACCTATGGCTAGACTACGACTTTTATTTGCCCAACTCCAAAACTCCTCCTTTTAGTTGTCAAACAGTCGTAGTTGAACAAATAAAAGCTCCGTCAATTTTTAAAATTTATTTTGTTAAAGAAAAATATTTATTATAAATTTCCGAGATTTTAATTTTTCGGTAAAATACAACTTGTTTGAGCTTTTCTATTTTATTTGAATTGATAACAAGTTCATGAGATTAAAATAACTTTTATTAAAAGTGAGTTTTGTCTTTTGCTGTGAAATTAAAATTTGAGAGCGGGAGTGCAGAGGTATGGTGATTGATCCCCTTTACGTATACAAAAAGAAAAAATATAAAATATAGAAAAAATGTTTATTAACAAAAATTTATTTTCTATAATTTATTTTCTATAATTTAATAAGAAATAAGTAGGGGATAATTTTTATTAATTTTTTAAAAAATTGAAAAAGAAAATAAACTATGATAAAATTTAAGAACGAAAAAATAAAGATAGAACAGAGGTAAAATAACGATGGCAGATACACCGCTTATGAAGCAATATAAGGAGATAAAATCAAATTTTGAGGATTCTATATTGTTTTTTAGATTGGGTGATTTTTATGAAATGTTTTTTGAGGATGCGGTGAAAGCGTCACGGGAGCTGGGACTTACGCTTACTTCGAGAAATAAGGAAAAAAATGTAGATGTACCGCTTGCAGGAGTTCCGTTTCATTCGGCAGATTCATATATAACAAAACTTGTTTCAAAAGGGTATAAAGTTGCGATTTGTGAGCAGACAGAAGATCCGAAGATGGCAAAGGGAATTGTAAAACGGGAAGTTGTGAAGATTATAACGCCAGGGACAGTTGTGGATGTAGAGGCACTTGATGCCAAGAGCAATAATTACTTGATGAGTATTTTGAAAATTGAGAATAAACTTGGAATTGCGTATATTGATATAACTACTGGAGAGTTTAAGGTAACAGAAGTTGAAAAGGATGATGATTTTGTAAAATTATTTAATGAGATTAATAAGATTGAGCCTAAGGAAGTGCTTGTTACAGAGGATTTTTATGGAGAAATAAAGGAAAAGTTAGATGATTTTTTACAAAAGAATGATTCAGTTGTAACTTTTGTGAATAAGGTTCGGGATAGTGCAAAATATCTTATGGATTATTTTGAGATTGTGTCGCTTGAAAGTTATGGGATTAAAGATAAAAAGGCGATAATTGGAGCTGCAGCCATGGCACTTGATTATGCTGCTACTATGCAGGTTGAACATGAGCTGACTGTGGAAAAAATTGAGTTTGTGAATATTTCCAATTATGCTGAAATAAATGCGATTACGAGCAGAAATCTGGAACTTTTGAAAAATCAGAGGGAAAAAACTGTTTATGGCTCGCTTCTGTGGGTGCTGGACGAGTGTAAAACTTCGATGGGAACACGGCTTTTAAAAAGATTTATAAATAATCCGCTTTTAAATATTGAAAAAATACAGAAAAGACAGGAAGATGTACAGTATTTTATTGATAATATCTTGATTCGTGAGGATTTGAGGGAAAAACTTGAGAATATTTACGATTTAGAGCGGCTTTTGGGGAAAATAATCTTTGGAAGTGAAAATGGAAAAGATTTGACAGCATTGAAAAAAACGATAAAATCGGCTGTTGAAATAATGAAAATTTTGGAAAATACGGATTTTTTTAAGGATATTGATGCAAATATTTTGTTTGAGTGTTATAAAATAATTGACGACAGTATAAATGAAGATGCGCCATTTTCAGTACGTGAAGGCGGAATTATAAAATCTGGATACAATGCGGAACTGGATGAAATTAGAAATATTATGAATTCTGGGAAGGACTTTTTGCTGGATATTGAACAGCGTGAAAGGGAAGCAACTGGAATTCGAAATATGAAAATAAAATTTAACAAGGTTTTTGGTTATTTTATTGAAATTACAAAAGCAAATCTGGATATGGTGCCAGAACATTACATAAGAAAACAGACTCTTTCAAACTCAGAAAGGTATATTACGCCTGAGCTGAAAAAATACGAAGATACAATAATAAATTCCAAAGCAAAAATCGAAGATTTGGAATATCATTTGTTCAAGGAAATTAGCGGGAAACTCAAGGAACATCGAAAAATTTTGTCAGAACTTGCAGAAAGGCTGGCATACATTGATGTAATGGTATCTTTTGCTGTAAGTGCCATTGAAAATGATTATGCAAAACCTGAAATGAACGAGGAATATTCCTTTGAAATTGAGGGCGGAAGGCATCCAGTTGTGGAAAAGCTGATTGGAAGGACGGATTATGTTTCAAATGATACAGTCTTTACTGAAAAGGAAAGTTTTGTTGTGCTAACAGGACCTAATATGTCGGGAAAATCAACGTATATGAAGCAAATCGCATTAATTTCCATAATGGCTCAGATTGGTTCTTTTGTCCCTGCGAAAAAAGCAAATTTATCAATTATAGACAAATATTTGACACGGATTGGGGCTTCTGATGATATTTTGACTGGGCAAAGTACATTTATGGTGGAAATGAGTGAAGTTTCCAACATTCTGAACAATGCGACTGAAAAAAGTCTGATAATACTTGATGAAGTTGGACGTGGAACTTCCACAACCGATGGAGTCTCCATTGCAACTGCCATTTCAATGTATATTCATGATAAAATCGGTGCTAAGACAGTATTTGCAACACATTATCACGAACTTACTGATTTAGAAAATAAATTTGCACATATTGTAAATTATCGGATAGAAGTGGATGAAAAGCAGGGAAAAGTGATGTTTTTGCGAAATATTGTAAAAGGTGGAGCTGATAAGTCTTATGGAATTGAAGTAGCGAAATTGGCGGGGCTTCCGAAGGAAATACTTGTTGAAAGCAAGAAAGTTTTAAAACGGCTGGAACAGAAAAAGGAGCTTATTGAGAAAACGGTGGATGTTCATCAGCTCTCGCTTTTTGGAGGAAATTTAGAATTTGAAGATAATTTTGACGAAGCTGAAAAAGATTTTAAAAATGTTGAAAATAATCAGCTTTATGAGGAAAAATTAGCACAAATTGAAGAAGAAAAGGAAAAATTACGAAAAATTATGAATAAGATAGAAGATTACGATATAAATAATATTACACCAATGGATGCAATGAAATTTTTGTTTGAATTGAAGGAAAATATGAAAAAAGATAATAAATAGGAGAAAAAATAATGTGGAAGAGAATAGGTTATGGAGGACTTGTATTAATACTGATATATTTTATATATGCTGTATTTTTTAAAAAAATTCCGGCACCGCTTGATCAGATGCAAAAGGATATGAAGGCTAAAAAAGTTGTGTACAGATTAAAAGATGAGGCAATCGTTTATGCAGATGAGCAAATCGGATCTGAAGGAGATGAAGTCATTAAATTTAAAAATGTGATTATAGATCTTGTAAAAAAACAGATGGTAATTTCTGGAAAAGAAGGGATTGTAAATACTAAGACGCTTGATGTTTCATTGATGAAAAAAGTTGTTGGAACAACGAAGGATAGAAAGTGGGAAATTTATACAGAACGGGTAGATTATAAAAAACAGGGAGATCAGCTAATTTCGCCAGTAAAAACAAAACTGGTAAATACTTTTGATGACACTTTTTCTGAAGCGGATAAAGTTGAAACAACGACGAAGTTTGAAACGATTGTAGCTACAGGACATGCAAAATATAATAATAAAAAAGATAAAAAAACTATGACTGCAGATAAGATTACATATAATGATCCGACAAAGGTAAGTTTTGCAGAAGGTCATGTTGTCTATAAGGAAGAAAAAACTAAAAGAATGCTTACAGCAGATAAAATGCGATATGATGACATTAATAAAATAGGAAATGCAGAAGGTCATGTGCATTACACTTCTCCTGAAAGCAAGCTGGATGCTCAAAAGGCAGATTATTATATGAATGGTGATGATGAAAGAGTAGAAGGTTTTGGGAATGTTGTTTATATAGGGAAAGAAAGTGTAATTACAGCAGACAGTGCTGTGTATTTCATCAAGAAAAAACAAATTAATGGAAATGGACATGTTGTTTATAAGAGTAAAGAAAGTGTAATTACAGGAGACAGTGCTGTTTATCTTGTTGATAAGAAACAAGTTGATGGAAGAGGGCATGTAAGATATACAGGAAAAACTATGATAATTACAGGAGATCATGTCTTTTATGATAAAATTGCCAATATAATAACTGGTGATGGAAATGGTACGTATAATTATTTGCCGAGAAGAACGACAGGAACTTATAGAAGTGGAGTTTATGATTTGAAAACACACACTATGACAACAAGTGATTATTATACTGCTAATTACGATGATTATAAAATGGATGGAACAGGGCTTGTGTATGTTTTTCCTACAGGAAATGCTACTATGAATGGACCTTTTAATGTAAAAAAACAAAACTTTAATGTTCATGGTGCAAATGGAAAAATGAATACAATTTCAAAAGATATTTTTGCAAATAAAATGGAAATGACAAGTATTCAAGGGGATAAAATTTCATCTGATATTGGACAGGGAAGTTTTGAGAAAAAGGAATTTAGATTTGACGGGCATGTTAAAGGTAAGATTCGTGGAAATGTAAAAGATCTGGTAAATGATCCAAGACCACTTGTAGAATCAGAAGCAGTCCATTTTATTGGAAATACAGCAAAAGTTTATTTTGTTTCTCATAAAAATGGAAGCAATATGAGTATTACACGTAGTGAGATTAAAGAGAATGTTCACATGACCTATAAGGATATTACATTAGATTCTCAATATAATGAAATGGATTCAAGAAGAAACCTTATACTTGCAAGGGATAAGGTTATGGTTGACTTTAAAAATAACACTAAGATGACTGCAAATTATTTGTATATGGATATGAATAAGCAGGAAGGATATGCTAGAAATAACATAAAAATCGTAAGTACATTGCCACAGTTTAGAGCGATTAATACAAGTGCTGACAAGGCTATAATTTATCTAAAGGATAAAAAAATAAAATTAAATGGAAATGTAGTAACTTACCAAGGTAAAAATCAAATTTCATCTAAAAGTGCAATATATGACATGGATAAAAAAATTCTTGAAAATGAAGGAAATATTCAAATGCGGTATGAAGTTCAGAATAATGGTGATAATAACGGAAGTAACGAAATTCAAGGAAAATCAGATCCTAGAAATTCTGCAGCGGTTCAAGAAGTAATAGGCAAGTTGTCAGTTTCTGAAGGAGGACATCTTCCGAAATCAATGACTGCCTCAAACGGAGTTCCAGTTACAATAAGATGGCATTCTTCAAATTCAAGCTTATATTCAGTATCTGGAAGAGTTAATAAGCAGTTTTACGGTGGCGGAAGTAAAGGTGCAACATTGACTGCAACTGCAAAGGCTGGAGTAGATACTGCAGAAAGAACCTTTAGTGTAAGCGTTCCGACAGAATCGGCTCACGAAATGCTAGTAAGGGCAGCAAGTAATATTTATGTTCCAGAAGATGGAGAAAATCTGCCTTCATCAGTTAGAGTAAATGTAAATAAAGGGACAATAGATATACCAATATCTTGGAGTAAAAATGGAGATAGAAATGTAGCAACATTAAGATATGGCGGTGCTTCTTATCGTCAACAATTTTAAATAGTTTTTATTTTTTATAAGAAAATCAAATTTATATTTTAGTATATCATTGGTATATTTGATAATTTTAAAAGGGGCTGATGCCTCTTTTTCTTTTATTGTTAAAAATAATATATTATATAATATTTAATCTAGTTAGATTTAAAGAAATATTAATAATACTTTTTGAGAGGTATGTGTCTGTAATGATAAAATAAGTTGAAAATAAGTTTGATGTTGTAATGGAATTATGATATAATATTCTTTAGAAAAATTATTAGATATAGAAAGAGGAAAGAAAAGGAAATGAGAAAAAAAGTAAAAATTGGCATTAAAAGTAAAAAAATGGTGTTGTCTATGGCATTTTTGGCTATATCGGCATTTTCATTTGCTGATGGTGAAAACTACCATGATTATAAGGCACTGTTAATTGGAGATGTAAATGGAAATATTATAAAGGAAGATAATAGTTTAGCTGTTCGACCTTTGGCATCAGTTACGAAAATTATGACATCAATATTGACATTAGATAAAATAAAGACAGGGCAAATTTCCTATGATGATAAAGTAACAATTTCGTCAAAGGCTGCTTCAGTTCCTTACGGGGTGAAATTAACAGCTGGGAAACAGTATACGGTAAGGGATTTATTAAAGGCAACAATTATCAAATCATCAAATAATGCTGCTTATGCACTTGCTGAATATGTGGGAGGAGATGTACCGAGTTTTGTACATTCGATGAACGAAAAAGCAAAAAGTTATGGGTTAGATTCACTTAGATATTGTTCTCCAAATGGGTTGCCGCCTAGTTATACAGGTTCTTGCATGGATCAAGGAAATGCACGTGATTTGTATAAATTGGCTCAAATAACACTAAAAGATTATAGTGAATATTTAAATTTTTCAAAAAATAAAGTAGAATACATTGACAATGGAAATACAAAAGTGACTTCTACAAATACTCTTTTGGGAAATGTGCAAGGAGTAGATGGATTAAAGACAGGTTATCACGATGCCGCAGGTTCAAATATCGTATTGACTGCAAGTAGAGGTGATGATAGAATGATAGCTGTTATTTTAGGTTCAAATCATGCGAAGGATAGAAATGCAATTGGAGCAAGAGAAATAAATGATTACTATATAAATGGCTATGCAAAGAAAAATGGTGGAAATAGTTATGCTTATGCAGGTGATAATAGCAATAAGAATAGACGTAATTACAACAATAATCAAAATAGTAATAGAAATAGTAACAATAACGGCAATGAATTTAATAACAATAATGCTGAAAATAATAATGCTCAAAAGGGAAATAAAATAGAGCAATTCTTTAATTCAATTTTTGGTAAAAATAATAATAATAATTCAGCAAAGAAAATGAAAATTATAAGTAAAAATGATATAGTGGCAGTAGCAGAAATAGGTGAAAAAAAATATAACTTGTATCCTACAAAAGATGTGGAAATAACAGCGACTCAACGACCAAATTTGACTTATACGGTAAATTTAAATTCAGGAGTGAACAAAAATAGCAGGGGAAAAATTGTTGGAACTTATATTGCAACCGACGGAACGTTGACTTATAGTGGAGAATTGATTATGAAATAATAAAAAAGAGCTGTTTTTATAACGGCTCAATTTTATTTTATAAAAATAAAAAATAAATAACAGAAAGGAAAATAACATGTCTATCGGAGTATTTGATTCGGGAATCGGAGGGCTTACTGTATTAAAGGAAATTAGAAAAGTTTTGCCAGATGAAAAAATATATTATCTTGGAGATACGGCAAGAGTTCCGTATGGAGAAAAGACAAAAGAGCTGATTATAAGATATTCAAAGGAAATCGTTGAATTTTTGCTGGAAAAAAATGTGAGTGCTATTGTAGTAGCTTGTAATACAGCCACTGCACTTGCATTAAAGGAATTGAAGGAAACTTTTAAGATTCCGATTATTGGAGTAATTGAAGCTGGGGCGAGAACGGCAATAGAAGCAACAAAAAGTGGTAAAATCGGTGTAATCGGAACGAAGGCGACTATACAATCTGGAAAATATGAAGAGGAAATAAAACTTTTTAATAAAAAAGTGGAAGTGCTTCAAAAAGCTTGCCCACTTTTTGTTCCAGCGGTGGAAGAAGGAATTTTAAGTGGAAAGCTGGTAAATCAGATAATAAAAACATATCTTGATGATTTTAAGGGGAAAGTAGATACTTTGATATTGGGATGTACTCATTATCCTTTGTTAAAAGATGCCATAAGTAAAATTTATCCAGATATAAAAATAGTAGATCCAGCCAAGGAAACAGCTTTAGATTTAAAGGAAATTTTGGAGCAAAATGAATTTTTAAAAAATGATGCGAAAAAAGATGAAGAAGTAAAATATTATGTGACAGATGGGCAGGAAAAATTTAAGGAAATTGGAATTATGTTTTTGGAGGAAGATATTCCAAAAGTTGAATTGGTAAAATTATAAATTAATGTTAGAGTAAAATTTTATATTATTTCAAATAAAAAAACTTTATCATAAATAAAATATAATAAAGAAAGGGCATAGATGTTTGAATATATTTTAGGAAAGTTAGCAGTAAAGAAAATAGATTATGTTGCTTTGGAAATAAACGGATTGGCATATAAAATTCATATATCATTGAAAACATTTGAAAAAATAGGTAATATTGGGAATGATGAAAAATTATATATTTTTACAAATGTGAAGGAAGATGATATTTCCCTTTATGGATTTAAAACGCAAAATGAAAGGGAACTTTTTAAGGCTTTGATAAGTATAAGTGGAGTAGGTCCAAAACTTGCGATTGCAATATTATCGACTTTTAATATGAGGGAAATTATTGAAATTGTTACGGAAGATGAGTCTAAAATTTTTACAAGAGTTCCAGGGCTTGGAATAAAAAAGGCTCAAAAAATAATACTGGATCTGAAGGATAAAGTAAAAAAAATAGATATATCGGAAATGCTTGAAGAAACTAGCAATCTATCGAACGGAAAACTGATAACTTCAGAATCTTTTGATCCTAAAATTTCACTAATGAAGGAAGATCTAAAATTAGCCTTAGAATCTTTAGGATATACAAATACTGATATTTCCAAATGGATAAAAGATAGTGAATTGGCTCAATTAAAGGATATTAGCGAGGCTATAAAAATAGTTTTGCAAAAGATTCAAAATAAAAAATAGTTTTGTAAAAATGTTAGTCCTTTTATTTTTACAAATAAATATGATATATAAAAAATGTACCTTTAAACTTTTTACTTTAAAATTAAGTTTTTAGGTACATATTTTTTTGCTAAAAAAATCTTTCTAATCTTATCATTTATAGTGAACCCTATTTAAGATTAAACTGCTAAAAATTATATAAATTTAGGGTTTGAGTAAAATAGTCATAATTTTTGAGTTCAGTTTATAAAATCAGGAAATAGATTTAGTATTAATTATTTACCATGTTTTTTTACCATAGTCTTTTTATTATTTCTTTTTTCTTGAAAATTTACAGTTCGTTTCTTTTCTAGTATTTTATTAGTTTTTTTTCTTTCTGGTTGAACGATCATTGGTTTCGGCTTTGGATTTTTGGGCTTGGGCGGCATAGCGAGAGATACTATTGATATTCCTGTAATTCCCAAAATTGCAACCATTTTTTTAAAAGTATTTTTCATATTCATATTAATCATCCCCATTCAGATCTATCTTTATTTTTTTATTTTGTTCATATCTTTTCTTGAACAAATATATAATATCATTTAATTTTGACAAAAATATGTAAAATTTATGACTTTTTTGTGAAATTTTGAATTATTTATTTTAAAATTTAATTAAAAATATATTGACAAAAATATAAAAATATAGTATTATTTAATAAACATTAAATATTAATTAATAAAAAAGGAAGAAAAATGAATTATTATGAATTATTAGGTGTGTCTGAAAATGCTGATATTTCAGAAATAAAGAAAAAATATAGGAAATTGGCGATGAAATATCATCCAGACAGGAATTCGGGGGATGAAAATGCTACTAAAAAATTTCGGGAGGTAACAGAGGCTTATGAGGTTCTTGGGGATGAAAAGAAAAGGGAAGAGTATGACTGTAAAAGAAAAAATGTTCAGAGTCAAAGAAGAAATAAGAATAAAAAGGAAAATGTCAAGGATGAATTTTCTCAAAACGATTTTACTTTCGGAAGGGATTTTTTTAAAAGTGCTAAGGAAATGAAAGGAATGTTTGAAAATAGTTTTAGGATGGATAAAATGGGAGAGAAAAGGGCAAGGTCGGAAAAAGAGAATATTAAGAGTAGGTTTGATCAGTTTTTTGATGTAAAGAAAAAAAATAATGATAATTTTAGGTAACTTTATAAATTTTTATAAGAAATTTAGGGTTTCTGATAATAAATAGAATATTATTTTAAAAAAATAATCGAACCTGTTTAAAATCAAATTGTTGAAAATTATATAAATTTATGTTTTAAGTAAAATAGTCATAGTTTTTGAGTTCAGTTTTAAGGCAGTTTTACTATAAAAAAGATAAATTGAGGGAAGGAAAAAAGGAAATGTTATGGGGAATTAGAAGATTGTTGTCAAATTTTAGAAGTATTTTTAGACAGCCGTTTGGACGAGGCAGTATTTATCGGCTGGAAAGACTTAAAAGTGTTGTACGAATGAAGGAAAATGGAGAAAATAGAAGTGAAAAAAATGGTTTAGGAGTGGATAAGGGAATTAGAAAATATGAAAAACGGAAATTAAATGCGAGAAGCCAAAAAGCTTATAAATTTTTTAATGTGAAAAATATTTTAATAATTCTGATTTTGATATTTACATTTATTTTTGTACATTTTTCGGGATATTCTACAAAAAGTCTTTATTTTTCGATTTTTATTTATATTGGAGTTACACTTTATTTGCTTATTTTGGAAAGATTTTTTGAAAAGGTGGAAGTTCAAGAGGAAATTAAAAATATAAAAAATGATAGAGAAAGGGAACATAATGTTTTTTTAGAAAGAGTAAAGGAAATAGAGGATTTAGAGAAAAATCAGATTGAGCATATATTTTTGAAGGATTCAGAAGATTATGACATGAAAATATGGAAAGTTGGAAGGGCAACTTCACTTTTAATTGGAAAACAATCGCCTAGAAATCGGGTGGATATTGATGTAAGTGAGGGGATTTATTCTAATTTAGTTAGTAGGGCTCATGGTATTTTAAATCGTGTTAATGGAATTTGGTACTATGAGGATTTAGGCTCACAAAATGGGAGTGGAATTGAAAAAAGTCTGGATAAGCGGAAAATGAAACTAAAAAAAAATATACCTGTAAAAGTAGAATCAGGTGATATTATTTATTTGGCAACTACAAAAATATTATTAAAATAAAAAAGGGAAATTACAAGAGTAAAATTTGTAAAAATTAATAAATAATATTTGTGAGAGCAAAGAATTAAAATTTTTGTTAGATAAAAAAAGTAAAATTTATGTTTTTTAGTGAAGCTTAGTATTACAGAATTTTATAAATAGATAAAATAAAAAATGGAGGAATATTTTAAAATGAAATTAGATAGATGTAAAAATGGGCATATATACGATGTTTCAAGATACAGTTCGTGTCCCTACTGTAAATCGGAAGGATTGGAAACGGAAGTTCAAGATGATAAAATTAATTTAGTTGAGCAAATGGAAGATGAAGATAGAACTACTGCCTACTGGTCAAAGGATAGCACTGTAGATCCTGTTGTTGGGTGGCTTACGTGTATTGAAGGACATGACAAGGGGAAGGATTACAGAATTGTGAGTGAGCGGAACTTCATTGGGCGTGGAGAAAATATGGATATTCAAATTTTAGGAGATACTATGATTTCTAGAAAAAACCATTGTTCAATAAGTTATAATCCAAAACAGCGAAAGTTTATGCTAACTCCTGGAGATTCCAATGGATTGATTTATTTAAATGGAGAGGCTGTTTATAATACAGTGGAATTGAGAGCTTATTCGGTTGTGGAAATGGGAGAAAGTAAATTTGTGTTTGTAAATCTTTGTGGGGATTATTTTGATTGGGAGAAAGAAAAGGCTAGAGATGAGAATGTGAAAAGAAAATATGAAAAAAATTTAGATAATAAAAAAATAGATGAAAATATAAATTTTGTGAATAGAAATAGTAGAAATGGAGATTTAGAAGTAAAAATTGAAGATTATGAGGAAAATTTATAATTTAATGAAATTAAAGAATTATAAATAAAGATAAGATAGTGAGGATAAAGGTTGGATAGTTGTTATAGCAAGGGGTTAAGAATTCTTGTTAAGATAAGAAAAAATTAAAAATTTTTTTATAGTTGTAGAAATAATAAATTTAATGAAATTAAAGGGAGAAATGGGAAGATGAGGAAGGATGAGGCAAAATTTATTACGGAATTTTTAAGCGAGGCTGGAACGAAGACTGAAAATAGTGATTATTTTGGATATGTTTTGCTGGATAATTATGCAATTTGGGCTGTGGCAGATGGATTTGATGAGGAAGAAGGAGCAAAAGTTGCGGCAAGGATTGCTGTAGAATCTGTAATTGAATATTTTATGCTATGTCCACGATTTAATTATGATGTTATTAAGGAAATGATGGATTATGCCAATTTGAAAGTTAAAGAAAAACAGGAGGAAGCCCAAAAATATTCTCTTATGCACACTTCTCTTTTAATCGTTATAAGCAATTATAATTCAATTTTATATGGAAATGTTGGGAATACAAGATTTTACCATATTAGAGGTGGATATATTGTTTCCCAAAGTAAAGATGATACGATAGCACAGCTTTTGGTGGATGAAGAAGCGTTAAATGTATCGGATATAAGATTCCATAGACAAAGGAATGATTTACTGCAGGCAATTGGAGATTTTGGGAAAATTAATCCCAATATTATAAGAAGCCCTGTGGAGCTTATGGAAAAAGATATTTTTTGCTTGACAACTGTGGGATTTTGGGAAAATATTGATGAACACGATATGGAAAATGATTTGTCCAGATTTGAGGATAAAAAGCAATGGCTAAATTCATTGGAAAAAAGGATACTTGCTTCGCTTAGGGACAATATTGAAAATTATACGATTGCACAGGTGGAAGTTCAGGCGGTGGCGAGTCCAGAGCCGATGGAAAAGGATAGAAGTAAAATTATAAAAAAAATATTATTGATAATAATGATTGTTGTTGTGATTATTTTATTTATTGTAATTTGGAATGTAAAAAGAAGAAATGGAATTTTACAGGCGGCAACGCAATATGAAAAGCTAGCAGATGAGGAAATTTTGAAAAAGAACTTTAATAATTCAATTGATGATTTGAAATTGGAAATTGGAGAATATGAGAAATTAAAACCGAAAAGCAGGGGGATTATTGGGTTTTTTACAAATGCCGAGAAAAAAAGGAATGATGCAGATAAAAAAATTGATGAGATAAATAAAAAAATTGGAGAAATCGAAAAAATTAAAGAGGCATTTACAGATATTGATGAAGGAAATGAACTATTTAATAATGGAAATTATGATGAGGCGAATGTGAAATATCAGCAGGCTAAATATAATCTGAACGATAATACTTATAAACGTGATGAATTGAATACAGAAGAGATTTTGACAACGTTGGATTCACGTATAAATTCGGCTGTGAAGTTGAAGGAGGCGAAGGCTTTGGAAATGGCTGGAGATAATGCGGTTAATGAAGGAAGTTTTAATTTGGCGAAAGTTAGTTATAAAAATGCGATGGATATATATCTAGCAAATGGTAAAGCGGATTATGTTTCACAAATCGAGAAAAAGATAGAGGAAATATCGGATAAGGAAAAAACTGCATATAATGGGGCAATGCTTGCAGAAAATAAGGGAGATTCATTGGCACAGAGCAATATTAATTCTTCTAGGGAGGCATATTATCAGGCACGACAAATGTACCAGGTGCTTGGGGATACTGTAAAAGTGGGAGAGGTTGACAATAAAATACAGGAGCTTAATTCTCAGCAAAATGCTGATTTACAAACTGCTAATAATCTTGTGCAAGAAGGACTTTCTCAAATAACAGCTAACAATCCAGCTCAAGCAATAAGCATTTTAACACAGGCTAAAAATATTTATCAAAAAATGAAGGATACAAATAATGTGAATATTGTTGGAAAGTATATAAATCAGGCACAGGAATTTATCAAATTTGAAAGCCAAAATGTTGAAAAATTGAAGGCACAGAAATTGGAATATTCAGAAAAATTAAAATCACAAGAAACAGAATATTCAGAAAAGCTAAAACAGCAGGAAATTCAGCTGCAACAGCAACTGCAAGCAAAAGAAATGGAAATAAAGGTACAACAGGAGCAAATGGAGCAGGAAAGGCAAAAACGGGAAGAAATATCAAGAAAAATAGAAAATGCCTTAAATCTGGAAATGCAAGCGGATCAACTGGCGATAGATGAAAAATTTGAGGAAAGTATAGCAAAGTATGAAGAAACTAAGAAGATTTTGGAAGAGGTAAATACAGATGGAAATTTTGGCAATCAAGTGGCTAAAATTGAAGGTTTAAATAAGAAAATTGAGAAAATTGAAGGGTATTTGCTGAAGAAAAATGGAGAAGAAGATCTTAAAAATAAAAGATGGAAGGATGCTGTTGAAAAACTTACACAGGCAAAGGAAAAATTGGAAAAAAGCGGCACAAAACAAAATGAAATAGCCGAAATTGAGAAAAAGCTGAAAAAGGCTGAGAAAAAAGCAAATAAAAAATGGTGGCAATTTTGGAAAATTTTTTAAGATAGGAGGGAAAAAATGATAAAAAATATAAAATTAAATACTTTCTTTTTTAAGGAATATGCACAAATTGCCGAAAAAAATACATATTCGGCATATATTCCAAATGGGAACAGAGGGATTTGGTGTATTGCTGATTTTGAGGAAAAAATATATGTTCAAGAAGATATAGAGATAAATCAAAAAATAGAGAATAATGACATTAGAAGTAAAAAAATTAAAAAGAATATTAAAAGAAAAAATTTGGCAAAAATTGGAGTTTATAAAATTATTGAAAAGTATTTGGAAAATAGTAGTTTTTCAATTGAAAATATGAAAAAAATGATTCAATCTTCCAAAGATAAAGTAATTTTTGAAAAAAGTAAATTACTTAAAATTGAAAAAGATAATGAAAAAAATTTTGATTTAAAAAATTTTTATTCGCAAATTGTTGTTATTATTGAAAAAAATAATATGATTGTTGGAAATATGGGGAAAACTGAATTTGTTTTGTATAGGGAAAATAGAATTGTGGAAAAGATAAGTGGAGAGCAATTCAAAAAAATAAGACTGAAAAAACATGATTATTTGCTGGCTGGGAGTCCTGAATTTTGGAAAGTTGTTAATGAGAGTGAAATTGAGGAAGTGTATGTTGACAAGAAAAGTAAAGAAAATATTGAGCAAAGTTTAAGCGAACAGATAAAACTTGCTGAGAAAAAATTGGGTAAAGTGATACCATTTTTGTCGATTTTTGTTGAAGATATTGAAGTGGAAAAGAATTATGAATTATTAGAAAGTGAAGTTAGTAAGAAAAATCAAAAGCGGGAAATGACTGTAAAATATATATTTTTATCGGCAATGTTTGCATTTATGCTTGTTTCTGTGGGAAAAAATATTCAAAAAGGTAATTTTGAAAACAGGAAAAACGAAAATGTCAAAAATGTAATGGCTAAGAAGATTAGTGAAAAATCAAATTTATTGGAAAATAATTTATATGTAAAAGCAGAAATAGAAAATAATAAAATTGAACAGGGAAATTTGGCAAATGTTAAAGTTGAAGTTAAGAAAACTGCTGAAAATGAAAATGCAGTTGAAAATCAAAATGTGGAAACAGGGAATAAAGAAATAGAAAAGAATCATGCAAAAAATTTGGAAATTACTCAAAATATTACAAAAAGCAAGGAGAAAGGTGATAAAAAATTAAATAATTCAAGAATAAAAAAGAAAGTTTCTAAAAATAAAAAATATAATAGAAAAAATCTGAATGCAGATAATAGAAATTTTAAGAAAAATTATAAGGTAAAAAGTAATGGAATTTCACAACTTGAAAAGGAAATTGAGCAAAATTGGGAAGTTCTTGGGCGTGATAGAAATGGGAATAATTTTGTGAAAAATAGAGAATTTAAAAGGGAAAATAAGAATGGATTTTTTGTTAAAGGGAACAATATTGAATAGAAAGTATAAAATTTTAAATTATGTAGCTAAAAGTGATTTTTCCAATATTTATATGTGTGAAGATAGACAAGGGGAAAAAGTAATTATTAAGGAATGTTATCCTTCAGAAATTGTTATGAGAAATAGTAAAGAGGTTTTTACTGAAAAGTACAAGAAAGATTTTGAAAATTTGAAAGAATGTTTTTGGAAAGAAAAATGTATTTTGGAGAAATTTTTGAAAAAATCTAAAAGAAGAAAACGGAAATTTGTGGATGATGTTATTAAATTTGTGGATTTTTTTAGTGAAAATGGAACAAATTATATTGTTACTGAATATTTTTGTGGAGTTACCTTGAAAAAATATATTTTGGAAAATCGGATAAAAAATGGAAAATTGAGGATAAATCATATTTTGGAAATATTTTTTAAAATTGCCGAAGTAGTTTGTAAAATTCATAAAAAGGGAATTATTCATTGTGATTTGAAGCCTTCAAATATTTTGATTGATATTAGGGGAAATATCAGAATTATTGATTTTGGAGCGAGCTTAAAAAAGAAGGAAAAGGTTGAGTTTGTTAAGGTTTCAGATGGGTATTCGCCGATTGAGATTTGTTCAGAAAAAGTTGAGATTGATGAAAGAACCGATGTTTATTCACTTGGGGCACTTTTATATTTTATGCTTTGTGGAGTGAAAGTGGATGGGGCGATTAAGAGGTTCTATAAGGCTGAACTGGAGTTTGGCAGGGAAGTTATTTTGGGATTTGAGAAGATTGAGATATTTAAGGAAGTGGAAGAAGTTATAAAAAAGGGGCTGGAGTTTGACAGGCAGAAAAGGTTTGGAAGTGTTAGGGAAATGATTGAAAAATTGAGAAAAATTTTTGCTTAAAATAAAAGCTTTTTAATAGATTTGATTTTATAACAAGCTAGAGAAATTTCAATAAAATCTATGTTTATAGCTTTTTATTTGGATTTTAAATTAATAAATCAAAACTAAAACTTGAATTTAAAGAAAATATTCATTATTAATGACAAAAGGGGACAAGGTAAAAATGAGATTATTTTATGAAGAGGAATTGCGAAGAAAATCTTACTATGAGATGTATCAGATTGCAATTGAGGAACATTTGGTAAATGTACATGTGGAAACGCCCACGAGAGAGGAGCTTATCTCACTTTTGATGAAATATAGGGGAGTCAAGGAAAATTACTGTATTGACAAGTATAATAAAAACGGGCTTGTGAATGTTCAGGAACTTTTTGATAATAAACTTGGCGAGAGAATTCATCACGAGAATAAGATACGAGTGCCACACAAGATTATTTTATACAAGGAGCTTGATTTGATGAGGGAAGACAATTATAAAATTGAAATTCCTGAAAATGTGAGCAGTGCAAATGTTTTTCTTATAAATGCAAATAATTACCTGTGTGGGATTTTCCAGCTGGAAAAGGATTTGAATAGCAGGAATAAGTATTTTCTAATTAGTAAAAAGGAATTTTTTAGAGTTGAAACTTTAAGAAATAATAAGTTCTCTTTTTTATTTTTCAAGGAAAATGACTTAAAATTTATTCATAAGTTTTATAATTTAAAAGAAGATGAAACGACACCACTTTACCCATACCAGATGGATTATTACAAAGTTGAAATTGAAAATTTTGTTGTGAAAAATCTGGAAACTACGAATACGCCACTTTGTATTGATTTTGGGACAGTAAATACGGCTCTTGGGGCATATCTGGATAAAAATTATGTGAAGGATTTGCCTACTAATGATATTTTGAATGGAAATGTCGTGATAGATGCTATAAATTATGTAAAATTTGACGATGGAGAGAGACGTTACCGTGAGATTTTTCCAACATTAGTTTATGTTGATGATTGCAGCGATGCTAATAATATTAAGTATTCATTTGGGTATGATGTGATAAGAAAGTTGGAGAGAAATGACTATATTGTCAATGGCTCGATTTTTTACAGCTTGAAAAGGTGGGTTCATGAGCATAATAAACTTGAGAAAATTAATGATGAGTTTGGAAATATTCTGTATGTGAAAAGAAAGGATATAATAAAGGCGTACTTAAAATATGTTGTAAATCGTGCTGAATACATGTTTAAATGCAAATTTAAAAAAATTCATGCTTCAAGTCCTGTAAAATTAAAGGAGCAGTTTTTGACGATGTTTCAGGAAATTTTCATGGTGGAAAATAAATTTAATAAAAATCAGAATTCTGAAATTTCTGAAAAAAATATAATTTCAAGTGAAAAAAATTATGAATATGAGATTATTCGTGAAAATGCGATGGATGAAGCGATTGCAGTGTTGTATAATACAATTGAGATACAGATAAGGAAAGAGAGATATAAGGAGAATGAAGAATATAGTGCATTAATTATTGATTGTGGTGGCGGAACGACGGATTTGGCGGCTTGCAAGTATGTGATTAGCAAGGACAAAATTTCATATTATCTAGATATAAGGACAAGCTTTGAAAACGGGGATGAGAATTTTGGTGGAAATGACTTGACTTACAGGATTATGCAGTTTTTGAAAATTGTGCTTGGGGCAAAATATTCTGAAAATAGGGTCGTTTCTATTAATGATTTGATAAAATATGATAACGATATAATTTACAAGGTAATTGATGACAGCGGTGTTGAGAAGATTTTTGAAAATATGAATTTGGAATATGAAAAGTATGAAAATGTAATTCCCACAAAATATTCGCAGTTTGAGAATAAAATGAGTGAAGAGTATCAGAAAATACGGAATAACTTTTATATGTTATGGGAAGCAGCTGAAAATCTTAAAAAGGAATTTTTTACATCCGATGGAAGACTGCGGACACGTTTTGATGTACCTAGAAATTATGAAAAACGGAATGATATTCATATAACGCAGTTAAAAAGCTGGAAAATTCATACTTATGAAAATGGAATATTTACCACAATAACAGATTATCCAAGACATATTTTTACGATAAAAGAAATTGAAAAAATCGTAAAAGCTGATATTTACGGAATGCTCAGAAAATTTTTGAATACGTATTACAAGGAAGGGCTGCTTTTTGAGTATTCATTAATAAAATTAAGTGGGCAGTCAACGAAAATCAGTACATTTCAGGAAGTACTAAAGGAATTTGTGCCGGGAAAGATGATTGAATACAAGGAACTGAGCCATCGTGATGATTACGAGCTGAAACTGAACTGTCTGGATGGAGCTATAAAATATCTGGATTATAAGCGTTTTGGGCATATAGATGTGGAAATTGTGAATGAAGTTCCGCTTGTGCCGTATTCTGTGTGGGTGGAAAAATACGATGGGGAAAAAGTGGAAATGATACAGACTTCACGAAAGGCTGATATTCTAATTGGACAGATTGATAAAAAGATTTCTGCTGAAGAACTAAAAATTTATGTTTATACTGCAGAAGGCGAATTGAAAAAAGAGATGATCTATAAAAATGAGGATAATTATGAAGAAATGGATGCACAGGAAATTTTGCCTGAATTTACAAATATAATTTCTCAAAATGATACCGATACAATTCAAAACAACACAGTAAGATTTTTTATTTATACTGATTTAAACAACTGGGGATTTTTTGTCGTTCCAATTCAAAGGAAATCGGATCAGCTTTATCTTGGACGAAAGGAATATTCTCCTTATGAAGATAATTTAAGTGAAAATTCCTATTTTGACGGAAACCACTAAAAAGGAAGAGAATATTGAGAAAAAAAGATGAAATAATTTGGATAATGCCCGCAATTTTTATTTTTATCATTCTTTTTATGATAAAATTCTGTACTCCCAAAATTAATCAGAAATATGTTATTGAAAAAATAACACTTGAAAATCTTGAATTTTTTGTGGATATGAAAGGAACTGTTGTTGCAAATAATGTTACTAAAATTGGACTAGATGTGAATTTATCCGTTGATGATGTTTACTACAAGGCTGGAGATTTTGTAAAAAAGGGCGATGTAATAGTGAAATTTAGCGATTATCAGAAAAATGGATTGAATGAAAAACGTACGTTATTAGTGATTAAAAATCGGGAATTACGAAATTTGGAAAAACAAAGGGAATTGGGATCTGATGTTAGTCAGAAAATTCAGGAATTACGTGGAGAAATATCAGGATTGGAAATTGAAATTAAAGATGAAATGAGAAATACAAGATTGGTTCAGAGAAGTGTAAGAAGTCCATTTGATGCTTACATTGTGAAAATTAATGCAGTGAAAGGTGGAATTACAAACAAAAATGAGCCTATTTTGATTCTTTCCAAAAGGGAAGATTTAAAAATAGTTAGTGAAAACGTGAAAAGTGAGAAAGTTAAAAATCTAAATATTGGAAATGTTGCCAAAATTAGTATTTTTAGGAGAGAAAATAAAAAAATTGGAGAAGAAAAAATACTTGAAGAATTAATTGAAATGAAAAATGATAAAAATAAGGAAATTTTGCAAGATAAGGATAAAATAAAAGAGAATTCAGATTTATTTTCTGAAAAAAAGGTTATTGAAGCAGAATTATTTAAGATTAATAAAATTGGGGATATGAATGTGTTTGAGTTTTTACCAACTTTATTTAAGGATCTGTTTTTAAACGAGCAAGTGGATATTCGTGTGATTTATAAGAAAAAAGAGAATATTCTGGCTGTTCCAAAAAAGGCTGTTATTTTTAAAAATCAGAAAAGCTATATTTATTTAATTGATAAAAATAATTTGGTTAAAGAAAAGAAAGTGTTTATTGGGATGGATAATGGAGAGAAGATTGAAATTTTTGGAATAGATATTGGAGAAGGAATGGAAATTATTGGGAATCCTGATGATAAAATTGGGAATAATGTGATTGTGGAACGAAGGAATATTAAGGATGAGGAAATTGAAAATAGGAAAAAATTGGAAAGGTTAGAGTGGGAAAATGAAAAGCTGGGGAATAGAATGGATGAGAATGAGAGAGAGATTATCAGACTAAAGAGAAAATAATGTATTATGCTGTTTCTCGTTTAAATAGCGAATGTTTAATAATTTTTGAATGGTATACTATTTTTAAATGAGATTTAATATAAATTGTCATTGAATTTATGTGGTTTTAAATAAAATCAGGATAAAAACATCCTGATTTCTAGCTATATTTTTTAAATTTGTGAAAAATAAAAGAAAAAGTTTTTAATTTAGATTATTAGTCTTAGTAATTTTTCCTTCTTCGCTGATAGAAAGCCCATTTCCATTTGGAAAGTCAGATTTATTCAAGTAAATTATCTTTTTTATTGCTAATTTTTCTGAATCTATAAAAGGACCTAAACTTTTGTAAGTTTGTCTTACTGGAATAATTTCTCCAGAAATAAAGTCTCCTTTATTATTTATTTTAATTTTAAAAATAGGTGCAATTCCCATTGAACCAGAAATATTTATTTTTCCAAAAGTTGCAAAGTTTCCTGCACTATAAGAGATAAATTTATTTTTATAAAGCTCAACTGCTCTTGTGACATGAGGGCCTTGCCCAAAGATTATATCGGCTCCATTGTCTATGGCAAAATGGGCAAACTCATAAACATTTCCTCTATCCTCGCCATGAAAAATTTCATGTTTTTTAGTAATGTGTTCAGCATTAGCACCTTCAGCTCCACCGTGAAACATAACAATTACAATATCAACTTTTGATTTTAATTCAGAAATAAGTTTTTTTGCATAATTATAGTCATTTAGTTTTACAGTAGCTGAATTTGGAGAAAATGAAATAAATCCAAATTTTTTTCCATTTTTTTCAAAAATTGCGCTTTCAGCAATATCTTTAATTCCAGAATATTTTATTCCTAAATTATCAAGATTTTTAATAGTTTTCTTAACTCCGATTTCTCCAAAATCATTACTGTGATTATTGGCAATGCTCAAATAGTCGAATCCAGCCTGTTTTAAATATGTTCCATATCTTGAAGGCATACGAAAGACATAGCAAACATTTGGATTATTACAGTTTTTGGGAGTTCCGCTTGTATCAAATAGTGTTCCTTCCAGATTTCCTGCGGTTATGTCAGCATTTTTTAGTATATTTTGTGTATTTTGAAGAATATTGACATCATTTTTAGGAAGCAGATATTCAAAAGGGTAATTTGAGCCAAGCATTATATCTCCTACACCAATAATTGTAAATTCTGATTTTTCATCTTTTTTATTCTTTTCATCATTTCTATTCTTAGAAATATCTATTTTTTTGTTTCTCAATATTTTTTCTAAATTCATAAATTTATTTCTAAAATCTTTAAAATTAGGACTTGTAATAATTAATGCAAGTGAAAAAGCTAAAATAGCAAATAAAATTAATAGTATATTTTTTTTCATTTATTAAATCCTTTCATAAAAAGTAGTTTTTTTATAAATATTAGAATTTTATATTACTAAACAAAATAACCGTAATTTTTAAGTTTGATCTTAAAGTAATTTTGTTAAATTCTAAACTAATATATTTTAAATAAGTTTATTATTTTTTTGATACAATTATTTTACATATATTTATCGTAAAAAGCAATATGATTTATAAAAATAATCTTGTAAAGGAAAAATATTCTTTACATTTTCTGTTTTTTCTATTATACTTTAGATATGTAAAAATAAAAAATAGGAGGATAAATAAATGAAAATTGCTGAAGCTCTTATTTTGCGTGCTGATATCCAAAAAAGAATTGCACAATTAAAGGTAAGACTTAATAATAATGCTAAAGTTCAGGAAAATGAAGAACCTACTGAAGATCCTGAATTTTTATTAGCTGAATTGGAAAATTTGATTTCTCAATTAAATGATTTAATAGTAAAAATAAATAGAACAAATACACTTTCAAAAGTTGATGGAATTTCATTAGTGGAGTTAATCGCAAAAAAAGATACTCTTTCACAAAAAGCAGGAATTTTGCGTGAATTTATTGAAATTGCAAGTCAAAAGGTGAATTTGTATTCTACGACAGAAATAAAGGTTTTTAGTACGGTTAATGTGTCTGAATTGCAAAAAAAGCTGGATAAATTGTCTAAAGAAATTCGTGAAACTGATACAAAATTGCAACAGGCAAACTGGACTATTGACTTAGTTGAAGAATAAAAAATAGTGTATTTAATATTGTAATTTATGAAAATAAAAAGATTTTTGGTGTAGATATTTTTAAGGTGAACATAAACCTTTGGATATTAGGGGAAAAATATCCTACAAGAATGAGTAATGCGGGGAAGTTACAAAAGTTATGATTAATCCCAGTATTGTTACATCTGTACGAATTATTGTAATTGTTACTACCATATGTTAATTAATAATATTGAGGCTGGGTTGTGGGATTGGTTTTGCTATGTAAAAATTTATAAGGAGAGAAAAATTTTATGAAAAAAATAGGGCTTGTGCCACGTTTGATTATTTCGATTGTGCTTGGTATTTTACTTGGATTAGTTTTACCAAGTCCGATTATAAGAATTTTTGTCACGTTTTCGTCGTTATTTAGTAAATATTTGTCGTTTATTATTCCATTTATGATTATTGGATTTGTTGTAACTGGAATTTCAGATTTACGTCATGGAGCGGGAAAATTACTTGGAATTACGACTTTACTGGCTTATCTTTCTACAATTGTTGCAGGTACACTTTCGTATCTTATGGCAATTAGTATTTTTCCAAAAATTCTTAACTTTGCTTCGTTTACAACGGTGGAACATCCTGAAAAGAATCTTTTGACAGCTTATTTTGACATTCCAGTTGCACCAATGTTTGATGTAACTTCAGCAATTATTTTTGCATTCATAATGGGACTTTCGATTAGCTGGCTTAGAAATAATGGAGAAGGGCAAACTACATATAACCTTTTTCGAGAATTTTCAAAGATAATTACAAAATTGTTAAGCACATCAATTATTCCATTGCTTCCTGTCTATATTTTTGGAACATTTATGAATATGACTTACAGCGGACAAATTTTTGCAACGCTTTCAATATTTTTAAAGGTATTTATTTGTGTAATAATTTTGCATATTTTATATACTGCAGGTTTATTCATATTTGCTGGCGGGCTTTCAGGAAAAAATCCATTTGTCTGTATGAAAAATCAGATTCCTGGATATTTTACAGCTCTTGGGACACAATCTTCAGCTGCTACAATCCCAATAAATATCGAATGTGCCAAAAGAAATGGAACATCGCCTGAAATCCGTGAATTTGTAGTTCCTTTATGTGCCACAATTCATTTGGCTGGAAGTATTATTACAATTACAAGCTGTGTTGTTACTGTACTTATGATGCACAGTATGTCCTACGGAATTTCAACAATTTTTCCGTTTATAATGGTACTTGGAGTAGCGATGGTAGCTGCGCCTGGAGCACCTGGAGGAGCAATAATGTCTGCACTTCCATTTTTAGGAATGGTTGGAATTGCCTCAAGCAGCCCAATGGCTTCACTCTTAATCGCACTTTACATAACACAGGATAGCTTTGGAACAGCGGCTAATGTTTCTGGAGATAACGCGATTGCCATTATAGTTGATTGGATTTATCATAAATTTATAAAAAAATAAAATTAGTATGATTGAAAAAGTAGAAAATTTATGCTATAATTAACCTATAAAGGTAATGGATATACTCCATTTTAAGGTAAAAAATAGCGAAAAAAATATCTTCTTCTTAGTTGAAGGGGGTATTTTTTTTATGTTATAATATTTCTGGGTTCGCTACCCAACCTTGAAATGGAGGGAGGTGAATAGTAATGATGAATAGTGATGTTGTTACTTTCATTGTTATGGTTATGATTTTGTATATAATCTTTAACAAATAGATAACAAATTGCCATTTTTTACCTTCAAAATCTGCAGAAAATCATAACCTGCAGGTTTTTCCATAAAAATTATGAATATAATAAATTTTAATGAGGAATAGCAGGAAATAATAAAAAAAGTGAATTACTAATTAATTTTAGTTCTTCACTTTTTTTATATTATTTTTTTGTTTTTTATATTAGTACCATAAAAGGTTAATTCCATTTTCCTTACATGTCTTTACAATTTCAGGTGTCCATACTGAAGCTTGAACTTCACCAATGTGGGCTTTTTGCAATAAAAACATACAGATTCTTGATTGTCCGATTCCTCCACCGATTGTTAATGGTAATTCATCATTTAGAAGCATTTTATGGAAATCAAGATTTTTTCTTTCTTCTAGGTTTAATTCTTTTAGTTGACGTTCTAATGCGTCTTTATCAACACGAATTCCCATTGAAGATAATTCTAATGATCTGTCTAAAACTGGATTCCACATAATTAGATCTCCATTTAGTTCCCAGTCATCATAATCTGGGGCACGTCCATCGTGTCTTTTTCCAGAATTTAACACTTTTCCAATTTGCATAATGAAGATTGCCTTGTGTTCTTTTGCAAATTTGTCTTCTCTTTCGTTTGGAGTTAATTCAGGATATAAATTTTCTAATTCTTGTGAAGTAATAAAAGTAACTTCTTTTGGCAAGAATTTTTCAAATTTTTCAAATTTTTCAGTCAATTCTTTTTCTGTATTTAAAAAGACTTGATATATTTTTTTTACAGTTGCTTTTAAAAAGTCAATATTTCTATCTTCTTTTGAAATAACTTTTTCCCAGTCCCATTGGTCAACGTAAATTGAATGCATATTATCTAAATCTTCATCTCTTCTGATGGCATTCATATCTGTATAAATACCTTTCCCATTTTCAACACCATATTGCTTCAATGCAATTCTTTTCCATTTTGCAAGTGAATGCACAATTTCCAATGTTACATCTGGCATTTCTTTCATTTCAAAAGCCACAGGACGTTCAACGCCATTTAAATTATCATTAATCCCAACAGACTTTCTAACAAACATAGGTGCCGAAATTCTTGTTAAGTCTAATGCTTTTGCAAGTTCTCTCTCAAAACAGTCTTTTGCAGCTTTTATTGCAATTTCTGTTTCCATGATTCCATATTTTGGATCATAATTTTTTGGAATTATAGTTTTTGACATATACTCTCCTTCTTTCTCAATTTTTTATTCTACCTATAGATGTTATCAAAATTATTATTTATTGTCAAATTTTTTTAAATTAAGTCTATTTAAGTTATTTTTTAAAGAAATAATCCTTTTTTTATCAGTTTTAAAATAGATCTTTTATAGAAAAGTTAAAAATTATTGGTTATAATAAGTTTATTAAAAATTTTTTATCAATAAATAAAATATTACTTTTAAAGAAAGTTTAATATTAATATTGAAATTAATTAGTTATAAATATATATTGTAATGATTATAAAATTATGATAAAATTAAATAAAGAATTTTGAATAGCAAAATATTAATAGCTTTATACTGAATATGTATATATTTAGAATTATAGAAAAACTTAAAAGTTAAAATATCAAGAATGGAGGAAAAAATGGAAAATATATCTAAAGATAAATTATTAAGTATGTATGAATCAATGTTAGATATTAGAAACTTTGATTTGAAGGTGAATCAGCTTGTGAAAAGAGGGATGGTTCCAGGAATGACGCATTTGTCAGTTGGAGAAGAAGCGGCGAATGTTGGAGCGATTGCAGCGTTGAATCCTGATGATTTTATCACATCTAATCATAGAGGACATGGACAGGTTATTGCTAAAGGAATTGATCTGAATGGAATGATGGCTGAAATTATGGGGAAAGCTACAGGAACTTGTAAAGGTAAAGGTGGTTCAATGCATATTGCCGATTTAGAAAGTGGAAATTTAGGAGCTAACGGAATTGTTGGTGGAGGACACGGAATGGCAGTAGGAGCAGCTTATACTCAAAAAGTTAAGAATACTGGAAAAATCGTAATGTGTTGTTTTGGAGATGGAGCTACAAATGAAGGAAGTTTTCATGAAGCAATGAATTTGGCATCAGTTTGGAATGTACCAATTATTTTTTATTCAATTAATAATGGATATGGAATAAGTACAGATATTAAAAAAGTTACAAATGTAGAACATATTTATCAAAGAGCAGCAGCTTATGGAATTCCTGGATATTTTATTGAAGATGGAAACGATGTTTTGGCAGTTTATGAAAAATTTAGAAAAGCAGTGGATGATGTAAGAGCAGGAAAAGGTCCTGTTTTAATTGAAAGTGTGACATATAGATGGTTTGGGCACTCGAGTTCAGATCCTGGAAAATATAGAACAAAAGAAGAAGTGGATTCTTGGAAGGCAAAAGATCCAAACATTAAATTTAGAAATAGATTGATTGAAGAAGGGATTGCTACTGAGGAAGAATTAACTAAATTGGAAGAAAATTCGAAACAAAAAATTGAAGAAGCAGTTGATTTTGCGAAAAACAGTCCAGAACCAGCTCTTGAATCAGCATTTGAGGATATTTTTGCAGATTAATTAAAGTGTTTATTACTAAAAGAGTTTTTGGGAATTTAGTAAAAAGATATTGATTTAAAAAATATAAATTTTGAAAAAATTCTAAGAGGGTTAAATTAGGAAAATAGTGTTAGAAATTTTAAAAAGAAGAGATAAAAACTGGGAGGAAAAAATAAATATGGAGACAAAATTAATGTCTGTAAAAGAGGCAATAATTACAGCAATGTCAGAAGAAATGAGAAGAGATGAAAATGTATTTCTTATGGGAGAAGATGTTGGAATATTCGGAGGAGATTTTGGTACTTCGGTAGGAATGTTGGAAGAATTTGGAGAAGAGAGAATTAAGGATATGCCTATTTCAGAATCAGCAATTTCAGGAGCAGCTATTGGAGCGGCAATGACAGGTTTAAGACCGATTGTAGATGTAACGTTTATGGATTTTATCGTGTATATGATGGATAATATTGTGAATCAGGCGGCTAAAACTAGATATATGTTTGGTGGAAAAGGAAGAGTGCCAGTGACATTTAGATGTGCGGCAGGAAGTGGAGTAGGTTCAGCAGCACAACATTCGCAATCATTGGAGGCTTGGTTTACGCATATTCCTGGAGTGAAAGTAGTTGCACCTGGAACACCTGCAGATGTGAAAGGGTTGTTGAAAGCAGCTATTAGGGATAATAATCCAGTAATTTTCTTGGAATATAAGGCGCAATATAATATGAAAGGTGAAGTTCCAACAGATCCTGAATTTGTTATTCCCTTAGGAAAGGGAGAAATAAAAAGAGAAGGTACGGATATTACAATAGTAAGTTACGGAAGAATGCTTGAAAGAGTATTGAAGGCAGCAGAAATAGTGGCTGAAGAAGGAATTAGCGTGGAAGTGGTGGATCCTAGAACATTGATACCATTAGATAAAGAGATAATTTTGGATTCAGTTAAGAAAACAGGAAGAGTTATTTTAGTGAATGATGCTCATAAAACAAGTGGATTTATTGGGGAAATTTCAGCAATTATTTCAGAAAGTGATGCATTTGATTATTTGGATCATCCAATTGTGAGATTGGCTGGAGAAGATGTGCCTATGCCATATAATCATACTTTAGAAACAGCGATGGTTCCGAGTGTTGAAAAAATTGTTGAGGCAATTAGAAAAGTAAAAAATAAACAATAGTAGAAGGTGAAAAATAAGATGGAAAATAGCAAATTGAGAGCTACACCTGCTGCGAGAGATTTAGCTAAAATGATGGGAATAGATTTGTTAAATGTTAGAGGCAGTGGAGCTAAAGGTAGAATTCATAAAGAAGATGTGGAAGAATTTAATTTTGAGAAAAAAGTGAGAATTACTCCGTTGGCTAGTAAAATAGCACAAGAATACAATATTGATTTGAGTACTGTAGAAGGTAGTGGACATAACGGGAAGATAATGAAAGAAGATATTTTGAATATCATTGCTAAACCGAAAGAAACTGAAGAATTGGCAAGACATGAAAAAGCGATATTGGCTGAAAAAGAACAAGTGGAAGAAGCTGATATTGAAGTTGTTCCAATGTCGCCAATGAGAAAAGTAATAGCGAAAAGAATGTCAGACAGTTACTTTACGGCACCTACATTTACATTAAATTATGAAGTTGATATGACAGAATTGATTTCATTGAGAAAAAAAGTTATGGATACAATTATGGAAAATACAGGTAAAAAGATAACTGTAACAGATTTAATTTCATTTGCTGTAGTTAAAACATTAATGAAACATAAATATGTAAATTCTGAATTGTCTGCAGATGGAACACAAATTACATTACATAATTATGTAAATTTATCAATTGCTGTTGGAATGGACGATGGGCTTTTGGTGCCTGTAATTAAAGGTGCGGATAAAATGTCATTGAGCGAATTGGTAGTTGCGTCTAAAGATATTATTAAAAAGGCGTTGGCAATGAAATTGAGTCCTTCTGAACAAAGTGGAAGTACGTTTACAATTAGTAACTTGGGAATGTTTGGAACGCAAAGTTTTAATCCTATTATAAATCAACCAAATTCGGCAATTTTAGGAGTTGCTGCGACAGTTGAAAAACCAGTAGTTGTAGATGGAGAGATTGTAATTAGACCAATAATGACAATGTGTTTAACAATTGACCATAGAGTTGTGGATGGACTTGCTGGAGCTAAATTTATGCAAGATTTGAAGAAATTATTGGAAAATCCATTAGCAATGTTAATTTAGAAAATTTGAAATACGATAAATACCATTAAATAAAATAAAGGAAGTGAAATAAATGGCAGTAGAAGTAATTATGCCTAAAGCTGGAATAGACATGACAGAAGGGCAAATCGTGAAATGGAACAAAAAAGAAGGGGAAAAAGTAGAAGAGGGAGAAATCTTACTTGAAATAATGACTGATAAAACAAGTATGGAATTGGAGGCAGAGGCTTCAGGATACTTAATTAAAGTGTTAAAACAAGATGGAGAAACTGTGCCAGTTACGGAAGTTATTGGGTATATTGGAGCTGAAGGAGAAGAAGCACCAACAGGAGCAGCACCTCAAGCGGCACCAGAACCAAAAGCAGCAGAACCAGTGGCAGCAGCTCAACCAGCAGCTTCAATTTCAAATGAACCAAAAGCACCAAAAGGTGATGATGAATTTGATGTAGTTGTAATCGGTGGAGGACCTGCAGGATATGTAGCGGCGATTAAGGCGGCACAATTAGGTGGAAAAGTAGCGATTGTGGAAAAAGTTCATTTTGGAGGAACTTGCTTGAATAAAGGATGTATCCCTACGAAAACATTCTTGAAAAATGCTGAAATTATCGAAGGAATTGAAATGGCTGGAAAAAGAGGGATTATCTTGGAAAACGATAAATTCACAATTGATATGCCAAAAGTTGTTAAATTGAAAAATGATATCGTAAAAACATTGACAAACGGAGTTCAAGGATTATTGAAGAGTAATGATGTTAAGATTTATAACGGTATCGGGAAAATAAATGTTGATAAAGATGTTGTTGTTACAAATGATAAAGGTGAAACAGTATTGAGAACTGATAAAATCATTTTAGCAGGTGGTTCAAAAGTAGGAAGAATCAATATTCCAGGAATTGACAGTCCAAAAGTATTGACAAGTGATGATATTTTAGATATTCAGCAAATTCCTAAATCATTAGCTGTAATTGGTGGAGGAGTAGTTGGAATTGAGTTGGGACAAGTATTTAATTCATTTGGTTCGGAAGTAACTGTTGTGGAAATGATGGATAGAATTATTCCTGGTGTGGATAGAGAATCTTCTGAAACATTGAGAAAAGAATTAGAGAAAAAAGGAATGAAAATCTTGACTTCGACTGCAATTAAAGAGATCGTTGATAATGGAGATACATTGACAATTAAAGTTGATGGTAAAGATGATATTGTGGCTGAAAAAGCGTTATTGTCAATTGGAAGAGTGCCTGATTTAGAAGGAATTGGGGAAATTGACTTGGAATTGGAAAATGGCAAAGTTAAAGTAGATAAATATATGGAAACTAGCGTGAAAGGCATTTATGCACCTGGAGATATTAATGGAACTAGAATGCTGGCACATGCAGCGTTCAGAATGGGAGAAATTGCGGCAGAGAATGCAATTCAAGGAAACCACAGGGCAACAAGACTGGAAACAAATTCTTCAGCTTCAATTTATACTATACCATCAGCAATTTATACTGTACCAGAAGTAGCGATGGTTGGATTGACAGAAGAACAAGCTAAGGAAAAATATGATGTAAGTGTAGGTAAATTTGCATTTTCAGGAAATGGAAGAGCGTTAGCATCAGGAGAATCAGCTGGATTTGTAAAAGTTATTGCAGATAAAAAATATGGAGAAATTTTAGGAGTTCATATCGTAGGGCCTTCAGCTGCTGAAATCATTAACGAAGCTTCAACATTAATGAAAATGGAAATTACAGTTGATGAAGTAATCAAAACGATACACGGACACCCTACTTATTCAGAAGCATTGTTTGAAGCATGTGCAGATGTTTTAGGGGAAGCTGTTCATTTACCTAAAAAAAGAAAATAGAATGAAAGAGGGCTATTTGTTATGATTTATTATATCAGTAAAACTCATGATACCGCATTTAATATTGCTTTGGAAGAATATTGCTTCAAAAATTTAAGAGATGAAGACGAAATATTTTTGTTGTGGATAAATGAGCCTTCGATAATTGTTGGGAAGTATCAGAATACGATTGAGGAAATTAATACGGAATATACGAGAGAAAAAGGGATTCATGTAATTCGTAGAATTTCTGGTGGAGGAGCAGTTTATCACGATTTAAATAATTTGAACTATACAATTATTTCTAATAGAGATAAAGGACAGGAAGGTTTCAATTTTAAAGAATTTTCAAAGCCTATAATTGAAACATTGGCAGAATTAGGAGTGGAAGCCGAATTTACAGGAAGAAATGATCTGGAAATAGATGGTCAAAAATTTTGCGGAAATGCACAGGCTTACATAAAAGACAGAGTAATGCATCACGGCTGCCTTTTATTCAATGTTGATTTTAGTGCTTTGGGAAATGCTCTGAAAGTTTCTAAAGATAAAATAGAATCAAAAGGTGTAAAATCTGTTAGAAGTAGAGTTACGAATATATTGCCTCATTTGAAAACTCCGATTACAGTTGAAGAATTTGGCGATAAAATTATGGAATATATGAAAAAGCAGTATCCAGATATGAAGGAATATGTTTTTAGCAAGGAAGAGCTGGACTATATTGCTAAAAGGGCTGAAGTCAAGAGAAGCTGGGAATGGAATTATGGAGAGTCGCCAGAATTTAATATAACTCGAGGTAAAAGATTTAAAAATGGGAAAATTCAAATCTTTGCCACAGTTGAAAATTCTAGAATTAAAAATATTAAATTTTATGGGGATTTCTTTGGGAAAAATGAAGATTTGAGTGAAATTGAAAATCTTTTGAAAAATGTGAAATATACGGTAGAGGATGTTAAGAAAAAATTGGAATCAATTGACATTGGAGAATATTTTTCTAAATTTACTGTGGATGAGATTGTGGAAGTTATTGTGGAATAGAGATTGGTTGTAAAAAATATTTTTTTAGAAGTATAAACAAAATTAAGTTATTGAATAATCTATTGACAAAAAAATAATAAATGTTATTCTTAAAATAGAAAAGGAAAATCTAGAATTTTTTAAAAAATATTCAAAAGAGAATAAAATTGAGATGTCATCTTTTGTTCGTAACTTAATTTTGGATAAAATATATGATGAAATAACTAAAGAAGATGAAAAAAGAATATTAAAAAGACAGGAAAAATCAAAATTGGAAAAAAACAAATTCAGCTGAAGATATTTTTAAAAGATTAAGATTATTGTAAAATCAAAAAATTGTAAGGAAAAAAAACTTGACAACTCATCAAAATTTTTGTATAATCATAGTACACTTGAAATAATAGATTTTAGAGTTAATAAATAATATGGAGGTAACATTTAATGTTAAAATTAAGATTGACTAGATTAGGAAGAAAGAAAGTCCCTTTTTATAGAATAGTAGCTATGGAGGCTTTATCTAGAAGAGATGGAAAAGCTGTTGCTTATCTTGGAACTTTTAATCCACTTGTTGAAGATGATAAACAAGTAGTATTAAAGGAAGATGAAATCTTGAAATACTTATCAAATGGAGCACAACCAACTGAAACTGTTAAAAGTATTTTAACAAAAGCTGGAGTTTGGGCTAAATTTCAAGAAACTAAGAAAAAATAGTTTGAAAAATTTTTAAATTATGATTTCTTATTTAGAATAATATATTTTACAGGGGGTGAAACCCCTTGTTATTAGTTGTTAAGCAAGTAAACAAAAGAAAGTTTGTTTCAATTTTTAAATAGAATTTAATATTAATTTTTTATAATACTTGCCTTATTTTTAGGGCAATTTTTTTTTGGAAAAAACAATGTTCAAAGACATTATAAATTTGATACTAACCCCATTTAAATAATGAATATATTATAAATCTTTTTATCAGTTTAAACCTGATATTTATTTTCAAATAATTAAAATAAACCTCTACTTTTTTTAATGGGAAACGATATAAATTTTGTCGTAATCATTAATAAAATCTATTGTTTTTTTGAAATTTAATTTGAAATATTTAAAAAATATTTATTTTTTTATCATATTACTAAATATATAATGGTATTTTATATTTAAATAATAAATTTTAAATGAAATATTATTTAAATGAAAATTAGTAGAAAAAAATATAAAAGGAGTAGAATTATGATAAATAATTTGAGAGTTTTAAAGAAAGAATTGAAGTCTTTTGCAAAAAGAGTGAAGAACTTCAAATATACAGAATCAGCCCTTATAACTTTTTTACTAACTGGATTAATCGAACTGACAGGAGTTTCGTTTAATCTTTTTTCGGCTGAAAATGAAATCCAAGCACAGACAAAGGCGATTAATACGTCAATAACAAGCATAAAAAGTGATTTTAGGTTTGCAAGGCATGAAAATAACAAATTGCTTAAAAAGACAAACTTAGAATTAGTTAAGTTAATGGAGCAAGGAGATCATGTTGTAAAAAGCCCATGGAGCAGCTGGCAATACGGAATAAACGGTTTCTACAACAGCTGGCAAGGTTCATACAAAGGCCGTGGAGACAAAACCGCCGACTACAAATACGAACGTGACAAAACAATGAGCAAAACCAAATACGAAGCATATCCTCACACTCTTTACGGAAATACAACAGAACTAGGATTAAAGCAAGAGCCAAATGCCTCAATCCCAGTATCAGCAACACTTAATCCGTTGATACCAAAAGTAAAGCATGCTAATGTATCAATGGCAGTGGATATAAGTGAGTTGCCTTCATTTAATCCAAGAACGGTTACACCTCCAACAGCTCCGACTATTTCACCTATGAAAGGAATTAATACACCGAGTTTTTCAATGAAATCAAGTTCACTTTCAAACTGGGGAGAATCACACTTTGATAATGCTAATACTGCTAGTAATGGTGTAATAGAATCAGTTGCTATATTGGGTGGAGATTTTAATGTTGAAAGATTAGATCCAGGTTCAGCAAGTAGATGGAAATATAATTATACTGGCTATAGAGTAAAAAATGCATTTAATACAGGTAATATGACATCAGATTACATTATAAGTGGGATTACCAATATTCTTACTCCTAATTCAGAAATTACTGTACCAAGTAGAACTGTTGCCGCTTCTAATTCTAAATCTGGATTTTTAAGAATGACTAATGATAGTCCAGTTAGTCAAGGTTCAACACTATTAAATCAAGCTACATTTACATATACGAATAGCTCTGGAGGAAATTATGTCAGAGAACTAGCTCATTTAGATATGCATGGAAGTAATTCTTTTTCAACAGAAAGAGGGAAATTATTAGCAATTACAGGATTAAAAGCCTCGGTAGTCCCTAATTTTGATGATGTGAGTACAATTGCTCAGAATACAACTGGTTCAACAAAATCACAAACATTTATTAATGCTGGAAAAATAATAATAAAAGGAGATCAGGCCTCTTTTACAAATAGTTATGATCATGATTGGGATGATCAAAATAGAGTTGCTAGTGTAATAAATACAGAAGATGGAGAAGTATCAGTTAGTCCTTTAGATCCAAATAATAAAGGTTCTGCAGTTTTTATAGTTTCACCTGAAATAGATAAAGCTGGAAATCCTCAAATTTTTTATAATGCTGGGAAAATAAATTTATACAGTAAAAAATCGGCAATTTTCTTTTTGAATCCAAATGGAGATGTCAGATGGAATCATGATGGAAGTTTTCATGAACGTAATTATGAAAATAATAGATTGGGATTACCAGATAATGATCAAGATGATCCAAGAGAAATAACTATAGTAAACAGAGCAAGAGGAAATAATAAAATAATTTCATATGGTGATGGAAATGTTGGAATATATCTAAAAACAAGTAAATATATTAAAGTTACAAATCTTGATTTTAGAACACAAAATTTAACAGATTATGTGACTAAAAATGGGACTTGGGCACCTATGATTATGTATGGAGATAATAATATAGGATTATATGCTCCTAAAGATACAGAATCTCAATTATTTGTTGGTGACCCAGGACCAATAATAGGTAATTTTGCTGTTAGCATAGGAGATTCTAATGGAAATTATTTTTTGAATAATAATGATGATGCTTACATTGATAGTTCGTATGGAATTTTTTCATCTGTTAATATTGATTTGTCAAATGATGTAAAAGATATAAAAAGTGGACATCAAATAACTATAAATAAAAATTCTAAAAATGGTATCGGAGTTTTAACAAGTAATAATGCTGAAATTAAACTTGGAGCAGGGAAAATTGAATTAAATGGTGGATTTGATAATACTGGAATAGTTATTGGTGGAAGTAAAGCATCTTCAGGTGATGTTAAAGATACAGATGGTTCTGTAATAGGAGATGTTATATCGATTAACGGAATTTCAAATGCTGATAGAGGAAACAGAGCTATTTATGCTTGGGATGGAAATAATAGAGGAAACAGTGTTGAAGTAAATGCTATAAAATCTGAAAACACAATTAATTCAATAGCAATCGTAGCAGAAAAAAATGCAAAAATTACTGTTAATGGTACAGCTTCTTCAAATCCTTCAATAATTGGAACAACTGATGGAACAGGTTTTGAATATGGAGTTAAGATTAATGATTCAAAATATGTATATGACCCAAATCGTGTAGTTTCAGCAACTGATGCAACTTCTACCGATAATGTTGGAGCTGCTTATGCTAATAATGAAGCTGTGATAACAATTAATAGAACTTCTGTTCCATCAGTAGCAAATGGTCCAAATATTTCTATAGAAGGTGGAATTGATACCTATGCTAAGAAAATTATAGGATTTGGGTTATTTGCTGATAATAAAGCTAAAATAAATGCTCAAAATAACTGGATAAAAGTTACTAATGGAGCAACTAATGTGGCATCATTAAGTAATGCAGAGATTGACTTGAAAGGTGCGACTGTTGAATATAAAGGTGAAGGATATGCACTTTATACCAATACTACAAGTAAAAACTCTGGTGCTATTAATATGAGTGATGCTAAATTAGTATTGGATGGAAAAGCTGTTGGATATGTGCATTATCAAGATCAACCTAATATGATAACAGTTAATCCTAATACAAGTATTGATATACTTGATGATGATGTAATAGTTGCAGATTTAAGAAAAACATCAGGTCAGGTTACTGTAAATGTTGAAAATAAAGCCACTCCTGATAGATTAAGAGACCAATTGATTGGTGGAGTTGGAAGTGTTGGAAGTACAAATGGAAAAACTAGATATAAATATGCAGTTGTGGATAATGCTCAAATTAACATAAAATCAGCTGTTGATAAGGCTGATAATTCAGGTACTGATACAGATAGTGAAGTATTTGCTAAAAGATTCCTGTATCAAAACTCTAAGATTGATGTAACTACAGCAGGTTCTGTTAAGGCTGAACTGGATGATACGCAAATGAAGGCGATAGATGTTAATCTTAAAACTCCTGTTGGTCTTGCAGTAACGGCAAGTGCACAGACAAAGGATAATGATACAACAGGAATTAGCAATAGTGGTACGGTATCGACTGATAAAACGGTTGGATCTGATAGAGGTGGAATTGGTCTGTATGTAGATTATGGATATATTAATAATAATGCTGCAGGAACTGTAAATGTTGAAAAAGGGACAGTAAATAATCCAAATGACAAGGCTATTGGGATATTTGGAACAAATAGCACGAAGATAGTTAATGATGGAAAGGTAAATGCTGGAGGTAAAAAATCAATTGGTATTTTAGGACTTTCTTATAGAATTGACTCGAAAACAGGACTTGCGATAAATCCGGCGGATGAAACATATTATAGTAATGTGATTACAAATAACGGAACTAAATTTGGAACTGTAAATGTTGAAAATGGTGCAACTGGTAAAATTACCATGGATAATGATGGGGCAGTTGGGATATTTGTAAAAAATAATAGTATTGATAAAAATAGCTTTGGAAATTATGTTGTAACAAATCCTTCTGATATAAGAACTAAAAATGATACACGTGGTGTAAATAAAGGTGAAATTACAATTAATGGAAGTAACAGTTCAGTAGGAATAGGAGCCAATAACGGTATAATTACAAATGCTAGCAGCGGTAAGATTAATGTTAATGGTACTAAGTCGGCAGGAATGTATGGAACGAATGATTCTGATTTGATAAATAACGGAGAAATTAATGTTGCGGCGACTTCTGCTGGAAATGAATCTATTGGAATGTATATTGATGATCAGGTTTCAACTATTGCAAATACTGGAAAGATTAATGTTGGAAAATCTTCTTATGGAATTTACGGAAAAGATGTCAATATGACTGCTGGTGAGATTAATGTGGCTGATGACGGGGTTGGAGTTTATTCGACAGGTCCAAGTGTAAACCTTTCAGGTGGAAAGATTGATGTGGCAAATAATAACTCTGTTGGGGTCTATATTGCAGATGACAGCAAGAATCCGCAAGCGACAACAGTTACATCATCTGTTGACATGAAGGTTGGAGATACAGATTCATTTGGATATTTAATAACAGCTTCAAAGGCTAAAACAGACTTAACAATAAATTCAACAGCAAATTCTATTCACGTTGGAGAAAAATCAGTATATGTTTATTCTGGAGCGCCACAAAGCCTAGGCGGAAAGGTTATAAATAAATCTGATATTGTAATGGATAAGAATAATGGATATGGAATTTATTCTTCACAGGATGCAGAAAATTATGGAAGCATTGATTTGAGAGCAGGTATTGGAAATATTGGGATTTATTCTACACAGGGAAACGGTAAGAATTTTGGAGTAATTGCAGTAGGTTCAAGTAATGTAACCAGTAAGCAATATGGAATTGGAATGGCAACTGGATATTACAATGAAATTACAAAGGTTTCAACAAATGAAGGAACAATAGAAAATTATGGAACAATCAATGTTTCAGATGATAATAGTGTTGGAATATATGCAGTTGGATCTGGTTCAAAGGCAATTAATAAAGGAACTATTAACTTGAGCGGAAATAATACGACTGGAATGTATATTGACAGATATGCAACTGGGGAAAATTACGGAACTATTCAAACAACACCGACTACAAATGGAACGGGAATAAAGGGAGTTGTTGTAGCAAATGGAGGAGTAATTAAAAACTATGGAACAATAAATATTGTTGGAAGTAAAAATATTGGAGTGTACGCATTCAGAGGAGATGTAACAGATTCAAGTTATGTGCCTTATGAAGCACATGGAACAGGAAATGTTTCAACAAGACCATATTTAGAAGGAACAGCAACTGACCAAAAAGTAACGGGAAAAGCAATAGTAAAAGTTCCACCTGCATCACTGCCTAGCTCAGTTTCAATTTCAATAGATGGTGTAGATGTTGCACCAGTAAAAGTTGATACAAATATAGCTTCACCGGAAGCTCCAGAAGTATTGATAACTGACTTGTCTGGAGTAACAAAATTAAATCTGGAAACAGAAAAGATGGATCATAATCACACACATTCAAATGGGGAAATATCAACTATTGGAATGTATGTGGATACATCAGGAATAAATTATACAAATCCTATTCAAGGATTAAATAATTTATCTGGATTGACAGATGTTGACTTAATAATGGGTACAGAAGTTACTAAATATTTAAATGCAAAAGCGATTCAAATTGGAGATAATATTTTGAAACCATATAATAATGCATTGGCAAGCGTTGTATCAACAGGAGTTACATTAAATGTAAATTCGGCAAGCTTGACTTGGATAGCACAACCAGTAGAATCTGGAAATATAGCGGCACCGATAAAAACAGTATATATGGTAAAAATACCGTATACGGATTTTGCAAGTAAAAATGATGTTGATACAGAACACTTCCTTGATGGGCTTGAACAAAGATACGGAGTTGAAGGTATTCATTCGAGGGAAAAACAAATTTTCAATAAGTTAAATGACTTGGGAAAAGGAGAACCACACATATTTGCACAGGCTGTAAATGAAATGAAAGGTTATGAATACTCAAATACTCAGCAAAGAATAAACGCAACTGGAAATGCATTAGACAAGGAATTCAAATATTTATGGAAGGACTGGAGAAATCCATCTAAGCAAAACAACAAGATAAAAGTATTTGGAATGAAGGATGAGTACAAGACTAACACAGCTGGAGTAATAGATTATGATAGCAACGCTTGGGGAGTTGCTTATGTTCACGAAGATGAAAAAGTTCAAATAGGTAAATCAATCGGATGGTATGCAGGAGCAGTTACAAATAGATTTAAATTTAAAGATCTAGGAAAATCAAGAGAAGATGAGACAATGGTTAAACTTGGAATTTTTAAAACAATGTCACCAAGAAAAGACTATAATGGAGCACTGCAATGGACAATCGCAGGAGATATTTTTGGTGGAATTAACAACATGTACCGTAAATACTGGGTTGTAGATGATACATTTGAAGCAAAATCTACATATAATTCTTATGGAGCGGCTTTAAAAAATGAGTTGGGATATGACATAAGAATGAGTGAAAGAACACATTTACGTCCTTACGGAGCATTAAAGATGGAATACGGAAGATTTAACGAGATAAAGGAAAACTCTGGACAAATGCGGCTAGAAGTTAAAGGAAACGACTACTTCTCAGTAAAACCTGAAGCAGGACTAGAATTTAAATATATTCAGCCATTGGCAGTAAGAACTCAGTTATCAATAGGATTGACAGCAGCTTATGAAAATGAGATTAGTAAATTGAATAAGTTGAATCAAGCAAGAGTAAGATATACAACAGCTGACTGGTATAATTTGAGAAATGAAAAGGAAAATAGAAGAGAAAATGGTAAATTCGATCTTAACATTGGTGTAGATAACACAAGATTTGGTATGACAGTAAATGCCGGATATGACACTAAAGGAAATAATGTTAGAGGAGGAATCGGATTTAGGGCTATTTACTGATTCTAAATTCTTAATCACTATATATTAAGATATTTTAAAATAAGAAGGGCTTGATCCGATATCTTATCAAAAGAAATCAAATTAATTTATAATTATGAATTTAAAATAAACAAAAAAAGAGATAGATTTCTAAAAATATTTTTAGAGGTTTATCTCTTTTTGTATAATAAATGAACTTGAATTTCTGATTTATTTAAAAGTTTATGAATACAGTAGTAAAAGTTAAAAATTCTAGTATTACCCTGGCTGTAATTGTAACAATGAGAGTATAATCTTTTTTAGTTAGATTTACTTTACAAAGAATTAGATATACAGTATAATAAAAAATATTTGATTTGTTAAATATATCTATATTAAATAAAAAGGAAATATGAAATGAAAAAAGATAAAATAAAAATAAATGAAATTTTAGAAAAAATTTTTAATATGAGAACAATTAATAAGAGAATAACAAAGAAATCTTTAAATCAGAATAACGAAAAGCTGAAAAAAATTTATGAATTATTGGGAAAACCTTGTGAAAATAAGAAAATTATTCATATTGCAGGGACAAATGGAAAAGGATCGACAGCGACATTTTTGGAAAATATTTTTTTTGCAGCTGGATATTCGGTTGCTAAATTTACTTCACCGCATATTTTACGATTTAATGAAAGAATTTTGGTAAATAAAGAGATGATTTTAGATGAAGATGTTGTAAAATATTGTGAAGCTGTTATGAATGTTCTGAAAGAAAATGGATTGCAGATAAATTTTTTTGAAATAGCAACTTTTGTAGCCTTACTTTATTTTAAAGAAAAAAATCCTGATTTTATATTTTTAGAAACAGGGCTAGGCGGAAGATACGATGCCACAAACATTGTAAAGTCAACAATAGCAGCTATAACAAATGTAAGTTTTGATCATGTCGCCCTTTTGGGAAATTCGCTTTATGAAATTGCAGATAGAAAAGCTGGGATTATAAAAAATAGGCAGCTTTGTATTTATGCTCAAAATTTGACTGAACTGGAAGAGGCTGTGAAAAGAGAAACAGATAATTCGGTAAATGTTTTGGAAAAATATAAAGGTTTTCAAGCTGAATTGGATAATCAAAATTATAAGACAATTGTGAAAATTGTTGAAAATAAAAATTCCAAAGAATCTGGAAATATTAAAAAGTCTGAAAACATTGAAAAAATTAATAATAATAAAAATAACTTGAAAAAAACATTTATTCTGCCACTTTTTGGAAAATTTCAAGCAAATAATTTTTTAATTGCCTATGAGATTGCAAAAATTTATGGAATTAATGATAAAATTATTCAAAAGGGGCTTGATGAAATTTCATTGGCTGGACGGTTTGAGATTTTTTCAAAAAATCCTGCAACAATTTTAGATGTTGCTCATAATGATGATTCTGTAAAAGTTTTGACGGAAAATTTGAACGAACTTTTTAAAGATGATGAAGTGATTTTTGTTCTTTCAGTACTCGGAACAAAGGATATTGCAAATATTTTTAAAAGAATCTTGGAAAAAAATTATAAAATTTTCATAACTTCCCTAAAAGAAGTTATTTATGGGCTATCTGCCGAAGAAATAAAGAAAAATCTGGAAGATTCAAATATTTCTACAAAAAATATTATTTTTGAAGATGATATTTTACAGGCTTATAATCAGGCAAAGAAAATGATTTTAAAAAATGATAATTCGTATAAGGTGATTGTAGTTTGCGGATCTTTTTATGAGATTGCGAAGTTTAAGAAATTGTTTTTGTAATATTTTTTTCGTAAAATAGTAAAAAAATAAATTATTAGGCAGATTTTTTAACAAATTTGTGGAATAGAAAATTTTAAATAATATTGTTTAATAGGGGGTTAATGCCCTTTATGAAAAAATTGAAATAATATATCTAAAATAATCTTATATTAATTGAATTAAAAGGGAATAAAGATATAATAAACAAATAGTTGATGTCTATAAAAAAAGGAGAAATATGGTTATGAAAAATAAAATTTTTAAAGTACTTATAATCGCAATTTTATCAGCAAATGTAGTTTATGCAGAAAGTTCAAGAAAGATAAGAATTAGTGATGTTCCAATGAGTAAAATAGAAGAAGATTATAAGAAATTAGGTGATCGTGAAGATCTATTTATTAAAGATAAAAATGGGGTTTATAAATATTCTTATGGTGATACGGTACAAAAGCTTAATGGGATAGATCCTAAAACTGTTGAAGTTTTTAATAAATTTTATTTGAAGGATAAAAATGGAGTTTATTATTTGGATAAAAATAAAATAAAAATTTTAAATTTAGAAGGAATGGATTTAAAAACTCTTGAAGTAGTTGACAATTCTTATTTAAAAGATAAAAATAGTGTTTATTTAGTTCAAGAAAATAAGTTAAAAAGATTGGAAAAAATAGATCCAAATACTTTTAAAAATGTTGGCGGCAATTATGTAAAAGATAAAAATGGAGTTTATAAATATTATTTTACTTATATCACTATTAACGATAAAGAGTTAAAAAAAGAGCCAAATTTTGATGCTAAAACATTTGAGATAGTTGATCCAGATGGACGCTATGTAAAGGATAAAAATAATGTTTATTGTGATGGAGAAATAATAAATGGTGCAGATCCGGCGACATTTGAAATGTTAAAAAAAGGGAATATAAATTATACGAAGGATAAAAATAATATCTATTATTGGAAAACTAAAATAGAAGGTGTAGACAGAGATACATTTAAAATAATGGAAAATCCTAACTTTTCAAAAGATAAAAATAATATTTATTTTTTAGGTGAAAAAACAGAGTCTGAATCTTATCCACCTGAATATGAAAAAAAAGGAAATGATGTTTATTATAAAAATAAAAAATTAAAAGATATAGATGCCAATACATTTGAAACAATGATTTCGTTTTTTGGTTTTAAGGATAAAAATGGATATTATGTTTTAGACAGGGATGGAAGTGTAGTAAAAATAAATGATAAGGAAGTGAAAATTAAAAATCTTGCTAAAAGTTCTTTTAATAGCAATTTTTTTTACGATGGTAAAAACTTATACTTCATAAAAAATCATAAATTTGAAAAAATAAAAAAAGCACCTAAAACTGATGGAATAAGTGAAATAAGTGATAGATATGTAGAAATTGGAAAAGTTTACTATTTAGATTATGATAAAGGTGAATTGATAAAATTAGAAAAAAATGATGGACGTGGAGTTTTTTTTGCTCTTGGTGAAGATTATGGAAAAGATTTTAATTTGAATGCGGAAGGTGTAGAAACTACTAGAAGATATATCTATTTTAAAGGTAGAATCTTGAAAAATGCTGATTACGACAGCTTTGGAATAAAATATAATGATCAAAAAAATGTATTTGAAATAAGAGATAAAAATAGAGTTTATGAAACATTGAAAAATGAATAATTCGTATAAGGTGATTGTAGTTTATAGATCTTTTTATGAAATTGCGAAATTTAAGAAATTTTTTTGTGATATTTTTGCATAAAATAAGCTATTAGGTAGATTTTTTAGTAAATTTATGGAATAGTTTATTTTAAATAATATTGTTTGATAAGGGGTTAATGCCCCTTATTTTTAAATAAATTAAAAAAATTTAATAAAAATATTATCTCTCTTTTATTTTTGAAAAAATATGTTATACTTATAATAGGGAAAATGTATTTTGATAATAAAAGTTTAATACTAAATCTTGCTTGGTAATCATAAATTTTAGTAGCTAGAAAGAACAGATTATAAGTTAAAAAAGAGGGAAATATGGAAAAATATGTTATGTTCAGAGGAAAAGTTGTAGATAAGTGGTATGATTTTGACAAAAGAGCTCATTATCATATTGTGGCTGTGGATAAAAATGGGAAAAAGTATGATTTGGCAGTTAATATCGGGAGTATTTATGAGAAAAAAAATGAAATTATTTCTTCAAATTTGAAGGTTTATTACAGGAAAAATTATTTTTGTGAAGGAAGTGTAATTTCTAAAATGTTATTACAAAAATCTGGAATTACAGAATGTGATAGAGATTTATGTTTAGATTATGTTAGAATGAAATTATTTCCGCATAATAAAATGATACAGATGAAAGGATTTGATGAAGAGCACATATATTTAACAGGAATTATTGAAAAATATGTGGAAAAGGCTAAGAATAATGAGAATTATGAAGTATTTGCATTTGGGAGACTTTATGCTAATGGAAAAGGATTGCATGATATTCATTTAAATCAGGGGAGTATAAATAAATTTAGAAAAAATGATGCTAGGTATTCTGATGGAGGATTATTTTTTAGAAATAGACAAAGTAATAGGATTATAGCCATATTTATTGCATTTGTTACTCAAAGTTTAGATGAAAGCTTGTAAAAAGAGGAGTATGATAAAAAATGTCTATACAAATAAAAAAAACTAACGAAACGAAACTTAAAATGAAAAGGGAAAACTTCTGGAAATATATTTTAATTTCGCATGAAAAGGCTAAAAATAATAATGAATTTATAGATTATTTGATAGATATTCTATCTAAAAAAACAGATGAAGAGATTTTTGATTTTGAAATAATTACTTTTGAATTAATGCGGGAAAGCTATAATGAAAAATTATGGTGTGCTTCGTATCTTGTGAATGGTGACACTGCGAGCTGGAGCTTTGATTTTTTCAGACTTTGGCTTATTTCACAAGGGGAACAGATATTTTATTCAATTATGAGAAATCAGGATAATTTATCAGAATATATAAATGTATCATTTGAAACAAAGTTAATGACAAATTATTTTGAAAATGAAAATTTTGCTTTCATTTCAGCTTATGCCTTTACTAGAAAAAATGATTCGTATAATATTTTAAAAAAGGAAAATTGTAAAATCAATGATAAAACCATTTTCAGAGATGATTTTATTGACAGTTATAATAGAAAATTAAATGAATATAAAAGAAGAATAGGCTACATAAATAAAGAATATCCAAAAATAACCTTTCATTGGTGTACACAATTTCCTGACAGTATGAAAGAAGTTTGTCCAACTTTATTTAAAAAAATGTATTTTTAATTAATATTTAGCAAGGAATTTTTTATCCTTTATTTTCAAAAAATATAAGTTTAAGAAGAAAATTTTTATTTAAATTTTTTAAAATTCAATTTTAATTATTTTGGAAATAAATTTTTAAAAATATTGTTAAAAAAATAACAAAAATTTTTCTTAAAGGTTGAAATATTGACAAATATGTTTTAAAATATATGTAAATAAATTTTTAAGGAGGCAGAAAAATGAAAAGTTTAAAAAATGATTTTTCTTTAATGTCAAGTTTGTTAATACCAGTAGCAGTAGCTATTAATTTTACAGGATTTGGGCTTGTTAAATTACTGCAAGTGCCAATATTTCTTGATTCAATTGGAACCGTGTTTATCAGCCTTATAGCAGGGCCTTGGGTTGGAGTCGTAACAGCTGTTATTACAAGTTTAATTACGGGAAGTTTTTCTCCTGAATATTTTGCATTTATCCCAGTAGCGGTAATTATGGCGCTTGCTATGGGATTTTTAGCAAGATTTAGAATGAAAAATATTGTAATAAAAACATTAGTTTGTGCATTTTGTCTTGTATTTATTGCAATAGTTGTATCTGCACCAATAATAGTAATGGTTTATGGTGGAAATACTGGAAATTCTACATTTGGAGTAACTGCGTTTTTCTTGGCAACAGGTCAAAATATTTGGACAGCTGTTTTTAGTACGAATTTTATTACAGAAACAACTGACAAAATTATAACAGCAATAGTTGCAATGGCAATAATTAAGGCAATGTCGCCTAGATATTTGATAAAATTCAAGTATGGAGAAAATTATATAAATAATCAAAAAGGATAGAATATAAAAATAATAAAAAAATAAGGAAAACAAATAAGCTATGAAAAGAGATTTTTTTAAAAAACTTTACCCGTTGACAAAGCTATATTTGGCTTTAGCATTGATAATATCAGCATTCATTATTCCAAGTCACATCTATGATTATTCAATGATAATAATTTGTGGAATTATAGTTTCTTTTGAAAATAAATTAAAAATTTACAGTAAAAGAATATTTTTAAGTTTATTTTGGCTTTTTACAGCGATATTTATTATTCAAAGCCTTTTTATACCAGCAGGTGAAGTTTGGTTAAAGTTTGGATTTATTTCGGTTTACAAGGAAGGAGTAATGAAGGCTATAGGTTTAACATCTAAACTAACGGCGATTGTAAGTGCTTTAACGATGCTGACTTTAATAACTCCAGTAAAGGACTTTACTCTTGCGCTTGAAAAAAAGGGATTAAATCCAAAAGCTGCATTTATTTTAATGCTTACTTTGCAAACAATACCCGAAATGAAAAAGCAGGCAGATGTTATCATGGATTCACAAAAGGCAAGGGGAATTGAAACTGAAGGAAATGTATTTGTCAGGGCAAAAGCGTTAATTCCCATATTTATTCCACTTGTACTTTCTTCCATTGCAAATACAGAAGAGCGGGCAATTACATTAGAAGCACGTGGATTTTCTGTTGGAGAAAAAAGAACAATATTATACGATATTGAAGAAACAAAAAATGATAAAGTAATGAAAATTATACTAGCTATTTTTATAGTTTTGAATATTGTTTGGAGGGTTTTATGGACTATCTTAAACTAGAAAATGTAAATTATAAATATCCCCTTGAAGAAAAAAATACTTTGCAAAATATAAATATCGAAATAAAAAAAGGCGAATTTTGGGCTGTAATTGGAAAAAACGGAAGTGGAAAAACAACACTTTGCAATATTTTAAGAAGATTTGTGCCTGATTTTTATAAAGGCGAACTAACAGGAAAAATAACTTTGGAAGGGAAGGAATTAAAAGATTATAGCCAAAAGGAAATTGTCCAAAAGATCGGATTCGTTTTTCAAAATCCATTTACTCAAATTAGCGGTGTTAAAAATACAGTCTTTGAAGAAATAGCTTACGGATTGGAAAATCTAGGAATAGAACGTGAAATAATAATTTCAGAAGTGGAAAAAATATTAAAGCTTCTTGAAATCGAAAGACTTCGTGATAAAAATCCATACAATTTATCTGGCGGTCAAAAGCAAAGAGTTGCCCTTGCCTCAATCATCGCAATGAACCCCGATATTTTAGTTATTGATGAGCCAACTTCACAGCTTGACCCAAAAGGAACGGAAGATATTTTCAAAATTATAAATTTAATGGCAAATGAAGGAAAGACAATAATTCTGGTTGAGCATAAACTTGAACTTATTGCAGAATATGCTGAAAATATTCTTGTTCTTGATGAAGGAGAAATAATTTTGAGCGGAAAAGCTAGTGAAGTTTTAAATAATAAAATTTTGCTGGAAAAAGAAATTGGGATGACACAGTATTCGATGCTTGCTTATGAACTTGAAAAGGCGAGAAAAACTAAATTTGAAGAAATTCCAATAACTAAAGAAAAAATAATAGAGTTGTTAAAAAAGTAAAAAAATTGATAAGTATTTTGAAAATTTACGAAAAAATATTCTAAAGCAAGGGGTTTCGACCCCTTGTTAAATTTGACAAACTTGAAGAAGGAGCAAATTATGAGTTTTATCACTGTAAAAAATTTAAGTTTTAAATATCCAAATGGAACTGAAAATGTACTTAATAATGTTTCACTTGAAGTTAAAAAAAGCGAAAAAGTTGCAATTATTGGGCAAAATGGAGCTGGGAAAACGACATTGGTAAAAATGTTGAACGGACTTTTAAAGCCAGTAAGCGGAGATGTGATTGCAGATGACTGGAACACAAAAGATTACACAGTTGCCAAAATGAGCCGAAAAGTCGGATATGTCTTTCAAAATCCAATGGATCAGATATTTCATAACAATGTTTACGATGAAATAGCCTTTGGAGCAAAAAAATTAAAATATTCTCCTGATGAAATAAAAAAGATGGTAGAAAATGCCATAAAATTAACAGAACTTGAAAAATACCAAAGGGAAAATCCATATAACTTGCCATATTCGTTGAGAAAATTTGTTACAATAGCCGCAGTAATTGCAATGGGCTCAGATGTCATTGTAATGGATGAACCGACAGCAGGACAGGATTTTAAAGGAATGAAAGTTTTGCATAACTTAATTGATAAACTTCAGAAACAGGGGAAAACAATTATTACGATAACTCACGATATGGAATTTGTAGTAAAAAATTTTGACAGGGTAATTGTAATGACGAATGGAGAGGTTATTGCTGATGGAGATAAACGTGATATTTTCTGGCAATTTGACACTTTGGAGAAAAGTATGGTAAAACAGCCGTATATTAGTGATTTAGCTAGGGAAATGGAATTGGATGGGAAGGTTTTATCTGTGGAGGAATTTGTGGAAAACTATAAAGATATGTGTTAGTTATTTTGAGATGAAATAAAAAATGATATGAACTATAGTAAAACTGATTTAAAACAAAACTCAAAAGTTAGGGATATTTTACTTAAATCCTAAATTTATATGATTTTTAATAGTTCAATTTTGAATATGTTTGAGTATAAAATAATCAAAATTTTAATTTTAAAAAATAGATAAAGTAAAGAAATAATCTCAAATTTCTTATATTAACCTATGAGAAATTTGAGTTGTTCCTAAAATTTTTATTTTTCCATCAATATCTGAAATTTCAAAAAGCAGTCTATCATCAATTTTTTCATTAAATTTATTTTTTTCTTTTATTTAAAATATTTAATTTTGAGGAATAAGTCCTAAAGATTTTTCCATTTCAATTGTTCTATTTGTATCATTTCTATGAATAACACCTAACTTATAATAAAGATTTTCTTTTATTTTTATAACTCCCCATTCATAATCTTCTTTTTCAATTATAAAATGCTGTCCTTTTTCATTAGATAAAATTACTTTTATTTTTGAATTTTTCAAGTTATATGTTCTTTTATAATCCCACAAAATTTCAAAATAATTTGTAGAGTCTAAAATCCATTTTTTCACATCTTCTGTATTTTTAAGTTTTTTCCCATTTACATAAAATTCTTTGCTATTTGAAATAATTTTCCTAATTTCTTTTAAATCCCTAACATAACTTGGCAACTGAAATATATTTATGCTAGTCAGAGTTATTACAATTAAACAAGTGGATACACAGCCTATCTTTAAATAAAAAATTTTCTTTTTTAACTTTTCTTTTCGTAAAATCTTCTCAAAGTCTCCAGCTTCTTTATTTTCTTTCTTATAATCATTTACAAAATCCTTTTTTGTTTTCAAATAAAACTTTAGAATTCCAAAAATAATTATTAACCAAATAGATATAATATTTTTACTAATTTTTAAAAATCCTATTGTAATTGGAAGAATTACATACAATAAACTATCCATTAAAATAAACAACCGTCTTTTTCTATTTTCTTTTTTTAGTTTCTGTTCATCATAGATATACATATTCTTTAACCTCTTAATATTAGAAATATTCTTTCAAACATTTTACAATATTAATCAAAATTTTTCAAACTAATTAATAAATTTTTTTGTGGGAAAAAATGGACATATGTAAATAAAAAACCTTTTTCCTCCTGCAGATATTATTTGCAGTTTTTTCGTAAAATCTTTAATTACATCATTGTAAAATTTATTTTAAAATGTTATCATAAAATAAAGAAACTATTGAAAGTTAATTCTATAAATAAAGGAGTGATTTTTTATGTTATATCCAATGAAATTTAAAAAATTTTTTGTGGAAAAAGTGTGGGGTGGACGTGAATTTGAAACAAAATTAGGAATGAAACTGCCTGAAGGAAAAAAAATTGGTGAATCTTGGGAAGTGTCGGCACATCCGCATGGAATGGGTATTGTGGAAAATGGCACTTTGGCTGGAAAAAGACTGGACGATATTTACAAGGAATATAAAGGTGAACTTGTAGGAAAAAAAGTTTATGAAAAATATCCAAATAAATTTCCGCTTCTTATAAAATATCTTGATGTAAACGACAGACTTTCAATTCAAGTACATCCAAGCGATGAAGTTGCCTTAAAAAAACACAACGAGTTTGGAAAAAGCGAATCTTGGTATATAATGGAGGCAAGTGATGACGCTACTTTGATTTTGGGAATGAAGCCTGGAATTACAAAAGAAAAATTTTTGGAAAAAGTGAAAAAAAATGATTTTGATGGATTATTTGAAGAAAAAACTGTAAAAAAAGGTGATTTTATTGATATTACACCAGGAACAGTTCATGCTTCATTAAAGGGAAGTGTGATTTTTGCAGAAATTCAGCAAAATTCAGATGTTACTTATAGAATTTATGATTTTGACAGAATTGATAAAAATGGGAAGAAAAGGGAATTGCACTTGCAGGATTCAGCTGATGTGATTGATTTTGGAAAAGAAGTGGAAATTAAGCATACTGATTTTAATCATTCTGAAAATGGAAAAGATATTTTGAGAAAGAATATTATAGAAAAAGAATATTATTCAATTGATAAAATAAGATTTTATAGCTCTTTTAAAGATATAAATAATGAAAGTATGACAATTTATTCATTCCTTGAAGGAGAAGGAAAAATTGTGTGGGGAGAAAATGAAGAACTTCTAGTTAAAAAAGGTGAAACAATTTTAATTCCTGTTGGAATTAAGACAAAAACTATTGGGAATTTTGAAATTTTGAGAACAATAATTTAAATAAATATGGGCAAGGATTCTAGTTTGTTTTTAGGAAAGAATTAGATGATTTGCCTTGTTTTTTTAGTCGGAATATGTTATTCTAATGTTATACTAATGTCATTTTGTAATTGTATGTTATATAATATAGCAGGATTATTTTAAAATTAAACTTAAAAGTTATAGTTATTCTACTTGTATTCTGGTTTTAATTGATTTTTATTAGTTTGATTTTAAAAGAAGTCAAATATTGAATTTTATAAAAAGGAAAGAAAAAGTGAAAAAAAGAATTTTATTGTTTGGAATAATGTTGGGAACTTCATCTTGTGGAATTATTGGTGGAGTTGGAAGTGTAGTAGGAGGAACTATAAAGGCTGCTGGTGGAGTTACTGGAGCAGTTATTGGAACAACTGGGAAATTAATTGGAGGTATTATTGGCGGAAGTGATGGAGAAATTAAAGCTAAAAATACAAAATATAAATTTTCAAATGCAGAAGTTGAAATATCTGGTGGAAAGACCATTGTTACAGGAATTTTAACACATAATGGAGTCACTAAAAAAAATTTGACCATTGAAATTCCATGTTTTGATAAAAATGGAGCAAAAATTGGAGATGCCGTTGATAATATTAGTTCGCTTGTAAAAAATGAAAAGTGGGAATTTCAAGCGATTCTTAATACAAATGAAACAAAAACTTGTAAATTGAAAGACACGTATATTTATGAAGGAAATATGAATATGGTTATTGAAGGCAATGATGAAGATAATGACAATATTCATAATGTTGAAGAAAAATAAAATTGGAGGGAATAATGATAGGAATTATTGGGGCAGTAATTGAAGAAGCTGAAGCAATAAAAAAAGAAATTAAGGAAATCAAAGAAAATGTAATAAATGGGATATCTTTTTTTACAGGAAAATTTAATTATAAAGATGTTGTATTTGTGCAATCTGGAATTGGGAAAGTAAATGCTGCAATTACAGCTACTTTATTAATTGAAAAATTTAAAGTAAGCGAAGTGATTTTTTCTGGAGTAGCTGGAGCATTGGATGAAAGATTGAAAGTTGGAGATGTCGTTATAGGATGTGATATTGTTCAGCACGATGTTGATGCTACAGCCTTTGGATATAAAATGGGGCAAATTCCGCAAATGAAGGAATGGGCTTTTGAATCGGATAAGAAATTAGTTGAAAAAGCTCAAAATATAAGTGATTTTGATCATCACATATTTTTGGGGAGAATTTTAACTGGAGATCAGTTTGTGAGCAAAAAGGATGTGAAGATTCAGCTTGGGAAAAATTTTGAAGCACTTTGTGTCGATATGGAAAGTGGAGCCGTGGCTCAAGTCTGCACAAGATTAGGTATAAAATTTTTAATAATTCGTTCAATTTCTGATTCGATTACAGATGAATCTGATATGGAATATGAAACTTTTGTAAAATTAGCGGCTAAAAATTCTACAAAAATATTAAAAAATTTAACTTTATAATATTAAAAAATAGAATATTTTGAAACAAGAAGATGTTGATTTTCTTGATAAAAAAATTATTTATAGCAAGAGCAAAAATTTTTTATAAAAAGTAAATAAAAATTAGAAAATGAAGGGAGAAAGATATGAGTTTTCGATTAAATCCGTTTAAAGTAATGAGAGCTGTGGGAATTGTTGCAATTGTAGCTTATGGAGCAGTGCTTGTTATAGGATATAAAAAGTCAAAGGTAAATACGACTGAAAGCATTACAAAGGATATGAAAGTACGAAATAAGGATTTTTATAATTCAAAAGATTATAAAAATAATCTAACTTTGCCAAAGCAAGTTGTGGAAAATAACAATGAAACAGTTGCAAAGGAGCTGAAGCAGACTAAGCCAGCAGAAACTGTAGATTTACAAAAGGATTCTGTAAATTCTAACAAACAGCAAGCCGATAAAAAAGTGGCAGATGAAACTAAAAAAAAGGAAGAACAGGCAAAATTAGAAGCTCAAAAATTAGAAATGCAAAAAAAAGCTCAGCAAAAGGCGGATGAACAAAAACGCCAGGAAGAGGCAAAAATTGCAGCTAAACAAGCTGAAATAAAAAAACAGCAGCAAATAGAAGCAACAAGAAAGGAACAAGCAGCAGCACAGGCAAGAGCAGATGCAGCAAGACAACGTGCAAAAGAAGAGGCAGTTAAAAAGGCTAAAGAAGAAGCGGCTAAAAGAGCTAGAGAAAATGCGAAAAAACATCAGGGACCCAAAAAGTACATTCAAGTAGCTTCAGTATCGACAGAAGCTTCAGCAAGAGGAATAGCTAAAAAACTTGGCGGAAATTTTTATTATAAAAAAACAACTGTAAATGGTAGAACAGCTTATGTGGTAATGTCAAATATGACAGACAATCCCAATACATTAAAAGCTATGGAAAATCAAGCTAAAAAAGTAGGCGGAGGATATATGATCCGTTCAGTTGGAAAATAGATAAAACAAAAAATTAAAGAATGGAATAAAATAAAATTTATGAATAAAAATTATAAAGGAAATATTACACCGAAAGAAATTATAAAGGAAATAAAAGTTGCTAAAAATATTGTTTTGACAGTACATATTAATCCTGATGGAGATGCACTTGGTTCAGTTTTGGCATTTTATTTTATGATAGGTGAATATTGTAAAAAAAATAATATTGAAAAAGATATGAAAATTGTTGTTGATGACAAGTTACCTAAATATATGCGACATTTTGAGGATACAAAGTTAATTTCTAATTATGAAAAATTTTGTGATGAATTTAATAAAAATTCTCAAGACAATAAAAAATTTGATTTATTTATAAGTTTAGATTGTGCAAACGAAGAAAGATATGGAAGAGCTGTAGAAATAAAAAAATTAAGTAAAAAGTCAATAAATATTGATCATCATATAAGTAATACTGAACATGCTAATTTTAATTATGTGGAGGATATTTGCAGTACAGGAGAGCTTTTATATCAATTTTTAGAAATTTTAGACATCAAATTGACAAAAAAAATTGCTGAGTATATGTATCTTGGAATAATTAATGATACTGGAAATTTTAGACATGATAATGTTACAGAACAGACTTTTCTTGTTTGTTCAAAATTAATTGGAGCAGGTGTGAATAATCATAAAATTGCCAATATTATTTTTGAAGTTAGCGAAAAGAAAGTTGAATTAATTGGTGAAGTTTATAAAAATAAACAAATTAATGAAACTTATAAATTTGCCAGTTATTATTTGACACAGGCAAAAATTAAGGAACTGGGAATTGAAAAAGATGATACAGATGGTACAGCAGAAATGTTATTAAGAATCGAAGGAGTAGAGATTTCACTTTTTGTAAGGGAAAATACAGATGGTTCACTAAAGGGAAGTTTTCGTGCCAATGATAAATATGATGTAAATAAAATAGCCTCGATTTTTGGCGGTGGTGGACATATAAAAGCTGCTGGATTTAGGACAGATTTATCTTTTGAGGAAATTTTAGAAAAAACATATAAGGAATTGGGAAAATAAACTTGAATAAAAAAATTAATTTTTTGAAAGGAGAATTTAATGGTTGATTTTAATATGTTTAATTATTTAAAAATAAAGGGATTTTCAAATAATCAGCTTGCAGCAAATTTTCAGGAAATTGAACAAGCTAATCAAAATATCAATGAAATTTTAGAAAATAATCCAGATGCTGTTTTGAAAAAAGTAGAATATAAATATTTGGATAAGGAAAAAAAACAATTACAATTTGAAATTAAAATAGAAGTGGTGAATAATTAGTGGGAAAGAAAATAAAAAAAGTAGTAATAATTTTATGTTTTGGAATATTAATAAGCTGTTCATCAGTTGGAAAAAGAGTAGTTCCAAATTCAGCAGTTGTTTCAAGAGATACGGTTGTAAATAATAGCATTGTTGAAGTAAACCGAAAATTTAATGAAGAAATAGAATCACAAAATGTAGGACTTTATAAAAAAGGATTTAGAAACTGGAAAGTGATTTTATATGGAAAACAGGCATATTATCAAGTATTTGTAACAGAAGATGGTAAGATTGTTTCTAGTGAAAGATTTGATTATAAATAATATTTTAAATTATATGTTATTTAACATAAAATTTTAATTTTATATTAAATAAATAAGTTTTGTCATTACATAGTTTAGCACTAAAGTTATTATTATTTATAAAAAAAGATCTATTAGAAATTTTTTAGCAAGGGGTTTTAACCCCTTGTTAGAAATAAATAAAATTTAGCTTTTATTTTTTAAATATTTTTTATTTTATATAAATTATTTAAATTTAGAAAACAAAAATTTAGTTTTAAAAGTAACTTAGTTTCAAAAAGAGAATCGAACTTTTACTAAATTTTTAGTTATTAAGTTTTATTTTTTGTTATTTTCATTATTATTTTCAGTTTTTGAAGCAGAATCTAAATTATCAAAAACATTGATTAAACTTTCTGAATCGACATCATAGTAAATGTCGTCGTTATAATAATTATTTTCTTCTGTGTTGAAATTTCCAATTTCTCCAATTTCTTGATCAGTATTATTAGATTTTTTTGATGTATTATCTAGAATATTTTGGGAAATACTATCAGTATTTTTTTTATTATTCTGAATATCAGAAATTTGATTTTGAGATTTATTTTCTATTTCTTCTTTTATTTCTTTAGTTTCATTATTTTCATTTATTACGAAAATAGAATCGAAAATTACAAAGAAATCATTAATTGCAAAACTTTCCTTTTCTGTTTTTAACATAAGAATAGTACCTTCTAATAGAGCAATTAAAATCCTTGCAGTAGTTTCTGGAACGATTTTATTGTATTTTTCAGGAAAAGCATATTTTAGTGTTGTTATAAAAAATGAAAATCTAAGTTCGATTTTTTTGTATGATTTTACAAGTTCTTCACGGATATTTCTATTAATATCAGATAGTTCCAAAGCTAGATTTCCAAGTGGACTCCCACCGTGAAATTTGTTATTTACAATATTTTCAAAATATTTTTCAAAAAAATAGTGAAATTTTTGGATTGATAAGTCATCTACATTGTTGTTGAAAAAATTTATAAGATTTTCAGTATGATATTTTATAACATCAATAAGAAGCTCTTCTTTACTGGAAAAAAATTTATAAAAAGTATCATTAGGCATTTCACAAGCCTTAAAAATGTCAGTTAGTTCCGTGTTTTTGTAACCTTTATAATAAAAAAGTTTTGCACTTTGTTGTATTATAAAATTTTTGCTATATTTTTTAGTCATTAAATTTACCTCTTTACAGTATTTTGTATATATTTTATAATTTAATTTGAGGATTGTCAATAAAAATAATTAAAAACTATAAATAAATAAAAAAGGATGTGATTTTATGAAATATAATTTTGATGAAATTATCGACAGAAAGAGTAATCATTCTGTAAAATACAATGAACTTACGAGAAAATTTGGAGTGGATGATGTAATTCCGCTTTGGATTGCAGACATGGACTTTAGGACAGCACAGCCAGTAATTGACGCTCTTGAAAAAAAAGTTCAGCATGGAATTTTTGGATACGTGTATCGTCCCGACGAATATTTTGAGTCATTTATAAATTGGCAAAAAAGAAGATTCGGATGGGAGCCAAGAAAGGAATTTCTTAGTTTTAGTATTGGAATTGTACCAACACTTGGATCATTAATACAGCTTTTTTCTGAAAAAGGTGATAAAATTCTAATTCAAACACCTGTTTATTCAGAATTTTATGATATTAGTGAAGATAATGCCAGAGTTGTTATTGAAAATAAATTTATTGAAAAAAATGGAGAATATTTACTTGATTTGAAAGATTTGGAAAATAAATTAAAGGAAAAACCAAAACTATTTATTTTTTGTAATCCTCATAATCCTTTAGGGCATGTGTGGACACATGAAGAATTGGAAGCAATTGGAAATTTATGTATAAAATATAAAGTTCCTGTAATTTCAGATGAAATTCATGCTGATTTAACATTATGGGATAATAAGCACATTCCAATGGCAAGTGTTTCTGAAGAAATTAGACAAAATACAATAACTTGTACTTCAACAGGGAAAGCCTTTAACCTTGCTGGACTTCAAAGTGCGACAATAGTTTTTAATAATTTAGAAATGAAGGCAAAATTTGACAAATTTTGGAAGAATTTGGAAGTTCATAGAAATAATCCATTTAATTTGGTTGCTACAATTGCAGCTTATTCAGATGGCGGAGAAGAATATGTAAAACAATTAAAAAAATATTTAGAAAATAATATTTTATTTTTAAATAATTTCTTTAAAGAATATATTCCAGAGATTACTCCAAATATTCCACAGGCAACATATTTAGTATGGTTAGACTGCAGAAAATTATGTGAAAAATTTGGGTTTAATCAGGAAAATCTGGAAAAATTTATGTTGACAAAGGCAAAATTAGGATTAAATGAAGGGAGAGTATATCAAAAGGGATTGGTAGGATTTATGAGATTAAACACAGCTTGCCCTAGAGCAATTTTAGAAAAAGCATTAAATCAATTAAAAGATGCAATTTCAAATGAAAATGAAAAACTAAAGTAATTTTACTATAGAAGAAATTAATTACATATATTTACATCCTGATAAGCAATTACAAAGAAATAATTAAGTAATTTCTATTTATTAGCCTGTATAATTACAGCATGCAATTACGACAATACATAAAAATTATAAAAAAATTGATTGTTATGATGGAATAGAAATGAAAAAGTAAATATACAGCAATTTTATAGTTATTGCAATTTTATAAAATAAAGGAGGTGTATGTAATTTATGGCAAATATTAACGAAATTTATTTGGCTGGAGGTTGTTTCTGGGGTGTAGAAAAGTTCTTTAAAATGGCTCCGGGTGTCATTAAAACGTCAGTTGGTTATGCAAATGGACAGACTCTTGATACTAATTATGATATTTTAAAAATGACTGATCACGCTGAAACTGTGCATATAACGTATGATGCAGATATAGTATCTTTAAATCAGCTTCTCAACTATTATTTCTCAATAATTGACCCAACAAGTATTAATAGACAGGGACTTGATGAGGGTCGCCAATATCGGACTGGAATTTATTATGTGGATAAAGAAGAATTAAATACAATAAGAATGAGGGTAGAAGATGAGCAAAATAGATATTCAAGAGAAATTCAAGTAGAAGTTAGACCATTAAAACATTATATTCTAGCTGAGGAATATCATCAAAATTATTTAAATAAAAATCCTAATGGATATTGTCATCTAGATCTTGAAAATGCAGTAAAAATCTTTTCAAAGAAATAAAATAAGTAGGAATATAAAATAACAAGTCGGGAAATCCCGACTTTTGTTTCTATATTATAATCTTTATTTAGTTCAACAAAGTTTAAAATTCCTTGTTAGTAAAAAATAAATATTTGATATTAATTACTATTACTTGAATTACTAGAATTTAAAATATCCTTACTTAAAACAGAATATAAAAGATTTACATATCTTTTGGCTGCATGAGGCTTTGGATGTGTTCCATCCTTGTAGAAATATTCTTGTTTACCTTTTGAATATGAATACCAGTCAATTACTTTTATATTTGGGTTTTCAGAACTTACTTTTTTTATTTCAGCATTAACACTATCTTGCCAAGGATCGGGCATAACTGTATTTATAAAGTAAACATTATGTCCCTGCAATGTTTGTAAAACGGATTTCATATCTTTTTCAAAAATCGTACCATTTGTACCAAGAGCGATAACTACTATTTTTTTCAATTTTCCATTTTGAGCATAATTTTTTAACATATTTGGCAATTCGTAAAATTGACGACCGACTTTTGTCTCTATAATGGCATTTGGATATTTTTTCTTCAAATCAATTTTTGTCATATGAAGTACCGAATCTCCAATAAACAATATTTCCCTTTCATCGTTTGGATATTTTTTCAAAATTTCATCTTGAATTTTAGATTCCGCTTCAATACTTTTTGAAGGTGCATTTAAAGCTGCTAGCAATTTATCTATTGTCAGTTCTTCATTTTGGGAATTTTGTGCTGCTGCAGAAGCAGTATTTGCTGGAGTTTCCTTTTTATTTTCTTCCACGGCTGGAGTCTCCAAAGCTTTTTGCACTTCCTTCATTTCTTCCAGATCTTTATTTTCATAAACTGGAGAATATACTAAAATTGCAAGAATAGCGGCTAAAACTGGATAGCTCGCATAATTTATAGCTTTCTCATATTTCTTGCTATTTTTTTCAAGCAAAATATAACATAGTTCTGAAATTGTAACTAAAATAATAACTTGAAAGAAAAATTGCTGTGCATTTGAAAGTTTTGCCCATTTAAAATATTCACGTGAAAATATCATAATGGGATATTGCCATAAATAGTACTGATATTGATGCTGTCCTAATCTTATAATTGGATCAAAAAATTTTGGATATTTTGAAAGACTGAATTTTTGTAATTCTGGCTTTGAAAATAGTAGGATTGTAAATCCAATTAAAATACTGGCTAAAAACATCAATCCGTAATAGTTATAGGCATTTCTGTAATCTATTCCAAATGAAAAGAAAACAAGAGATGCTAAACCAAGCATTCCTAAAATAAATACAATTTTTTTCTCAATTTTATTTTTAATTTCCCTATTTACATAAAAACAAGCTATTCCAGCTGGAATAAAAAATGCAAATGCACGAGTGTCGGTTCCATAATATATTCTTGAAAAATCTGCTCCTTCTGGAGAATTTGAAGTTACATAAAATACGTAAGCCATCATTAAATCTGAAGCTATCCCAATTACCAAAAGAACAATACCAATTATATTATTTTTCAATTTAAGTTTTTTCAATCCTTGAATTAAAATAGGAAAAAATACATACATTTGAGTCAAGAAGGATAATGCCCAAACATGAGTAAGCGGTAAAATAATTCCAAAGTTATCAAAATAGGACATTTTTGAAAAAATTTGATAAATATTATTTAGTCCTAATATTGAAAACAATGCGCTGTATTTATACTTATCTTCAAGCCCATTATTTACAAAATATAATGCGATAGTTGAGACTAGAATAACAATTAGAAGGCTTGGATAAATTTTCTTTAACCTACGGTTAATTACAGAGAATATCGAAAAATTTCTTGAAAGCAGACTGCCTGTCATCAAATACCCACTTAATGCAAAAAATATAACAACTCCAATATAGGTTCCCTTGTAGGAAAACCAGTGATAGACGCAAATAAGAACAAGTGCAACCGCTCTTAATACATCAAGACTTTGTATTCTTTGTTTTTTCATAAATAAAAAAATTCCTTTCTTTTTTTCTTTAAATATAATTTATTTGATTTATATAGTATTAAAATTTTTTGTTGCAAAAAAATTAATACTATTTTCCATTTAAATAGCGGGCTGGTTATTAAATTCTTTGTAAGGAGTCTTAACCCCTGTTAGCAAATAAGATATAACTTTTATTTTTATTTTAAATGAAATATAAAAATAACATTGAAAAAACTACCTTAAAACAAACATTATGAGTTGTTAAATCTATTTTTGTGATAGCTCAACTATTTAAGTTTGAAATTAAAGTAGTTTTTAAAATTTTGTAATTAAATTATGGATATTTTGAAATTGTAATAATTTTATTTTACATTTTTTATCATATTTCTTAAATCTATTGTTTTTTCACTATTTCTATTATTATTTTGTGAATTCAAAGAATTATTTTTTAAAATATCATTTTTTTTAATTTCTCTATTTTCATCTTCTTTATTTTCTTCAAGATAATGTTTTTTAATTTCATTTGTTAAAAAGTCTGCATAATATCTTTGTCCTTTATCATTTGGATGAGTTCTGTCCTTGTAAAAATATTGATTTTTACCTTTTGCATAAGAATACCAATCTATAAGATAAGCATTTGGATATTGAGCAACTTTTTCCTTAAGTTTTCTGTTTACTTCCTGTTCCCATGGATCTTTATGTGCAGTATTCATAAAGAATACATCTTTACCATCTGCCATTTTCATAACATAATCAAAATCTTTATCTGTAAATTTTCCATTTGTTCCAAGGTGAACAACTAATGTAGTTTTTAATTTTCCATTTTCAACTAGTTTTGTAACAATTCCTGGAAGTGTTGAAAATTGACGTGAAATTTTTGTATCAAAATATGGGTTTTTAAAATTAGGAGCAATATACTGCTTACTGCTATCCATTATTGAATCTCCTACAAAAACAATATTTTCTGGCACTTCACTAGCAACAATAATTCCAGAACTAAAAAGTACTACAACTAGCATAAATAAAATCTTTTTCATAAAATTTCTCCCTTTTTTGTATTTTAAAATATAAGTTATTATAAAATATAATTTTGCTTTTGTCAAATATTCTTTTAAATTTATTAATTATTATTAAAAAAAATTAAAGATAAAAAAATAAGAGACTAGCCTTTAAAAAGTTACCATTTAAAGACAGTCTCACTATTTCCCTATTTAAATTAATTATTTAGTTTTCCAGATTTCATTTTCATATTGTGCAATTGTTCTATCTGATGAGAAGAAACCAGCTTTTGCTATATTATTTATTACTTTTTTATACCATAAGTCTTTGTTTTCATAATCTTTAAACATTTTTTCTTTTGTGTTGTAGTAATCTACAAAATCAATTAAAGTCATAAACCAGTCTTTATTTATTAATTCATTTTTAAGTCTTTCCAATCTTTCTTTATTTCCAACTTTGATTAATTTATCTGAAGTTATGAAATCAACTACTTCTTTAATTTCTTCTTGTTTGTAATAATCTTTTGAAACATAACCTGAAGTTTCATATAATTTTATTATTTCATCACTTTGTTTTCCAAAAATATAAATATTTTCATCACCTACAAGGTCATGAATTTCTACGTTTGCTCCATCCATTGTTCCAAGTGTCAATGCACCGTTTAGCATAAATTTCATATTTCCAGTTCCACTTGCTTCTTTTGAGGCAAGTGAGATTTGTTCAGAAATATCAGTTGCTGGGATGATTTTTTCAGCTAATCCTACATTATAGTTTTCAACTAGGTAAACATTTAAGTATTTGTTCACTTCTGGATCGTTGTTTATAATTTCTGATAGACAAAGTATTAAGTGGATGATGTCTTGGGCAATGATGTAGGCTGGTGCAGCCTTTCCTCCAAATAATACTGTTATTTTTGTTTCTGGTAATTTTCCATTTTTAATATCTAAATATTTTTTGATTACGTATAAAGCGTTCATTTGTTGGCGTTTATATTCATGGAATCTCTTAATTTGGGTATCAATAATACTGTTTTCGTCTATAATGATTCCTTGTGTATGTTTTAAATATTTTTTTAATTTAATTTTATTTCCATGTTTAATTTGTTCCAATCTTTCATACACATTTTTATCATCTACAAATTTTAAAAGATCTTTTAATTTTTCAGCATCTTTTAAATATCCTGTACCAATTAATTCTTTAAAGTAATCTGCTAAATCTTCATTACAGCTTTCAAGCCATCTTCTAAATGTAATTCCATTTGTTTTATTATTGAATTTTTCAGGATAAATTTCATAGAAATCTTTAAGTTCACTATTTTTCAAAATTTCAGTATGCAAATAAGCAACTCCATTTACACTTGAAGAAAAATGAATATCCATGTGTGCCATATGAACTCTATTTTGCTCATCTATAATTTGTACCTTTTTATTTGAATATTTAGCTTTTATAATTTTATCTAATTTTTTTATAATTTCAACAATATTTGGTACAACTTCTTCCAAGTAGTCTAAAGGCCATTTTTCCAATGCTTCCGCCAAAATTGTATGATTTGTGTATCCAGTCATTTTTGTTACAATTTCCACTGCTTCATCAAAAGAAATATTATGTTCTTCAGTCATGATACGAATTAATTCAGGAATTACCATACTTGGATGTGTATCGTTAATTTGAACAAAAGCATAATCTGCTAAATCATGAATATTGCTTCCTTTTTCAGTTGCTTCAGCAATAATCAATCTTGCTGCATTTGATACCATAAAGTATTGTTGATAAATACGTAATAATTCTCCTTTTTTTGTACTATCATCAGGATATAAAAATAATGTCAGATTTTTTTTAATATTTTCTTCATCAAATGAAATACCATCTTTTATTAAATTATAGTCAACACTTTCAATGTCAAATAAATTTAAATAATTTTTTGTATCTCTTTCATATCCTAAAATATCAATTCTTTTTAATTTTGAATGTAAAGTAAAGTTTTTGAATTTAACATCATATCCAATATTTGTATCTCTTAACCAGCTTTCATTTTCAATCCAATAGTTTGCTTCAGCTTTTTGCTCATTATTTTTGAAAATTTGTTTAAATAATCCGCAGTGGTAGTTAAGTCCAACTCCTTCTCCGTTGATTCCTAAAGTTGACATTGAATCAATAAAGCATGAAGCAAGTCTTCCAAGTCCACCATTTCCCAATGAAGGTTCTGTTTCAACTTCTTCCACGTGGCTTAAATTTTTCCCAGCAGCCTTTAATTCATCTCTGACTTCTTTATAAATTCCTAAGTTAATCAAGTTGTTTGATAATAATTTTCCAATTAGAAATTCTGCAGAAATATAGTATATTTTCTTTTTAGATTCATTTTTAGTTTTTTCATCTGCTCTTTCCTTAACATATTCAAGCAATTTATAGTAAATTTCTTGATTTGTCATTTTGCTTAATTGCTTTTCACTTTTTTTATTTAAAAAATCTGTAAATTTATAGCTCACTGTCTTAATTGTCTCCTTTTAAATTTTATTTTTATTTTATAATATTTTTTTATATCATTTGAACCGCTTCAAAATTGGAAAACTAAAATTAATGAACCTATAGCTTGAGTATTCGGTCATAATTTTTGTATCCAATTTTAAAGTTGTTTTACTATGTTAAGCCTATTATATAACTATTTTTTTAATTTGTCAAGACATTTACGTAAATGTCAAAAACTAGAGATATAAAAAGACTTTGCGAAACAAACTGGAAAACAAAAAATATACCTTCAATCCCGTATTTGAGATTGAAGGCATAGTAATATTTTTTATTTATCAATTTAAAATGTAAAAAAATTTATTTTTATAAACCAATTACTGAATGTAGTCAAAAGTTTCCAAAGTTAGATTTCTGTTTCCACTTCCATAAAAATATACTTTAAATATTGTTCCTTTTGAGAATTTGTAATAAGTCTGGTCAACAAGTCCTGTAAAATTAAATGTTTTTCCTGACTGAAGGCTAATGCAGTTTGCAAATTTTTTACCATCTTTTGTTATACCTCTTGAAGTTACACGACATTTTTCTACTGTCCGTAAAGTTTTTTGTGCTGCAAAACTGTAAATACTTCCTAATATTAAAAATGCAAAAATAATTTTTTTCATAACAAATCAGCTCCTATTATTATAATTTTTAGTTATTTGTGAAAATTTATAAATTCTACCATTTTACTCCCAGCCTTTTTGCAAGTTGTACATAATTTGCAGGAGGCATCCAGTATTTAATAATTTTTTTGTTTTTATTGAATACATCCAGTGCTTTTTCTTTTTCGCCTTTTTTCAGATAAACATCTATCATAATTCTGAACAGTTCATTCATCGGATGATTTCTACTACTTTCATAAACAAATTCCGGATATTTTTTTGTATCGACATTTTTATATGCTTCAATTCCTTTTTGTGCATAATTTAATATTTCTGAATAATTATCAGGATAATTATGATAAATAAAATCTGTCATAATACGGTATCCTTCCGGATAATCAGGGAGATTTTCTATTAATTTTTGCGATATTCTTTTAAAATTGATGTTATCAGGATTTTTTACCGGTGAGTAAAGTATTAGAAGCATTTTATAATCATCAATTTTTGCTGTTTTATTTTTTATTTTTTCCTCTTTTTCACTAATTAAAAGCTCTTTTTCTTCCTTTGTTGTTATAGGACTTCTTGCTATTTCCCCTATTGTTTTATCCATCCCCTTTATTTTATAATTATCAAGTGAAAGAATATTTATAAATTCCTTATTGCAGTCTTTGGGAATTACCCATCTTCCGATTGGAATATTATATTCAAATTTTACAGTCATCTCTTTTTCGATATATTTTATGTCATTCTTCTTTAATTCACTTTTTAAAAAGGAAGATATTTCCTGTTCTATTATTTCCATCTGTGTTAGGCTGCTTTTTCCTTTAACTAACGAATTAAAATCTTTATTTTTATAAAATTTAGACATTATATAGTTTAAATCGGGATATTTTAGTGACACATTTACATAAGCCAGTTTTATGTCCCTTCCGTTTCCATTTTTCTGCTTCGTTAGTTCAATTTTATTTATTTTATATGTAAGATATTTATAGCTTTCCTGTGAAGTACGCCAGACATTCCTCCATATTAAATGATATTCATTAACTTTTTTTGTATCTTCATTTTTTGCTGCATTGATATAATCGCTAAAAGCCGATGCTACTGCCTTTTTATCATCATTTTCAGAACTCTCGCTAATTCCACAGCTTGTTATAAACATCATTGCCAGTAAAATAAATGATATAAATCTTTTCATGATTCCTCCTGATTTTTCTAATAATAAGTTTTCTTACTTGTACTAAAAAATACTATATTTTAATCAAAAAGCAAACTATTTTTTTATATTTTCTAGAGTAGATGCCACATCTTTGGAAAATGTCATTGAAATTCCTGTATCCTGATTATACTGCACTTTTCCATTTTTTACAATAATTTCATCTGATTCCTTGCCATTTCCTACAAGAATGTATCTCCCGTTGCCCTTACTTTGCATGTCATAAGTTCCTGCCTTTGTTATACAGTTCCCGTTAACTACATTGTTAAGGCTTATATAGGCAATATTTCCTTTTATTTCAAAATATGAATCTTCAAAACATTCCTGACCTGCCACCTTTACAGTCTGCCCTTTCGTAGTCAACGTTTCCACATTATATTTTCCTGAAATGCTGTTTTGGGAAGCTTTCTTCTTTGCTTCACATCCCATACTCATTAAAATCATTCCTGCCATCATAGCTAGATTTATTTTTTTATTTTTCATTTTTTCACCTCTGTCTGTATTTAACTGTCCAAAATTTCATCAGCTATTTCTTATTTTATTAAAATAAATACATATATGCTTTGCTTTTATACAAAGAAACAAGTGTCACAATTGATATAAAAAGTAAAAAAAGAAGTATGCTCTGCATTTTTTTCATTTTAAAAAGTCTGAATTTTACTTTTGGGATCTGTCTTTTCTGGATTACATCAATAATATCATCTATAATTTTAGAAATTCTGTCATCTTCTATTATTATATCTATTTGAGATCTTTTTAACTGTCTTTCAGGTACAAAACAGATTTCCTTTTTGCCATCAAGAAGATAAATATGGGATTTAAGTCTGATTATTCGAGAGCCAAACAGGGGAAATAATTCAGTACCCCAGTTATAGCCCTTTATATCCAATAATTTTCCATTTAAGTAAAAGTCTTCATTTATTATTTCAAGTGTATTTTTTGTTTTTTCTTTTGAATAATAATATTTATATCCGTATATCATACTTATTACAGCACAGACTATTAAAAGCAGTATTCCAATTTTTATTCCCAGAAATATTAATATTAGCATTATGGCAAAGCAAATAAGATTTAGAATAACTGCTTTTTTCAAATCCTTCGGCACTTCATAAAATACTCTTCCTGTTTCTGTTCTTTCACGGTAAACTGTATCAGCTGATAAAATTCCAAGTTTTATTTTCTCTTTAACTTCATCTTCTTGTTTTTGATTAATTTTACGAAGATTTTTTCTGTTTTTTATTTGTTTCACACCAAAAACGATTAATATGACAGCAACTGAAAAATACACTAATACAATAATTAAATTCATTTCAGTCCCCTCCGTATTAATAAGATATTCCTTGCGATGTTATACGGACTCTACTGGCATCCACTTTTAAAATAGTTTCAAGTATCTGTTTTCCTGCTTCCCTTAATTGAGCGGTAGTCTGTGAGTTTGGATTACTCTGATTTAATGACTGTCCCACAGCCAAAGTCATTCCTACCATAACCATCTGGTCATACATGCTTTTTTTCTCTCTATTGCTCATTCCATCAAAGAATCTGCTATTTTCAAGATGAGCTTTGAACTGATTTGCCATAGGTTTCACATAGTCGTCATTAAGACTTATATTGTTATATGCCATGTATGCTCCTGCTATTACGGCCGCTACTGCTGAAGACAAATCATTTGTCGGTATTCCTACAGAACGTGCTACCTGTGGAAAAGCCTCATACAGCTGTTTTAATGATGCCCTTACTTCTTTATGTTGACTTTTCGGATAACTTGCAACTAATGTTTCCAGTCCATCAGTACTTCCGTCCTGTGTGAAAGTGAGCGATGATTTTCCATAGGAATTATTTTGTGAAGACGAAGTTATATTCAGAAGTTCCTGCATAATCCCATTTTTAAATGCATCGCTGTAATCAGCATAAGCCTGTCCTGAAATTCCAAATCCTAGTGTTAAAACACTTAAAAGAAATATTTTTTTCATAAATTTTGTTTTCATAGCTTCTCCTCCTATAATTTTTTTACTTTACTGTTAATTTAAATTAGATAATTTTTTCTTGTTTTCCTCATATTTTTTACTGTTGGAAGATTTTAGCGTTTCATTATCTTTTTTGGCATTATTTAATGCTATATTATACAAAAGAGGATTATAATTTTCCTTTAGAAATTTTTGGTTAATTATAAAAGTTTCTACTGCTTTTTCATTATCTCCTGATAATCTGTAAGCTTGTATCAGCTCTTTTTCAATTATCTCTGAAAGTACATTATTTAATACTTTAATATCCTTATATTCTGCATAACTCTGTTTACCGTGCTTTAAAAGTCCTATTGCTTTTTCATAATATTCAGTACTTTTGTTATATTTTTTTTCATAAAAGAGAATATCTGCCATTACTCTATAACCATAGGAATAATCAGGAGCATTTTTTAGAAATATTTCTGTAATTTCCTTTGTTCTTTTAAATTCACGGTTTTGATAAAATGCCACGGTTACATAATTACGGTATTTCTCAAGATTTTTGCTGTCCTTTAAAAATTCCTCTTCCGCTTTTTTTATAGCTTCTTCTGATGAAACTTCTTTCTGTTTTTCTATTTCAGGGCTATCTTTTTCTGAATTCTTTTTATTTTCTTCAGTTTTATTTTTATCGCTCTGGCTTGTATCAATATTATTATCTTTTTTTGTTTTATTTTGTTCCTGTTTCTTATTGCAGCTAAAAACAATAAAAACTATCATAGCTATTATTAAAATTTTTTTCAATTTTATCACTTCCCCAATGGATATAGAATTTTTTATGTTTTTTATTTTCTTAACAGTTCTTCTTAAACTTTTGCTTTGTAAATATTGGCTTTACTTAATTTCCATAATTCTTACCTATCAAAGAAATCAGATAAATCATAAAAGAAACATAAATCGCCACTATCATTAAAAGATGCAATGGATAAAAGAAATAAAACATATATTTTGTAAATTTGTTATGAATACCTTGTTTCCCATTATAAAGCCATATTATCGGCAGTGAAAATATTGCAAATATCTGTGTTTTTATAAATATTTCATTTCCAAAAAAGTTAAACGGAAATTCAAGTCCAGGCATAATAAATATGTTTAGAAGCACCATTAATAAAGTCTGAAATATTATATTTCTATAATTTTTTTCCCTGAAAAAATAAAATATCAAAATAGTTATAATTCCATATTCCAAATAATCACTTCTTGCAAAATGTGCAATTATAGCAATGATAATACTTATAACAGCTTTTGCAAAAAATTTTATTATTTTATTCAGATTTTCTGATTTATCTACTTTTTCCAGTAAATTCATTCCGCATAGAGCAATTCCGAAAGTCCATAATACATTGTTGTATGGATAAAATACCATTATTTCTCCTCTTAATGCCAGACTTGCAAAAAGATTGAACGGAATTTCTGAAATAGCCGCAAAAATAAAGATACGAGTTAAATACTTTTTTATGTTTTTTGTCCTGTAAAATCCTTCTACGAGCATAAAGGCAAAAATTGGAAATGCAAGTCTTCCAAGCACATTTAACCATATCTGATTGAGAAAAAAGATATTCCACAGATGATCTGCCACCATAAATGTCATTGCCAGAATATGCAGGGTAAAGGAATCTAACCCTTTAGAAAATATATCTTTTTTATTCATTTTTACTCCTAATTTTTTCTTTTCTGTTAATAAGGGGTAAATGAGCTGAACCCCTTATTGTATTTTGTGAATATAAAACTATTCTTTTTATTTAATAAATAAGCCCTGATGATGTAATCTTCACTTTACTTGCACTTACTCCAAGAAGTCCCTCAAGTACCTGTTTACCTGCATTTCTTAACTGAGCGGTAACTTTTGCATTTGGATTTTGCTGATTTTGAGATTGATTTACAGCCAAAGTCATTCCTATTATTACCATTTGGTCATATATATACTTTTTATCGCTGTTACTCATTTTATCAAAGTCATCTACGCCTTGAAGTACTGTTTTTAACTGATTTTGCAGAGGTTTCATATAATTATCATTCAGACTTACATTGTTATATGCCATATATGCTCCTGCTATTGCAGCTGCCAGTCCTGAAGACAGGTCATTTGTAGGTATTCCTACAGAACGTGCTACCTGCGGGAAAGAATCCTGAATTTTTTTCAAATATGTTCTTGCTTCCCCTCTCTGTTTTGACGGATAATTATTAACAAAATAATCAAGTCCTCTTGTATTTCCGTCCGATTTAAAAGTAATATTTGCTTTTGTTGTTTTTGGGGCTGTAGTTGAAGTTGCTGAACTTCCCGTTGTTTTTGTAGTTGTTTTTTTAGAATTTGATTTTTTCTTTGAAGAATAATCTCCTTTTTTAATGTGGCTTATTACTTCACTACTAAGTAAATAATTTCTTGTACTATTTATCACATTGTTTGTATAGTTAAAACTGTCTGACATATCATAATAAAATGCCTGTGCAGGCTGTGATACAAATACTCCCATTCCGATAATTGCTGTAACAAATAGTTTTTTCAAATTTATTTTCATAATTATTCCTCCCAAATTATATATTTTCATATTTTTTATTTTTTTAAATTATCACTATATACTATGATAAAACTTCTTATTTTTATAATTATTTATTTTAAAAAGAAAGTCCTGATGATGTAATCTTCACTTTACTTGCACTTACTCCAAGAAGTCCCTCAAGTACCTGTTTACCTGCATTTCTTAACTGAGCGGTAACTTTTGCATTTGGATTTTGCTGGTTTTGAGACTGATTTACAGCCAAAGTCATTCCTATTATTACCATTTGGTCATATATATACTTTTTATCACTGTTACTCATTTTATCAAAGTCATCTACACCTTGAAGCACTGTTTTTAACTGATTTTGCAGAGGTTTCATATAATTATCATTCAGACTTACATTGTTATATGCCATATATGCTCCTGCTATTGCAGCTGCCAGCCCTGAAGACAGGTCATTTGTAGGTATTCCTACTGAACGTGCTACCTGCGGGAAAGAATCCTGAATTTTTTTCAGATATGTTCTTGCTTCCCCTCTCTGTTTTGACGGATAGTTATTGACAAGATAATCAAGGCCTCTTGTATTTCCGTCTGATTTAAAAGTAATATTTGCTTTTGTTGTTTTCTTGGATACAGTTGAAGCTGATGAACTTCCTGCTATTTTTGTGGTTGTTTGTTTAGAATTTGATTTTTTCTTTGAAGAATAATCTCCTTTTTCAATGTGGCTTATTACTTCACTACTAAGTAAATAATTTCTTGTACTATTTATCACATCGTTTGTATAGTTATAAATGTTTGTCGTATCATAATAAAATGCCTGTGCAGGCTGTGATAAAAATACTCCCATTCCGATAATTGCCGTAACAAATAGTTTTTTCAAATTTATTTTCATAATTATTCCTCCTAAAATTTTATTTTTTTATGATTTCTATTATTTGATTATACTGTATATTTTTTAGATTAAAACAACATTAGAGTTTTTTACTTTTTATTTATTTTTTTAAATATAAGATTACTCTCGGGAACTCCGATATAAAGAGTTTGCTCATTATCCATAAACGTTATTACATCGGCATTACTTAAATCATATAAAAAATCTTTATCACTGTCGCTCAGTTCACTCTCTTTTTTCAGCAGATTGTTCAAATTATCTATTTCAAAAGAAATCCTGTGATTTTTCAGGGAATATTTCCCCGAATATTTTTTTCCATTTTTTCCTGTTATGACAATATTTCCTTTATCAAGTTTTATCGAAATTTTACTGTTTTTAAGCTCAAACCCTGCAATATTTACAAGAGTCCATTCATTAGCCATTATTTTTTTCTCAAAATCTTCGATATTACTAAAAAATGAAAATCTGTCTTTATACTTTTCTTTAGAATATTTTTCCATATTATTTAACATAAATTTGTCCTCTTTTTCAAAGCTGTTTTTCAAAAAATCGGGAATATCCTTTCTGTATATGAGATATACAGTTTCATAATTTTTGTTATCCACATAGACAGGATAATAGCCGTAATCAGAATTTCCTAACGACAGCATAGGCGAAAGGATTGCTTTAACCGTTCCATTTTTAAGATTCTGCACCATAATATCATTGTCCTTATATTCAGTCGCTTCGAAGACAGTATAAGTGGGAGAATGCTCCATTTTTTCGGCAAATTCCCTGTCAATCTCATTGGATACACCTACTTCTAATATATATCCCTTGTCTATTATGTCTTTTTTTGAAGGTTTTCCGCAGGAAATAAATATCATTCCAAAAAGTAGAAGAATCATAAATCCTGTTAATTTTTTAATTTTTATCATACTGTTTTTTCCTTCCTATTAATAAATTTACACCAAGCCCCACAAGAAATACTACATCCAATAAACCTATGGCAAAATAAACATAATAAGTTGATAAAAATTCTTCATCTCTTGCTAATGAAGCTAAATATTTATATGATATTAAAGATATTAGTATTTTTAATATTCATTAAACATCAATATTTTCAACAGTTTTAAAAACTATTCTTCTCCATAAAGTTTCTTTTTATTATCTGAAAAAACATTTAAAATTAATATTATTGTAAATATTACAATAACAGATGATGTTAAATAAAAATAATAATTAAACACTACTTCCTGCAAATTTGCATTTTGCATTATTTCTCTTATAAATCCAGAGAGCGTTTTCATTTTCCAGCCTTGACTTGTTTGAAATAGATATACATCCAAAAATAGCCCAACAAAATAAAAAATTATCATTAGAATTATTGAACTTACACCAGCAAAAATTATTGCAAATAGACTCTTTTTCTTATCATTTTCGTAAACTTTAATCGAGAATAAACACATTGTTAACAAAAATCCAATTAACTGCATCCCTTTTATTCCTTCTAAAACTCCCATTTTAAAAAATATAGTAATTTTATCACTCAAAGAAATACTTCCAATACTTTTAACTATCGAATTTATCATCGAAAAAGTCACTCCAAGTGCAAATAAAACAATAGTTATCATGATTATAACAAAAGTCCAGAATTTTATTTTATTCAAATTCTCCTTACCAAATCTAGTCTTCATCATTTTTATAAAAATAACACTCAATATAATCAATACAACAAGTCTAAATAATGTCTGAACAAGTGTTACTATTTCTCCAGCTTTCAAATCTCCTGTTTTTACCACACTATTGAAATAATAACTGCCAAAAATACCTCTTTGAAAAATTAAAGCACTCCACGTAAAAATCATTATTCCAACTATTTTAATAGCTCCCAATAAAATATCAGCAAAATTCCTATTTTTTATTTTTTCAAAATTTCTCATAAAAATCTCCATTATGTTTTAAATTTTTGTAAATCAACGTTTATAATTTTAAGTATGATTTATTTCACTTAAAAACTGTACTCTTTATAATCAAACCAGACATACCACAGTATTTTTTCTTTCTGATTAGGATATTTCCCAATAAGTTCTGTTGCTATTGCCAATTCTTTTATTACTCCACTAAGCCACATATCTTCATCAGCTTCATTATAATAAATTTCATATTTCTCCATTTTCTCTTTCGTTAGGTAATCACCAATTTTCAAATCTTCTGCTGGAAAATACTTCTCATCTTTTATATCAATCTTTATAATTTTTCCAGTTCTTGGATTTGCAAATAATGAATATTTCTGTCCCTTGTCTTCATACAACAAATACTGATAATATTTTTTTAGATTTCTTTTCTCTGATGCAGAAATTACTTTTTCAATGTGATTTCCTAATTTTATTCCACTATATTTATGGTTAATTTTAATATTTTTATCTAGTTTGACTTCAATTTTCCCAGTATCGAAATATCTCTTTAAGATTTTTTCAATTAATGTTAATTCATTACACCAATTATTGCTACAATTATCAAAGCCTTTTTTCTATTCCTCCCTATTCAAACACAAATTAATCAGTTATTTTTCAATTTTATGATATGTAATGCAGATTAAAATAGAATGAGAGTTTCTACTTTACTTTTTTCTTTCCATAGATATAAAACCAGGCTGCAAGAAATATAATTGAAGGCAGTAATGACATATTGCCGTTTGTTTTATTGCTATTATTAAAAACTTTGTTATGATTATCAAAAGTTTGCTGCAAAAGATTTTCCCGTAACGTATCGCTTGGCAAATTTGTAGGATCCATATAATAATCATATCCCATAAATGCATGTGACTGTTGTGATACAAATATTCCTGCTCCAATAATTGCTATAGCAAATAATTCTTTTAAATTTAATTTCATAGTTCTTACCTCCTAAAATCTGATTTTTTACATTTTCTCTCTTTTAATAAAACTTATTACAAAAAAACCTATTCCCACAGCCAAAAGAGGAGTATTTTTTATTAAAATTCCAATAGAAAGAGCATATATTCCACCCCAGACAAATTTTTTGACAAATCCATATTCTTCTATTTTTTTATCAATTTTCGCTTCCATTTCTTTTAGCGTCAAAACCATATTATCAACCTTTTCTGCCATTTCCTTTTTGTTTTCCCAAAGTATCTCATCATCTTTTGTTGCAAATTTCCAGCCACTTTTTAAAAGCGTATTAATATAAATCCTATTATATAAAAAACTAAATACCACCAATATCAAAAACATTAGTAAAGGCAACATCATATGGGATATAACCATTATTGTCAAAAGCACCCAGCCGGTATTCCAGTCTTTCCTATAAAACGGAACAAGAAAACCGAAAAAGAAAGTTACCCAGGAAAATCCAATTTTCACTATCTTTATCTCCTCTTCTTTACTCAATGTTATCTCTTTCTTGAAGTACCCATTTCTATTATTCATTTCCATACCCGAAATCCTCCCATCATATTTTTTTATGTAAAATTTAAAAATCTTATTTCACCTTAACAATATGCTTTTTAGATTAAAGGAATATTAGAGGAAAAAATTATTTTTATTTTTTGAATAACAAGATTTGTAATTTTCTGAATGTGAAATGCAATAAAAAAATGTTTAACAAGATTATACAAAAGAGATGGGAAAATTAAATACAGGGATTTACGAAAATGAATAATCCCTGCAAAAATAAAAATTAATAGACTACTTTCAATCCTTCCTCTTCCAGTTCCTGCTGTCTTATTTCCAAAAACTGAACATTTATCATATAGAGAATTTGAAAAAGCTCATCATTTGTGCTGATTGAATTATCTATGAAATCCCCGATAAATAGCATATCCTGAAATGCAAGTGCCTTATTTGTTGGAAGCTCTAGTAAATAATAATCTCCTTCTTCTCTGTTTATCGTCTGTTTTGTAAGATACTCGACTGCATAGTCTGAAGCTGTTATGTAACGGTACATATCGCCATCATATTTACACCTCATTTGAAATACAACAAGCCTTTTTTCTTTTAATGTTTTAACAATTTCAGGATTTGCTACGTCAGCCGGTACTTCCTCGTCTTTATATTTTTCCGTATCTTCGTAAATTAATCTTGCTTTACTGTTTATTTTTAGCTCTTTAGGAATATAGCACATGATTTTTTCAATCTGTTCTGCAGAAAAACTTAAATTAAAAAATATAAATGTCAGTATAATAATAATTTTTTTCATTTTCTTTCCTTTCATATATGCAAAATAAAGTAAAAATTTAATTTTAAAGTTATTTAAGTACATTATATAACAGAAAAAGGTTTTTCTCAAATAAAATCTTTAAAAATGGCTAAAAGTTACTTTACTACAAAATAAAATAAATAGAAATAGAAGTAAAATATCTCTCATTTTATTTTAATATCTTAATGATAATATATTTTACAAGAAAAATTTAGGAAAGGGGAACAATCAAAATGGAAAAAAATATTGAAAAATCTAAAATAAAAGAATTGGGGTTACTAATATTAAATACAGCCTGTTATTCAGCAATAGTTATTACATCTGTAATAATTTTACTTGCCATTTTAAGTTCTTTATTGTCTAAAAAGATAGTTCTTTCCGATTATTCAAAGCAGTCTTTTGCAATTAATGAATTACTTAAGTTTTTAGTATTTTATCCTGTTGGAGAAGAATTTTTATTGAGAGGACTGATGCTTCATTTTTTAAAGAAAAAAACAAAATATGCTAATTTAATTCAGGCTATAATCTTCGGAATACTTCATTTGAATCCTATTAAATTTATATACACAACAATATCAGGCATCTTTTTCGGAAATGTACGGCTAAAACCCAATCCAATCTGGTGGATAATTTTATTACATTCAGCATTCAATCTTGTTTCAATATTTCTATATAAGCCTTTTATAATTATAATTGAAAAGATATTTTATCTTCAAAATATGCCAATAATAACATTAATTATCGTATTTATTCCACCTTTATTCATATTTGATTATACTCTTAAACAACTTAAAAATAAATTTAATTATGAAAAACTTTACAAAGCATAATTTTTAACAAAAAATATCCTCTTCAGTCTATTTTTTCAGTTTAAACTTTAGAGGATATTTAACTTCACTAATTTTCATTTACTTCCCATTTTATTACTTCACCTGTTGTAGCATCAATGTCGAACTTATATTCTGTATTTTTATACACCATTCTTCCTTCGTAAATCATTCTTCCTTTTTCATTATCTAGCTGAATATTTGTAATGTTTATTCTTTTTGCACCAGTAATTCGTGAAACTGCTATTTCTTTTGCTTTTTCCATTCCGATATATTTTGGTGTTTTTCTTATTTCTGTATCACTGCCATTTGTATTAATAATTTTTCCGTCATCTCTGATTACTGTTGAAGCGGATGATCGTTCTTTTTCACTGTAACTCAGGACTTTTCCTGTGTTTGCATCAATGTTGTATTTATATTTTTTCCGTTCTGTATAAAATTCTATTTCATAAATAAATTTTCTATTTTCTTTATCCAGACGAATTTTAGTCATTTTTGCAGAATTTTTTGCCACTTTTGAATGATTCAATGCAAGTTGTTTTGCCTGTTCAATCGAAATTTTAACATCAACATTTAAAACTCTTATTGTTTTAGTCTTTTTAACTGAATTTTCATTTGCAAAAACTCCTGTCATTGTAATAAAAAATAGTATAAGCAATTTTTTTAAGAATTTTTTTTTCATTTTACCTCCTTTTTCAACTTAAATATAAACGAACTTCCTTTTCCAATTTCACTTTCTACATAAATATCTCCTTTGTGCGCTTCTATAATCCATTTTACCATTGATAATCCAAGTCCTAGATTTTCAGTTGTTCTGGAACTTTCTACTTGATAAAATCTCCCCCAGATTTTAGGGATATTTTCTTTTTCAATACCAATTCCGTCATCAATAATTTTACATATTGCAAAATTTTTATCTTGTGTTAATTTTATCCAAATATTGCCGTTTTCACGACCATAGTTAATCGCATTTGAAATTAAATTTACAAAGATTCTCATAATCATCATCTCATCACCAATAATAAAAATATCTTCCTCTATTTCAGGATGAATTTTTATATTTTTGCTATCTGCATTGTATAGCTGACTGTCAGCAATAAGATGTGCCATTTCGCTCATATTTATTTTATCAAGATTAAGTTTCTGATTTCCTCTGTCCATTCTTGATAAAGTTAGAAGCTGTGAAATTAATTTTGACATCTTTTTAGTTTCCTCAAGCACAGAAAAAATTGTATGTTTGGCATTTTCTATTGAAGTTAGGTTTTCAAGACCGTATTCACATTCGGAAATAATAATTGAGACAGGTGTCCGCAACTCGTGTGAAACATCCGATGTAAACTGTGCTTCTCTTTCAAAGGAGCTTTGCAGTCTGTCAAACATTGTATCAAATGTATTTGCCAAAGTATAAATTTCATCATTTCCTTCTCCAATGTTAATTCTTTGTGTCAAATCGTTTCCCTCATTGATTTTTTCCGCTGCTTCCCTTATTTTTTCTATCGGTTTAAATGCTTTCTTTGTTATAAAATATCCGCTTATTGCTGAAAATAACAGGAAAAATGGCAATACAATCAGAGAAATTAAAACAATTGTTTCGATAATATTTTCAACTTCTGTCGCAGGAGTGATTCCCCGAATATGAACAATACCATAATCTTGAAAATTCTTTTTGCTATCAAAAATATACCATTTTTTATTTTTGTGCCTTATAATTCTTACATTGTTTTTATCAGAAAAAGTTTCATCATATTCAAAATCCAGTGGAATATCCCCATAAATAAATCCTGTTTCATCGTTATAAACTGACAAATGAACATTATTATTAAAAATAATAAAATCATTGTCAATCGTAAGTTCACCATCATAAACTTCAATCTCATCAAATGCTGAAGCTACAGAGTTTTTTAAATTTTTGTAAGCATTTGCCCGTATAAGATTTTCGCTAATATAAATTATTGTTGTAAGAAATATGATTGCAAGGCTTATCATAAGACCAATATACCAGAAAGCTATTTTGGATTTTATGGAAAATTTATTTATTTTCATTATCAACCCTCAGGACATAGCCCAGTCCACGAACTGTGTGAATGAGTTTTGGGGTATAGCCGTCATCAATCTTTTTTCTCAAATATCTGATATAAACATCTATAACATTGGTTCCACCCTCGTATTCATAATTCCATATATGATCCTCTATTCTTTCTCTTGGTAAAATTTTTCCTTTATTTCGTATTAGATATTCCAAAATCGAATATTCTCTACCTGATAGCTTTATAAGCACATCATCTCTAAAAACTGTTTTAGCATCAAGGTCGACCTTAAGATTGGCTATTGTAATTATATTGTCGGCATTTCCAGAATTACGTCTTAGCAGGACACGGATACGAGCCATAAGTTCTTCAAAAATAAAAGGTTTCACAAGATAGTCATCTGCTCCGTAATCTAGCCCTTTTACTTTATCATCTATATTATCTCTTGCAGTTAAAAGCAGTATCGGAACTTTATTTTTCTTTGCCCTTATTCTTTTAATCACTTCAAATCCATCAAGTTTTGGGAGCATAATATCTAGAATTATTGCATCATATTCAGTTCCTTCCACATACCTGACTGCCTCTTCTCCATCGAAACAGCTATCAACTCCATAATATTCCTTTTCTAACTTTTTTGTAATAAGGTCATTTAATTTCTTTTCGTCTTCTACAACTAATAATCTCATTATCACTCACTCTCTTCCGTCTCAGTCAGGACACACTGATTCTCTTCGCAAAACAATTTTAATTGCTCTGTTTTCACTATTTTTTCATACTTTTCATCACTTTCTGTAAACAATTCATTTTTATTATACCTCATAAATACAGTTAAAAACAGTGAAAGAAGAAAAATTCTTTTTATAAGATTTCTATAATTTCCAGATTTAATTAAAAATTTTCTTATTTCCATTTTATTTTATCCTTATTTTTTACAGCTAGAAATGCTCCTCCGCCTGTCAGTACCACTCCCAAAAGAATTAAAATAATATTTGCTGTAAAAACTCCTGAAACAAGCGAAACAAGCCCTCCACCAATCAGTCTTGCAATAAATTTCTGAATCGTACGGTTTTTATAATTTGTTTTCGGAACATTCGGATTGCTATTATAAGAATTATCAGCATTTACATTATTTATAATACTATTATTATTTGTATTATTACTGTCATTTTCCTCAAATTCAGTAATTTCATTTTTCTCTGACTGCTGTGTTTCATAAGTTTTAACTTCTTTTATCTCTCTTTCTTTATTATTTTCATAAAAATTATTTTTATCATTAAAAAGAATCCCATTCATTCTCAAAACTTGTGCATCTTCTTTTGTAAATGGATACCAGCCTTGTTTAATCAGACTTTTAGCATACATTTTATTGTATATAAAACCGAATATAATTGATAAAACAAATATCAATGGAAAAAATATTATACCTGCCGTACTAATTACAACAAAAGTAATTCCAGCTGTGATGTAATCCTCTTTAATTAAAGGATATATAAATCCTAAAAGAAATGCTGCTCTTGAAAAACCAAATTTCACTTCTTTTCTTAAAACGCCATTTTCCAAAATCGCTCTTTTTCGATTTATCTGTTTCATGAGTAATCATCTCCTTTTATTTTATTATTTATATTTTCAAAAATATGGTATTATCAAAACATTAAAATAAAATGAGAGCTTTTATATTTTTTAAATTTGCTGCAATATATTATAACAATCTATGAAAAAAAAAGAAAAACTCAGAAATTTTTCTGAGTCTTATAGGCTTTGGTATAAGCCGGATTCTGTATTCGTTAATCATTTATCTAAATCAATAATTGCTTATGGATTTTAGCGAGCTACCAATCAAGCCAAGACGGGCCGCCTTTTAACAGCTTTCTGCTTGCTCTTGCTTTGGGAGGGGTTTACCTAGCTAACTCAATCTCTTAAATTACTGGTAGTCCCTTACACTACCTTTTCACCCTTACCTGAAAAAACACAGGCGGTTTCTTTTCTGTGGCACTTTCCTTAGGATTTCTCCCAGCAGCCGTTAGCTGCCTCCCTTGCCCTGCAAAGTCCAGACTTTCCTCTTAAAAATTTTTATTATAAGATCATCAAGCGATTAACTCCAAAACCATAATTTATAATATCATTTTTTTTCAATATTTGTCAATTTGTTTTTGATATAAATTAAGACTATCGCATATTAAAATTTTATCTTTAATGAAACATTTTATTTGTTGAGTAAGCAAATAAACAAGAATTTTATTAAAAAATATTTTGAAATTTATTTAAATTTATTTAAAAATTGTTTATTCAGATTTTTTATGTTTTCTTCTTACGGGTGTCCTAACTATAGGTAGAATGAAAACATTAGAAATATTTTTTTTAAATATTTACAAAACTTTTTTTATTTATTTTTAAATATTTTATTTTATCAAGAAAATTAAAAAATTTGAAATATTTTTTTGTATATGATATAATAAAGCAGGTTTTGATTAATTAAAAAGATTTTGAGGTGATTATAAAAATGAAAAAATTAGTGTTATTTTTTATGGCATTGCTTGTATTTAATGTGTCATTTGCAAAGGAAAAACTTGATACAACTTTTACATTTCAAGGATATTCTCCAACATCGAAAAGTGGTATAAGTGCTAGCCCTAGAACAAAGATTATGAAGAACTCGAAGATTTCCTATCCATTATTTATAGGTGGTAGTAATCCTGATGTTATTAAAAATATGAATGCAATTATGACAAGTTTTATTTCTAATTATAAATCTACAAAACATGTGTCTTATGATACTTCTTATGAAATTACAGCAAATAATAGTTTGTTTTTAAGTGTTTTATTTACAATTAAATTAACAGATAATGATACAGGACAAAAAACAATTCTTCACAATGCAATATCGTATAACTTAAAAAATGGTAAGCAATTGCAGCTTAAAGATTTGTTTGTAAATGGATTTAACGATTCACTAGCTGATGCAGTAAATTCAAAATTTAAACAATTTGGACTTCCACAAATTGATAAATTTGATGCTATTGATAGACAGCAAAATTTCTATTTGGAAAATGATGCTCTTGTCTTGATTTACAATAAAGGTGAAGCTTCTAATTTTGCTGATGGAGAGGTTTATATTCCATTCTTGTTTACAGATTTGATTGGAATTATACAATAATTTAAATAAAAAAATATATAAAAATACACTAAAAATAATTTTATTTTAACAAAAGATAGCAAGAAGTCTCCGGCTTCTACAAGCGGGAGATGAATTGCTTTTTTTTGTAAAAAAAATTGAAAAAAGGATATATTTATGATATAATTTATTCAGTGAAATAATATAAAAGTAGGTAATAATAATATCATATAATAGCAATTATCATTCAGTATTTGATATAAATTATCATATGATTTTTTGTATAAAGTATCGAAGAGAAGTCATTAATGATGAAATTTCTAATAGATTGAAAGGGATTTTTGAAAAAATATGTCCGAAGTATAACATTGTTCTTAAAGAATGGGAACATGATGTTGATCATATTCATATGTTGATTAATGCTATGCCTAATACTGAACTTTCTAAGTTTGTAAATACTTACAAAAGTGCTTCCAGCAGGTTGATAAAAAAAGAATTTCCTGAAATAAGGGGAAGATTGTGGAAAGAATATTTTTGGAGTAGAAGTTACTTAGTTGTAAGTGTTGGAGGTGCACCGTTAGAGATAATTAAAAAATATATTCAAAATCAAAAGGAGGTGTAATTCTATGAAATATAATTTAGCATTCAAATACAGAATTTATCCAAATAAAGAGCAGGAATTGTTGATAAACAAGACTTTTGGATGTGTTCGTTTTATTTACAATACAATTTTGTACACTGCTAATAAAATTTATGAAGAAACTGGAAAAAATAAAATAATTACACCTGCCAGTTTGAAAAGTGAAAATCAATTTTTAAAAGAAGTAGACAGTCTGGCACTTTCAAATGCTCAATTGAATGTAAAACGATCGTTTACGAATTTTTTTCAAAAGAGAGCGAAATTTCCAAAGTTCAAATCTAAAAAGAATAATGTTAAAAGTTATACGACAAATTGTGTGAATAATTCGATACGAATTGGGGAAAACAAATATTTGATTTTGCCAAAATTGAAAAGAGTAAAATTAAAATATCATAGAGAAATACCAAAGAATTATAGAATAAAGTCGGTAACATTGACAAACAGTAATGGAAATTACTATGTTTCTGTTTTGATAGAATTTGAAAAAGAAATTCAAAAAATACCAAGTAATGATAAAGTAATTGGACTTGATTTTTCAATGTCTAAATTATTTGTCAGTTCTGAAAACCAAAGGGCTGATTATCCAAGATATTTTAGGATGTTGGAGAAAAAATTGAAAAAATTACAAAAATCATTATCAAGAAAAGTGAAATTTTCTAAAAATTGGTATAAGCAAAAAGTGAAAATATCAAAATTGCATGAATATATCAAAAATTGTCGAAGAGATTTTCTACATAAATTATCGAAAAAATTATCTGAAGCGTATAATGCTGTGGTTGTTGAGGATTTGAATATGAAAGGGATGAGCCGGGCATTAAATTTTGGGAAAAGTGTAGGAGATAATGGGTGGGGAATGTTTTTGAGGATGGTTGGGTATAAACTGATGTTTTTGGGAAAGCAATTTTTGAAGATAGATAAGTGGTTTCCATCGTCGAAAACTTGTAGTAAATGTGGAAATGTTAAAGAGAAACTGAAATTATCAGAAAGAAGTTATAAATGTGAGTGCTGTGGGATTGAAATTGATAGAGATTACAATGCGGCATTGAATATAAAAAACATTGGAAAAGCGATGTTGGAATATTAAGAAAATAAAAGAAAACAGGGCAGGGACTGTCCGAAGAGCTTGGTAAATATATTTGGCTAGCAAAAGCAGATACTTCCCAAGAAGCTCCCACTTCTAAAAGCGGGAGTAGTTCACTTATTTTGAACAGCCTCTTTCTTTATAGACTTGATTGGGAACTGTATAAATTTATACTCAACTTTATTTAAAAAATAAAAATTGTATTTTATTTTGTAGCTTTTTCTATAATAATTTGTCGATTATAAGTATCTATTTTAGCTTTTGCTCCAATTGGAACAGTTATAAAAGGTCTTACATGTCCAGACTTGAAATTTTTTATGATCGGAATATTCAATTTTCCAAAATTATCATAAAATACTTCATCAATTGTCATATCTGTGGGATCCGCTTGTTTTGGATTTTTAAAGTCACCAAGTATAATTCCCTGTAATTTATCGAATTTTCCAGCTAATCTAAGCTGCTGTAACATTCTATCTATACGATAGCTGGCTTCATTTGTTTCTTCCAGAAAAAGAATTTTTCCATCAGTATTAATTTCATGATCTGTTCCAAGTGTTGCAACTACCAAGGATAAATTTCCACCAGTAATTTTTCCACTTCCACGTCCATTTTTCATGATTGAATATGTGTCATCAAAATCTAGCAAATTGTATGATTCATTGCTCATAAACGCTTTGTTAAAAGCATTTTCTGTAACTGGAGGAATATTTTTTAAGTTATCTGCCATAGGTCCTTGAAATGTTATAAGCCCTGTTTTTTCATTAATTGCCAAAAGTAATGTCGTATTATCACTAAATCCCGAAATAATTTTTGGATTTTTTTTGATTACATCATAATTTATCTTATCGACAATTCTAATTCCACCATAACCTCCACGTACAGCAAAAATAGCATTGATGTTAGGATTTGCAAACATATCGTTTATATCTTTTGCCCTTACATTGTCAGTGCCTCCAAATCCGTACCACTTTGAATAAAATGATTGCCCATAAACAACGTTAAATCCTCTGCTTTTTAAATATTCCACTTCTGCATTACTATTTTCGTTGGTGTAGTTTGCAGGTGCAATTAAGCCGATTGTATCACCAGGTTTTAAGCCTTTTGGAATAATAATTTCATCTGATGTAGTATTCTTGGTATTTTCGGGACTTGCAGCATTTCTTATTCTTGTGTTTATTTCTGAAGATTTTGATGGTCTGTATGTTGCAGCATTTAATGTTAGGCTAGCTCCAATTAATCCTGATATTATTAATATTTTATTTATTTTTATTGTTCTCACATCCTTTTTTATAGATTTATTTAAAAAAATAGGCAATTTATCTTAACTGATGAAAGTTAGAGATACCTTGCCTTTAATTCTTTAATTTTTTACTATTTCATAGCTTGAACTTGTTTTAAAACTTCTGCTGCTCCATTTACTTTGTTATTTACAGCTTCTTGTAAAATTTTGATTGCTTCATCTTTTTTACCTTGTCCTGCGTAAACTTGTCCTAAAACAACTTTTGCATTATTATCTTTATCCTCAGTTATTGCTTTCTTTAAGTATTTTTCAGCTAATGATCCTGCACCAACGCTTCCAAAGTAAGTTCCAATTTGTCTGTTTGTTACTTTTGGTGAAGCTGATTTTAATTGACTGTAAATTGAGTTTACTTTTGCTGTATTATTTTGTACTTCGTAAATTCCTAAAAGTAATATTTTTGCAGCTGAGTTTTTAGGATTCAAAGCTACTGTTTTTGTTAAATATTCTTCAGCTTTTGTTGGGTTATTTTGTTGTAAATAATAAGTTCCTAATATTTCAAGAATTTGTGCATTTTTACCTTTTGCAGCTGTATTCATTTCTAATAAATATTTTTCAGCTTGTGCTGGATTTTTTTCGTTCATTGCAAGTTCAGCTAATAAGATTCCTGCTCCATTTACACGATCAGAAGCTCCTGTGTATGCTTTTTGCAAATATGATTTAGCTTGTGCAGTATTATTTTTTGTTAAATAATATTGTCCAATGTTGTAATTAACTTCAGCTACGAAGTCTTTGTTTGCAGATTGTACAGCTTTGTTATATCTTGCAGTTCCTTTTGATTGTTCATTATTATCAAAGTAGAAAATAATTAAGCTTGATACCACATCGGCATTATTTCCACCAGATTTTTCATCTGTCCAGATAATATATTTTTCAGCATCAGCTTTGTTTTTTTGTTGAATTCCTACAAGATAAAGTAATCTTGCAGCTTCAATAGCTTCTGGAGTTGTTGATTGCCCATTTCCCCAAGCTGCTTGCAAATATGGCTTTGCTTGAGCTATTTTATTGTCTTTTAAATAGTATGCACCTAATTCAAGATTTGCTTTTTGTGCATAAGAAGTGTCAGTTCCTTTTGCAACATTTTCTAACACTTTTACAGCTTCTGCTACTTTATTTTCTCCAGCTAATTTTACTGCTTTTTCATAATCTGATTTTCCATCAGCAAATGAGATAGCTCCTGTGACCAAAATGGCTCCTACTAGTAATAATTTTTTCATTTTTCCTCCTAATTAATTTATAATTTAATAGATAATTTACAAAAATTAGTTAAAAATTTAAGATTATATATTTTTTTGTAAATGTCTAAAAATTTTATATATTTATTTAACAAATTATTGTATCATTTTTTTATTTGATTTTACTTATAAAAAAATGTAAAAAAATTTAATAAACTCTTTTTTATATGAAATTTTAAAAACAATACTTTAAAAGTGGTACTAAATATTTCTTAAAGCATCAACTAATTCTGTTTTTGAAGCAGTTTTAGCATCTACACCTTTTATAATTCTCGCAGGTGTCCCAGCCACAACTACACCTTCAGGTACATTTTCAGTTACAATTGCACCTGCTGCAACAACAGATCCTTTTCCAATTCTTACACCTTCTAATACAACTGCATTTGCTCCTACAACAACATCATCTTCAATAATTACAGGATCAGCTGAAGGTGGCTCAATAACTCCTGCAAGCACCGCTCCTGCACCTATATGGCAATTTTTCCCAACTTTTGCACGTCCACCAAGAACAACGTTCATATCAATCATTGTTCCTTCACCAATTTCAGCACCGATATTTATAACTGCTCCCATCATAATAACTGCTCTATCTCCGATACTTACCTTATCACGGATAAATACTCCTGGTTCAATTCTTGCATTAATATTTTTAATGTCAAGCATAGGCACACCAGAATTTCTTCTGTCATTTTTTAGATAATAATTAGTTAGATTATTTTCTTTAATAATCTTATCAATTTCTTCCCAATCCCCAAAAACTATTTTCAGACCTTCTTTTCCAATAACTTTGCAAGAATAAACATTTTTTATTTCTTCATCTGTATAAAGTTCCACAGGCGTAGTTTTTTTTGCATCAGCAATATATTGAATAATTGCTTTTGATTTTTCTAATTCTGTCATTATACTCCTCCATTTTTATTTTATATTTTAACTTTGAATCATTGCTTTTTCCGTATTTTAGCATTTTTTTTTGATTTTTACAACTATAATTATTTTTTACTCTTTCCATATAAGACTGAAAATTGACAGATAATTCTAAAAATGTTATTATGATTATAAATTTTATATCTAATGCTAATCTCCTTTAAAAAACAAAAATTTTTTAGAAAAACCATAAAAAAAATATAAATTTATTATTTATAACGGAGATACAGTATAAGTTTACTAGTAAACCTAAAAATAAAAATTATAAAAGTAGGATGGTGTTTAAATGAAAAAAATCTTGATTTTTCTCTTAGTTTTGTCTAATTTATCTTTTGCAACACAAAATTTACCTGTAAATTCAAAAGAAATTGAAAAGATAATTGATGAAACTTTTGAAAATATTGATAGAGGAAATACTCAAAAAGCTGTGGCAATATTAAAAAAGAAAATATCAGAAGATCCTTCAAAAATTATATATAAAGCAGTATTAGGATTAATTTATGATCGGTTAGGAAAAAAGAATGAGGCTGAAAAGGAATTTAATGAAGCTGTAAAATTACAGGAGAAATATCCTTTTATTGCTGAAGATGGTGAAAAATATGATATACGATTTATGATTGGAATGTTGTATGGTTTAACGGCAGATTATACAAATGCATTAAAATGGTTAAATCAAGTTAATGAGAAAGAATATAATGAAATGTTTAAAGATGAGATATGGTTGAAGGATTTTCTTCTTGGGATTTTTAATTATAATAATGATAATCCTGAAGAAGCAAAAAAATATTTTTTGAAATCATATATTTATGATGAAGACGGGTCTTCAGAAAATATCTTAGGAATGATTTATTTGGATGAGGGAAATCAAAAGGAAGCACAAAAATGGTTATTAGCTTCGGCAAATAAAGGAAGTTTAGGAGGTCAAGGTAATTTAGGCAGTCTTTATTATCAGCTGGGAGATAAAAAAATGGCATTAGAGTGGCTTCAAAAAGCCCTTGAAACAGCAAAAAAAGAGAAAAATAGCGAGCAAATAAAGGAAATACAGGAAACTATTAAAGAAGTTAAGAATAGTCAAAAATAATATTTTTATTTTAAGAAAGGGAAGATTTAGTATGAAAAAATATTTGATTTTATTAGTATTAATTGCAAATTTAGGATTGGGAATTCAAAGTTTTTCAGCAATGACAAGACAAGAAAGGGAAAATTTAGAAAAGCAGATAAGTGAGGCTTATGATAAGGATGATCAAAAGAAATTATTACCTTTGGTTACTAAATATGTGAATGAGTTTCCAGATAATGCAGATTATTTGAATAAATTGGGAGTTTTATATGATAATTTAGATAATTATTCAGAAGCTGAAAAATATTATTTGAAGGCTATTGAAAGAGGGAATTATAATGCAATTTCAAATTTGGCCTATGTTTACTATGAAAAGGAGGAATATGGGAAAGCTCTAAAATATTATAAGGAATACCAGAAAATAGCAGATAACACTGATAATTATTTTTGGATTGGAGCATCTTATGCAGAACTGGAAGATTACAAAAATGCAAAGGAATGGTTTTTGAAGGTGACAAAATTTGAAAAGGATGGGTCTTCAGAAAATAGATTGGGATTAATAGCTGAAAATGAAGGAAATCAAAAGGAAGCGTTAAAATGGTATTTGGCGTCAATTCAAAAAGGGAATTTGTGGGCCTATGATAATTTGGCAGTTTTGTATGTCGATTTGGGAGATTATGATAATGCGGAAAAATTGGTAAAAAAAGGTATGGAGTTGGCTAAAAATTCAGATGATGAAGATTTGAAAAAGGAATTTAGAGAAACACTTGATACAATTCAAGCAAAAAGATAATTTTTTAAAAGATTAATAAAATAGATAGACTATATATATAATATATATTTTACAAAATTAGTGATTTTTGCTATAATGATTACATAAAAATAGAGTAAAAAAATTAAAAAATTGAAAAACTGGAGGAAATTATGTCATTATTAATTTTAGTCTTATCATTATTACTGACTATTGAAATTTTAGGAATTAAAGTCGTGCAAAATAGAAAATATGTTGCCTTAAAAGTTTCTGATGATGATTTTGTTGCATCGGTAAATGATAAAAAAAATGATGACTAATTTTACTGAAAGATAGTTATATAGAATCATGATAATATTAAAAAACTATTTTTGTTTTTATAACTTTAAGGCGATTTATATTTAAATCGTCTTTTGTTTTTTATAAAAAAAATAGATAAAAATTTTATAAAATATATGATAAAATATATTCAAATAACTTTAAGTGATTATGTTATTAATTTTTAAAGTTGAATGATATTTATATAAAAAAATTTTAGGAGAGTGAAAATCAATGCAAGGGAAAAAAAGAAGTAACAATTTAACAGAAGGTGCAGCAAGAGCGCCACATAGATCGTTGTTAAAAGGATTAGGCTTTATAAGTGAAGAAATGGAAAAACCAATAATTGGGATTGCAAACTCATTTAATGAAATTATACCAGGACACGTTCATTTGAAAAACTTGGTGCAATCGGTAAAAGATGGAATTAGAATGGCCGGAGGAGTTCCGATGGAATTTAATACTATTGGGATTTGTGATGGACTTGCGATGAATCACATTGGGATGAAATATTCATTGGTTACAAGAAATATAATTGCAGATTCGATTGAGGCAGTTGCGATGGCTACTCCGTTTGATGCGATTGTATTTATGCCAAGCTGTGATAAAGTAGTGCCTGGAATGTTGATTGCGGCGGCAAGATTAAATATTCCTTCAATATTTGTAAGTGGAGGAGCTATGCTTGCGGGAGTTTATAAAGGTAAGAAAATTGGACTTAGTAATGTGTTTGAAGCGGTTGGAGCTTACAATACTGGGCAAATTACTAGAAAAGAATTAAATTCTGTAGAAGAAATGGCTTGTCCGACTTGTGGATCATGTGCAGGAATGTACACTGCAAATACTATGAACTGTTTGACAGAAGCACTTGGAATGGGACTTCCTGGAAATGGAACTGTCCCAGCGGTATTTTCAGAAAGAGCGAGACTTGCTAAAAAAGCAGGAATGCAAATTATGGAAGTTTTAAAAGCAGATTTAAGACCGAGCGACATTTTGACAAGAGAAGCGTTTGAAAATGCAGTTGCAGTGGATATGGCACTTGGAGGATCTTCTAATACAGCTCTGCATTTACCTGCGATTGCTCATGAAGCTGGAATTGACTTGACTTTAAGTAACTTTAATGAAATTGCGCAAAAAACTCGTCAAATTTGTAAATTATCGCCATCTGGAGAATACTTCATTGAAGACTTGTATAGAGCGGGTGGAGTTACTGGAGTTATGAAGAGATTGCTTGAAAATGAAAGATTGCATGGAGATGCGAAAACTGTAGCATTGCAAACACAAGGAGAATTGGCAAAAGATGCATTCATTAATGATGACGATGTAATCAAACCTTGGGATAAACCAGCGTATAAGACTGGAGGAATCGCTGTATTGAAAGGAAACTTGGCACCAGATGGATGCGTTGTTAAAGAAGGAGCGGTAGATCCAGAAATGTTACAGCATACAGGACCAGCGAAAGTATTTAACAGTGAAGAAGAAGCTGTCGAAGCGATTACAGGTGGAAAAATTGTAGCAGGAGATGTTGTGGTTATCAGATATGAAGGACCAAAAGGTGGACCTGGAATGAGAGAAATGCTATCGCCAACAGCTATGATCGCTGGAATGGGATTAGATAAAGATGTTGCTTTAATCACTGATGGAAGATTTTCAGGAGCGACAAGAGGTGCATCAATTGGGCACGTTTCGCCAGAAGCAGCTTCGGGTGGAAATATTGCGATAATTCAAGATGGAGATACTGTTGAAATTGATATTCCAAATAGAACAATAAATATTAAAATTTCAGATGAAGAAATTGAAGCTAGAAAAGCTAAATTGGAACCATTTAAACTTCAAGTTAAGGGATATTTGAAAAAATATGCTATGCACGTGTCTTCTGCGGATAGAGGAGCTATTGAAATATTAGATTAATGTGTGTTTCACGAAGGAGAAATGTTGAAATGGAAAATGATTGTGAAAGTAAAATTTTAGATATTGAGCTGACACAGGAAAAGATAAAATCAATGGTAAATATTACTTATTCTCAGCCAGTCAGCTATTTTGGGAAAAAAATTAAATTGGAAATGGATATTTTGAAACCGTATAAGGCTGAGAAATATCCAGCAGTACTATTTGTTCCAGGTGGTTCATTTGCACATAGCTACAAGGAAAACTATTTGCAGCAAAGATTGGAAATTGCAAAGGCGGGTTATGTGGTTGCGAGTATAGAATATAGAACTATTCCTGATGGAGTGTTTCCACAAAGCGTGGAAGATGTGAAGGCGGCAGTAAGATTTTTGAAGGCAAATGCTGATGAATATGGCATAGATAAGGAAAGAATAGCTATAATGGGCGAATCAGCTGGAGGTTATCTGGTGGCAATGGCTGGTGCGACAAATGGAACTAGGGATTTTGACAAAGGGGAAAACTTATCTGAAAATAGCGATATAAAAGCAGTTATTGATATTTATGGCGTAACAGAATTTGGAGAAGAAGCGGATTTTGAAATTCCTGATGATGTTGAGGAAGGTTATAGAGCAACATTTTTATCAGTAAAATTTTGGTTAGATGACGTAAGAAACAATATAGAAGTAACAAATCCTATACCACATATTTCATCCAAAACTCCACCATTTCTGTTAATGCATGGAGACAAAGACACGTTAGTTCCTCCAGTTCAAACTGAAAAACTTCATAAGGCATTGATTGAAAGAGGGATAGAGTCAACGAGATACGTGATAAAGGGAGCAGGTCATTCCGATGAATATTGGTTTCAGCCTGAAATTATAAAGATAATAATAGAATTTTTAGATAAAAAATTAAAAAATAAAAATTTTTAAGAAGGTGAAAAAATTGCATAAACTATATGATTTTATGGAAGCAAGGGAAAGGTTAAATACTGTGATTACTAAAACTAAATTGATTTATAGCAACATTTTTTCCAATGAAACTGGAAACGATGTCTATATCAAACCAGAAAACTTGCAAAGAACGGGAGCATTCAAAATAAGAGGTGCTTATAATAAGATTGCAAAATTGACGGAAGAGGAGAAAAAAAGAGGAGTAATTGCAGCATCGGCGGGAAATCACGCGCAAGGAGTGGCATTAGCTGCTCAAAAATTGGGAATAAAGGCTGTAATTGTTATGCCTAAACATACGCCACTGATTAAGGTTGAAGCGACTAAAAGATACGGTGCGGATGTGATTTTGACTGGGGAAGTTTATGACGAGGCTTACGAGTATGCGAAAAAATTGCAGGAAAAAGAAGGGTATACTTTTGTACATCCATTTGATGACGAAGATGTGATTGAAGGGCAAGGGACAATTGCTCTGGAAGTTTTGGATGAGTTGCCTAATGCGGATATAATTTTGGTGCCAATTGGTGGCGGAGGACTGATTTCAGGGATTGCTTCGGCTGCAAAATTGAAAAATCCACTAATAAAAATAATTGGTGTTGAGCCAGAAGGTGCGGCAAGTGCACTAGAAGCTAGGAAAAATAAACATGTAGTTGAATTGGCTGAAGCGAATACAATTGCAGATGGAACGGCTGTGAAAAAAATTGGTGAAATTACATTTGATTACATTGAAAAATATGTAGATGATATAGTTACTGTATCTGATTATGAGTTGATGGCAGCGTTTTTAATTTTGGTTGAAAAACATAAAATTGTTGCAGAAAATTCAGGAATTTTGTCGGTGGCAGGATTAAAAAAATTAAATGTCAAAGGCAAAAAAATAATTTCAATAATAAGTGGTGGTAATATAGATGTATTAACTATTTCATCTATGATTAATAAAGGACTGATAGCCAGAGGAAGAATTTTTACGTTTGCAGTAGATTTGCCTGATAAACCAGGGCAATTGGTGGCTGTGTCGCAAATTCTGTCGAAGCAAAATGCGAATGTAATAAGACTGGAACATAATCAGTTCAAAAATCTGGACAGATTTCACGAGGTTGAATTACAAGTTACGGTTGAAACTAATGGAGAAGAGCATATAAATAAAATAACAGAAGAGTTTAAGAAAAGAGGATATAGAATAAAAAGATTGAATTCTCAAGCGATAATAGATGATTAAAAACAAAAAATTAAGAAAAGGTGGTTTAAAAAATGAGTGAAACTAAAATGATTAACGGTGGAAGAATGTTATTGGAATCGTTACACAGATTAGGAATAACGGATATTTTCGGGTATCCTGGAGGAGCGGTAATTCCAATATTTGATGAAATATATAGTTATGATAAAATAAATTACTATTTTGCTAGACATGAACAAGGATTATCTCATGCGGCAGATGGTTATGCGAGAGTTTCTGGAAAAGTGGGAGTTTGCCTTGCAACTTCAGGCCCTGGTGCGACAAATATGGTTACAGGGATAATGACGGCACATATGGATTCTGTGCCAATGATAGCGATAACTGGACAAGTTAGATCGAATTTATTGGGAAGAGATGCTTTTCAGGAAACTGATACAGTAGGGATTACAATGCCGATTACAAAGAGTAATTATCTTGTTCAAAATGTAAAAGAAATACCAAGAATTGTGAAAGAAGCTTATTATATTGCAACAACAGGAAGACCGGGACCAGTTCTTATTGACATTCCAAATGACATTCAAGTTCACAAAATTCCATATGCTGAATTTGAAAGATTATTTGAGGAAAAAATTGAGCTGGAAGGATATTCACCAACTTATGAAGGGCATCCAGTTCAAATAAAAAGGGCTATAAAATTGATAAAAGAAGCAAAAAAACCATTAATAATTGCAGGAGCAGGAGTTTTAAAATCGAAAGCGTCGAAAGAACTGTTTGAATATGCCGAAAAGACACAGACACCTGTGGCTATGACATTGCTCGGATTGGGAGCGTTTCCTGGTTCACATGAGTTGTCGCTTGGAATGCTTGGAATGCACGGAACTGTACCAGCGAATTATGCGACAGATGAGGCAGATTTAGTAATTGCGGCTGGAATCAGATTTGATGACAGAATTGCTGGAAATCCTAATAAATTTATTGAAAATGCAAAAGTTATTCACATTGACATTGATCCAGCTGAAATTGATAAGAATAAAAGGGCTGATGTGCCAATTGTTGGGGATTTAAAACATGTATTGACTGATATTAATGCTGAAATTGAGCCACAAACTCACGAAGAATGGGTTAAAAAAGTTGTTGAATGGAAAAAAGAATATCCATTAGGACATAGAGAAGTTGGAGAAGATAAATTGCTTCCACAAGAAGTTCTAAAAGCGATTGACGATATTTTGCAAGGGGATACAATTGTTGTAACTGATGTTGGTCAACACCAAATGTGGGCTGCTCAATATTTCACTTACAAAAATCCTGATTCAATTGTAACTTCAGGAGGAGCTGGAACAATGGGATTTGGACTTCCTGCGGCAATTGGAGCACAAATTGGAGCACCTGATAAAAAAGTTGTTTTAATCGTTGGAGATGGTGGTTTCCAAATGACATTGCAAGAATTAATGATGATTAAACAATATAATTTACCAGTAAAAGTTGTTATCTTGAACAATTCTTATTTGGGAATGGTTAGACAATGGCAAGAATTATTTAAGGATAGAAGATACTCGTTTGTTAATTTAGAAGTAAATCCAGATTTTATAAAAATTGCGGATGCTTATGGAATTAAAAATGCGAAATTGACAAATAAAGAAGATTTGAGAACAAAATTAAAAGATTTGATATTATCTGATGAAGGTGTGTTAATCGAATGTGTTGTTGAAAAAGAAGAAAACGTATTTCCAATGATTCCAGCTGGAAAAACTGTAAGTCAAATGATCGGAAAGAAAGGTGAGTTAGAAAATGAATAGAGAGCATGAAATTTTAATAATTGCGAAAAATACCGATGGAATTGTGTCAAGAATAATGTCTTTATTCAACAGAAGGGGATATTCGGTTTTAAAAATGACAGCAGGAGTTACAAATAAGCCTGGTTATGCTAGATTGACTTTGACAGTTGACGGAGATGACAAGACATTAAATCAGATTCAAAAGCAAGTTTATAAGATTGTGGATGTTGTAAAAGTAAAAGTGTTTCCGGTTGAAAATGTCATAAGAAGAGAATTGATGTTGATAAAAGTGAAATCTGCTCCTGAAACTAGGGCACAAATTGTTCAAGTTGCTGATATTTACAGAGGAAAAGTGCTAGATGTGTCACCGACTTCGTTAGTTATCGAACTTACAGGGGATGTAAAAAAATTGCGTGGATTTGTGGAAATAATGCACAATTACGGAATTTTGGAAATCGCAAAAACTGGAGTTGTAGCGATGAGCCGTGGAGAAAAATTATAAAATTTTAGAAATTTTGAAATAAGTTTTGAGCTTAAATATTAGGAAAATAGAGATTTTTTGCTAAAGTAAAAATTCTTGTTGAAAATATAAACAGGAATATCACAGAAAGAAGGTACAAAAAATGAGTGTAAGTCAGCATTGGGAAAAGGAAAAGTATGAGAAAAATGCACGTTTTGTTTCTGATTATGGAGAAGAACTGATAGAATGGCTGAGTCCCAAAAAAGATGAATATATTTTGGATTTGGGCTGTGGAGATGGAGTATTGACTAAGAAAATTACTGAATATGGGTGCAAAGTTTTAGGACTTGATGGAAGTCAGAAATTTGTTGAGGCGGCAAGAAAAATTGGGGTTGAGGCAGTACAGGGAGATGCACAGAATATGAAATTTGAAAATGAGTTTGATGCGGTTTTTTCCAATGCGGCGCTACATTGGATGACTAATCCAGAGAAAGTAATGGAAGGAGTATCTCGAGCCTTGAAAAAAGGCGGACGTTTTGTAGCCGAAACGGGCTGTAAAGGAAATGTGGGAAAAATAGAAAATGCAATGTTTGAAGTTGCAGAAAAACATAATTTTAAAACTGTAAAATGCTGGTTTTTTCCGACAGAAAAAGAAAAAACAGAATTACTTAATAAATACGGCTTGAAAGTGAAAAGAATGATAAGTTTTTCTCGTCCAACTTTACTTCCTACTGGAATAAAAGGATGGCTACAAACCTTTTCTGCACCTGCTTTTGTGAATATTCCAAAAGAGATGCACGAAAAATTGATTGATGAAATAGCTGAAAAAGTGGAAAAAGAACTGGAAAAAAATGAAAATGGACAAATTATAGCTGATTATGTGAGATTGAGATTTGAGGCTGTGAAGGAATAGTTATTTTTATTTTGAGAGGAAGATGAAATTGAAAACAATAGGATTAATAGGAGGAATGAGCTGGGAAAGCACAGTAACTTATTATAAAATAATAAATGAAACTGTGAAAGAAAAATTAGGCGGACTTCATTCGGCTAAATGTATATTATACAGTGTGGATTTTCAGGAAATAGAAGAATGTCAGGCAAATGGTAATTAGAAAAAAAGTGGAGAAATTTTAGGAGAGGCTGCTAATAATCTTGAAAAAGCGGGAGCAGACTTTATAGTTATTTGCACCAATACAATGCACAAGGTTATTAACCAGATTAAAGAAAAAATCTCCATTCCAATATTGCATATCGCCGAAATGACAGCAGAAAAGATATTAGAAAAAGGATTAAAAAATATAGCATTGCTTGGAACAAAATATACGATGGAACAGGATTTTTATAAATCGAAACTTATTGAAAAAGGGATAAATGTCATAATACCTGATAAAAATGATATAGAAATTATAAATAAAGTAATATATGATGAACTTTGTCTTGGAACTATCAATTCTAATTCAAAAAAGAAATTTTTAGAAATTGTTGATAAACTTAGAAGTAAAGGGGCAGAGGGTATAATACTAGGATGTACTGAAATAGGGCTTCTTATAAAAAATGAGGATACTGATGTTCCATTGTTTGATACAGCGGTTATTCATGCAGAAGAGGCGGCGATTTATTCTATATTGTAATAGTAACTTTTAAATTAAGTTAAAAAAGTTAATTGGAGAAAGGGAAGGGATATGAATATAGATTTAATAAAGGAAGCGGTGGAATTTTCAGAATTGCAAAGTAAAATTTTTCATAATAATTTATATGGAGTTACTGATGGTAAAAAAGTTGGAACTTATATTGAAAAATTATTTCAAAAGTTTTTAGAAGATAAATATGGAGATTTAGGAACAGGAAATTCTGCAAAAGGAATTGATTTGCCTGGGTTAAATACAGATATAAAAGCAACTTCCATAGTACAGCCACAATCATCTTGTCCTTATAGAAATGCTAGACAAAAGATATTTGGATTGGGGTATAATTTAATTGTATTTGTTTATGAAAAAAAGGATTATATTGACAATGATCAAAGATTATGTAAAATAAATTTTAAATATATCACTTTTATAGAAAAACATAGAACGGCAGATTACACAACTACACAAATGCTAATAAATATGAAAAATGCAGGTGCTAATAAAGAGGATATAATGTCTTATTTAAACGATAGAAGAATTCCAGAAGACGAGATAGAGCATAATATGATAGCTGAAGAGATTTTGAAAAAAACATTTGAACAAGGATATTTAACTGTTTCGAATGCTTTACAGTGGAGACTGCAGTATAAAAGAGTAATTGAGTTAAATAATCAAATAGAAGGTGTTTACAATTATGTTAGATAACAAAAAAGAATACGGTGATTATCAAACTCCTTTAGATTTTGCAAGTACAGTAGTAAAATATATAAAAAATAATTATGATTTTACACCAGATTTTATAATAGAGCCTAGTTGTGGAATAGGAAATTTCTTTGAAGCTTCAAAAAAATATTATAAATCAGAAATGTTTGGAATAGAAATAAATAAAAATTATTCAGATACTGCAAAAAAGAACAATCCAAAAGCAATAATTTATAATGAATCCATATTTAGTTACAAATGGGACAAAGATATGGAAAAATTTGGCAAAACATTAATACTTGGAAATCCACCTTGGGTGTCTAATACAGAATTAGGGAAATTTGGTTCTAAAAATTTACCTCAAAAAACAAATTTAAAAAAATACAAAGGATTAGAAGCATTATCAGGAATGTCTAATTTTGATATTTCAGAATCAATTATTTTAAATTTATTAAATAAATTCTCAAAAAGAAAATTCATATTAGCTATGTTATGCAAAAAAAGTGTTGCGATTAATATCTTTAAAGAATTATACAGAACTAGCTATAAAAGTGGAAATATAAAAATAATTAATTTTGATTCAAAAAAAATATTTAATATCAGTGTACCTGCTTGCCTTTTGATTATTGATTGTTCGAGTGATACCAAAGTTCAAAATGAAGTGAATATTTATAATTTTAACAATAGTTATGTAGATACAATAGGATATGCTGATAATAAATTTTTTCTGAATACTAATTACAGTTCTGATTTAGATGGAAAGTGTGAATTTGAATGGAGGCAGGGAATAAAGCATGACTGCTCTAAAATTTGTGAATTAGAGTTAAATAAAAAAATTTATATGAATGGATTAAAAGAAAAAGTAGAAATAGAAGAAGATTTAGTATATCCATTAATAAAAAGTAGCCATATTAAAAATTTTAAAGAAAATGTTTTTAAAAAGTATGTTTTAGTAACTCAAAAAAAAATGAAAGAAGATACTTTATGGATAAAGGAGAAATATCCTAAAACTTGGAATTATCTTGAAAAACATAAAGATAATTTTATGAAACGGAAAAGTTCAATTTACAAAAAAATGCCACAATACAGTATGTTTGGAATAGGTGATTATAGTTATATGAAATATAAGGTTGTAATATCAGGATTTTATAAAGATCCAATATTTAAAGTAATTTTTTCTGAAAAACCTGTCATGGTTGATGACACTTGCTATTTTTTAGCTTTTGAAAATAAAAAAGATGCAGAGATTGTTTGTGATGTGTTAAATTCAACGGAAACAATTAGATTTTTAAAATCCATATCAGATATGACAGCAAAAAGACCATTTACAAAAAAGGTTTTATCAAGAATAGAATTTAAAAAATTTAATTATGAGATTTTAAATTACACAGAAAAAGAAATTTTGGATTTTAAAATTAGAAATGGATTGTATATAAATAAATTATTTTAAAAAATTAAGTTTAAAGAGAGGGAGATAAATATGAGACATATTAAAATATTTGATACGACACTAAGAGATGGAGAACAGACACCAAGAGTTAATCTTAATGCACAGGAAAAATTGAGAATTGCAAAACAGCTTGAGAGTCTTGGAGTAGACATAATTGAAGCTGGGTTTGCTGTGGCTTCGCCTGGGGATTTTGAAGCGGTTAAGATGATATCGGAAAATGTAAAGAATTCAATAGTCTGTAGTTTATCAAGAGCTGTGAGAAAGGATATTGAGGCTGCGGGAAAAGCTTTAGAAGGTGCGGCAAAACCTAGAATTCATACATTTATTGCGACTTCGCCTATTCACAGGGAATTTAAGTTGAAAATGACAAAAGAGCAAATTCTTGAAAGAGTAAAAGAAATGGTAGAACTTGCAAAATCATTTGTTGATGATGTTGAATTTTCTTCAGAAGATGCGACTAGAACGGAAAAAGAATTTTTGGTGGAAGTGTATGAAACAGCTATAAAAGCTGGAGCAACTACACTTAATGTGCCTGATACTGTGGGTTACAGAACTCCAAATGAAATGTTTGAACTTATAACTTATTTGAGAAAAAATGTAAAAGGAATTGAAAATGTTGATATTTCTGTGCATTGCCACGATGATTTGGGACTTTCTGTGGCAAATTCGGTTGCGGCGATTCAAGCTGGAGCAACTCAAATTGAATGTACAATTAATGGACTTGGGGAAAGAGCTGGAAATACTTCACTAGAAGAAATTGCGATGATTTTGAAAACAAGAAAAGACCTGTTTGAAGAATATTACACAAACATTGATTCAAAGCAAATTTATCCAACAAGTAAATTAGTAAGCCTTTTGACGGGAGTTACAACACAGCCTAATAAAGCAATTGTTGGAGCAAATGCATTTGCACACGAATCAGGAATCCATCAACACGGAGTTTTGGCAAATCCTGAAACTTATGAAATTATGAGTCCTGAATCTGTAGGAAGAAATCCAGATAGCTTGGTACTTGGAAAACATTCTGGAAAACACGCCTTTGTACAAAAATTAGAATCTTTAGGATTTGACCATGTTGGAAGTGACAGAGTAGAAGAATTATTTGCACAATTTAAAAAATTGGCAGACAAGAAAAAATATGTTTTAGATGAAGATATTATCGCATTAGTCGCTGGAGATGCAGCAAAAATCGAAGGAAGAATAAAACTTACTCACTTTGAAATTTCAAGACAGGAAGGTAAAAAGCCAAAAGCTACAGTTACAATCGACTTGGATGGAGAAAAATTGGTTAAAGAAGCTCTTGGAGATGGACCAGTTGACGCAGCTTACAACGCAGTAAATTTAGCAGTGAGCGACACTTTTGTATTGGAAGAATATAAATTGGAAGCAATTACAGGAGATACGGATGCACAGGCACAAGTTGTTGTTATAATTGAGAAAAATGGAAACAGATTTATTGGAAGAGGGCAAAGTACGGATGTAGTTGAGGCTAGTATTAAGGCTTATATTAATGGGATAAATAGATTATATAGTAATTAAGTGAAAATATAGGAGAATAGAAAACATGATAATGATGCAGTATAAAGTAAAACTTCCAAATGATTTTGATATGAACAATATTAGAAAAAGAGTGCAAGAAAATGGATTTAAAACAGATGGATTTGAAGATTTATTTTTTAAAGCTTATTTAATCTCTGAGGAAAATAAAGAATATTCACCATTATACTTTTGGAAAGATAACAAAGGAATGAATAAATTCATATTTGATGGATTTTATGATAATATCTTAAATTCTTTTGGCTGGCAGACTATAAATATTGGAATACCATTGTTACAAGAGTTTAATGAAAACTTTTCTAAAGCAAAATATTTATTGGAAATAGAAAATGAAACAAAACCGATGGAAAAAATGAAAAGAATGGAATTTTCTATATCATATGATAAAATTATTGGAAAAGCATTAGTATATAACCCTGAAAATTGGAAATATACGGAGTATTATTTTTTTGAAGATGCCCCTAAAGAAATAGAAAATTCAAAGGTGTACGAAATTTTGCATGTTTCTCAATAAATTAAAATGAGAGAAATAGATTTTACAGTAATCAAAATAGATTTTAGAAAGATAAAAATGGAAATAGATTTATTGGTAGAGGACAAAGTACGGATGTAGTTGAGGCTAATTAAGGCTTATATTAATGGGATAAATAGACTTTATAATAAGTAATTTTAAAAGGGAGGGGATTTTGATGGAAATATCAAATAATTACATTAATGAAATAAAGAAAATACTTAAAAATGCTAGACAAAAAGCATATACCGCTGTAAATTCGGCGATGGTGGAAGCATATTGGGAAATTGGAAGAAGAATTGTAGAAGAAGAACAGAACGGGAAAGAAAGAGCTGAATACGGGAAAGAAATTATCAAAAATTTATCAAAAGAATTGACAGAAGAATTTGGAAAAGGTTTTGGTGAAAGAAATATTCGGAATATTAGACAGTTTTATGTGCTATTTTCAGATTATGAAAAATGGAAATCACTGATTTCCAAATTAACTTGGACACACATTCAAAAAGTTTTAAGAGTTTCTGATGAGAAAGCTAGAATATTTTATTTGACGGAAGCAGCGGAGAATATGTGGTCTGTAAGAACTTTGGATAGGAATATATCTACACTTTACTATAATCGTATTGTTGCAAGTATTGATAAAAAAATTGTCGAAAATGAAATGAAAGAGAAGACAAAAAAACTACAAGCAAAAGAATTTATAAAAAATCCAGTAGTTTTGGAGTTTCTAGATTTACCAACAAATATGTCTTATACAGAAAATGAATTAGAAAAAGCACTAACAGATGATATTCAAAAATTTATGATGGAACTTGGAAAAGGTTTTGCATTTGTGGAAAGGCAACAGCATATTCGTACAGAAAATTCAGATTTTTATATTGATTTGGTATTTTATAACTATATTTTGAAATGTTTTGTTATAGTAGAGTTAAAAACAGGAAAATTAACACATCAGGATATAGGACAGCTTGATATGTATGTCAGAATGTATGATGATTTGAAAAAACAGGAAAATGATAATCCGACAATAGGGCTTCTTCTTTGTACAGATACAGATAGTACTGTTATAAAATATTCAGTCTTGAATGATAATAAAAATCTTTTTGCAAGTAAATATGTAAATTATCTTCCTAGTGAAGAAGAATTGATAAATGAAATTGAAAGACAGAAAATATTGTTTGAAATAAATAATGAAGTGGATATGTAGAAATGAAAAAGATATTGATTTTAATGATGGGAATTTTTTTGTTAATTCCTATTTTAGCGTTAATTTATGCACATTATGAGTTTTATTTCTAGAGTGGGAGGAGCTGTGAAAGGAATGTTTATTAGATTTTTTGCAAAGCCTGAAATTGTGGTGTTTACTTTGAAAAGAAGTTGAGATAGAAATTAAATAATATTTTGGTTAAAAGAAAAAAATTGTAATTTTCAGATAGCTCTAAAATAAATATATTTTTAGATTTTATAAAGATTATTTACAGAAAGAAGGAATTTTAAAATGAAAACAATAGTTTTTGCACATCCATGGAATGGAAGTTTTAACAAGGCAATTTTAGATAAAGTAGTGGAAAAACTTGATGAAACAAAAGAAAAATATACAATTATAGATTTGAATAAGGATAAATTTAATCCTGTAATGACAGAAGAAGAATTGTCTTTATATTCACAAGGGAAAAGTATTGATCCTTTAGTGAAAAAATATCAGGAAATATTAAAAAATACTGATGAATTGATACTTGTATTTCCAATTTGGTGGATGTCATTACCTGCTATATTAAAAGGATTTTTTGATAAAGTTATGTTGAGAGGATTTGCATACGAAAATACACAGAATGGAATAAAAGGTTTTTTGACTAATATAAAAACAGCAAAAATGATTACAACTGCTACAGCACCTAAATTTTTGTTAAATATAACAGGTTTTGGGATTACGATGAAAAAAGCCAATCTTGGTGGAGTTGGGATTAAGAAAACGAAATGGATTCATTATAGTTTGAGAATGCAAGGGAAAGATGAAGACAGGAAGAAATTTCTTGAAAAAGTTGGGAAATTTGTTGGGAATTAAGAAGAAAAGTAGAAAATATTTAAAGCAAATAAAAAACAAGGAGTTTTATATTATGAAAAAGAAATTGTACAAATCAGTAAAAGATAGAAAACTTACGGGCGTATGCGGAGGAATTGCAGAATATTTTGATATTGATTCAAGTATTGTAAGAATAGTATGGCTTATTTTGGTTCTTTGTGCAGGAACGGGTCTACTGGCTTATATTATTTGTGCGATAGTTCTTGATGATAATCCTAATGAGTAAAATATTTTTGAAAAAAAGAATTTGATTTTTGAAATTCTTAAATATCTAAATAAAAAATTAGGTGGAGAATAAAAATGAAAAAAGTATTTTTTTTTGATATTCTATGTATTGTTTTTATCATTTTTTGATATTGGTTTGACAAGATAGTGTAAAAATTTTAATTTCAGTATTTTTTAATTACAAGATGTTATTTTTTTTAGTATAGTTTTTTATTTTTTTACATAAGGGGAAAGGACCGCCATTTCCCCTTATAATCCCCACGCTCGTCTAAGCATTTTTTTGAAGCAAAGCCGAAACTCACTTCGTTCAGACAGTCGTCTTTACTCCAAAAAAATCACGACACTTTTTGTATGATAGTAAAATTCAAACCATCGGAACATTTTTACGTGCTGACAAAACTGTCTGAGCACAATTAGTGCGAGTTTTTTATCAGTGCATAAAAATAAAGTATATTTTTTACATTTTTCATGGTAGTAGGATTTGGAGCTTATATAGGAATGATGAATTTATACTTCTATTTGGGGTTATTGTTTAATTTATTTAGAAGGAGAAAGAATGAAAAAAATAATTCTTAAAAGTTCATACTTTATTCATTTGCTTTGTTTTAATGTTTTGGCATCAATTTTATTGCCAGAATTGCTAGAATCGGTTTTAAGTAGTTTTAAAATTGATGAAACCGCATATTTTGGAATAAGTTATCTTGTGTTGGTTTTGTTTAATATATTTTTATCGTATTTTTATGCAAAAGTAAGAATAGGAAAAAAAACATTAATAATTTTAACAATAGCTGGAGTGGCGATAAAAATATTATTATTCTTATTGTGGGCTCAAGAAGCATTTTCAGAAGTTGGAGATGATAAAATGGGAATATTTATGGTCGCTATTGTTTATGGGTATTTTGCTTATATAGGATCTTTAGATGTAATATTTCTTATAGGGCTGGGAGTAAATTTATTAATAAGGAGAAAAAATGAAAAGAAAAAGTTGGATTCTTAATGTTTTGTATGTCTTTTTAACAATAATTATTGTGTTTTTGATTGATTCACATTATGAATATAAACAAATAAAAATTAAAATGATTGAGATAAAATCGAAAGATATTCCAAAAGAATTTGATGGGAAAAGAGTGCTGTTTGTAGCGGATTTTCAATATGATACGATGACACGGTTTAATCGAGTTCAGGAAAAAAAGGCGATTGAGCTGATTAATGCACAGAAAAAGGATATGATACTGCTGGGGGGAGATTATACGACTTGGGAGAAAAATATTCCTAAGTTTTATGAGGATGCGAAGGATATAAAGATTCCAGAACTTGGAGTATATGCGATTTATGGGAATCATGAATATCCAGGTGAAAAGGAAACTGCTGAAAATATGAAAAAACTTGGATTTAATCTTCTCGTAAATGAAAATAGGAAAATAACAATTAACAATGAAAATATATATATTGCGGGAGTGACTGACTTGTGGCACGGAAAGCCTGATGCGAAAAAGGCTCTTGAAGGTATAAAAAAAGAAGATTTTGTATTGTTTTTGACTCACAATCCTGAATATTTTGAACAGATGTCAGAAGATGAAAAGGAAAAAACTGATGTGATTTTAGCGGGACACAGTCATGCTGGACAAGTTACTTTTTTTGGAAAAATCATTATGTCGGCAGTAAAGGATAAGAAAAAATATGGCTATGGAATGAAAGAGTACGGAGGACATAAAATTTATATTACCTCAGGGCTAGGAGGAGCTTTTCTTGAAATGTTTATTAGGTTTTTTGCACAGCCTGAGATTGTGATTTTTGAACTTAAAAGAGGATAAAAAATAATAAAATTTTATTATAATCATTTTGACAAACCAGAATATGAATGTTATTTAGGTGGAAATTCTCCTTGGTAGGACATTGTAGGATATTCGAGAGCAGTAAGGATAGGAAATATTTTTTGAATAGCAGGAACAACAGTTGTCAAGGATGGAAAGCCTTATGTAGCAGGAAATGCTTATGAACAGACAAAATATATTCTTGAAAATATAAAAAAAGTTCTTGAAAAGGAAGGATTGGGGTTAAAAAATGTTATTAGAACAAGAATGTTTGTTACAGATATTTCAAAATGGGAAGAATATGGAAGAGCATATGGAGAATTTTTTAGGGACATTAAACCAGTTGCAACAATGGTAGAGGTGTTTTCATTAATTGATAAGGAATTGATGATAGAAATAGAAGTAAGTGCAGTTGTTGATTAAGAAATAAATAGAAAAGTTATAAATCTTAAAATTTAGAGAGAAAATAAAACAATTTGAAAAAAAGTCAAAATATAAATATAAATGTTTTTATTGTGAAAAGGTAATCTTGGAAGATGAAATAAAAATTCAATAGTTAATTTAAAAAATAGTTTATTAAAGAAAGGAAAAGCCGATGCCTAAAATAATTATAGAATCAAAAATATCTTCTAATGGTGGAGGAGATAAGTTTAAATTAAAAATAAATGATGAAAAAATTGTAGAAGTAAAATTTAATGAAAAAACAGAAATTGATGTAGACTATGGAGAACAAACGCTTCAAGTATGCAATAATTTTTTAATAAAAACTCCTAAAAAAGTTATAAATGTGGAATCAGATAATCAAAACTACAGAATAACACTTCATTTTAAAGCATGGGGAATTATTTTTATCTTTCAGATTCTAATGGCAGTGTTAATTATGAATATACATCAAACAGCAGTTTTTATTGTAATTCCAATATTTATTTTAGAAATTTTGATTCTAATTTTTATGGGAATGTTTGAAATAAAAGAAGTTAAAAGAAAGGAAGATTAGAATGACTAGAATTGATGAGAGAGTAAAAGATAGAATATTTGTTGCACTAGATTATGATAATATGGAAGATGCAAAAAGACTTGTAGAGAAACTTGGAGAAAATGGATATAAAAACTATAAATTATGAATATTTTTTAGATTTATCAGTAAGAATGACGTATCATTCAAATGCAATTGAAGGAAATACATTGACACTAAATGAAACGGCTACGATTATTTTAGATAGCACAATACCTGGAAGTAAGAGTGTTCGTGAGGTTTTTGAAGTTTTGAATCACAAAAAGGCAATTGACTATATGTTGACTGAACTTGCGAATGACCAAAAATTGGATATTTATGTGATTAAAAATATAAATAAGGAAATTTTAGACAGGTTGAATGATAATGCTGGAAATTTTAAAAATAGCAGTAATGCAATAATTGGTGCAGATTTTCAAACTTCTACACCAAGTCAAGCGCCAGTTCTTACAAAAAATTGGATTGAAAACTTGAATTATCGGTTGGAATTGTGTAAAACTGATGATGAAAAGCTGCTTGAAATTTTAAATTCACATATAGAATTTGAAAGAATTCATCCTTTTAGCGATGGAAATGGACGAACAGGAAGGCTGACTATGCTGTATTTGTGTTTTCAGGAAAATATAAGTCCATTTGTGATTGAAAAAAAAGATAGAGCATTGTATATGAACTATTTGAGGAAACAAAATGCGGATATTATTTTTGATAAAGTGAAGGAATTGCAACAATTTGAAAAGAAACGAATGGAACAATTTTAAATAGGTTAATAAATTAATTAAAAAATATAAATAAAAAATTTGGAGAGAAAATCGGAGGAGAAAAAATGTCAGAAATTAAAAATGAAGCGAAAAAACCAAAAACTTTGTTTGATAAAGTTTGGGAAAAACATGTGATTACGGGAGAACCTGGAGAAGCACAACTTTTGTATATTGATTTGCACTTGATTCATGAGGTTACTTCGCCGCAGGCGTTTTCAGGATTAAGAATTGCAGGGAGAAAAGTTAGAAGACCTGACTTGACATTTGGAACAATGGATCATAATACACCAACAATTATGGCTGACAGAATGAATATTAAAGATAAAGTTTCAAAGGCACAGCTAGATGCGTTGGCAGCTAATTGCAAAGAATTTGGGATTGAACTTGTGGATATGTTTGATGAAAATAATGGAATTGTGCATATGGTGGGGCCTGAGCAAGGGCTGACACAGCCTGGAAAAACTGTAGTTTGTGGAGATAGCCATACTGCGACTCATGGAGCTTTTGGAGCTTTGGCGTTTGGAATTGGTACGAGTGAAGTGGAACATGTTTTGGCTACACAGACAATTTGGCAAAAGAAACCAAAAACAATGGGAATTGAAATTACTGGGAAATTACAAAAGGGTGTATATGCAAAAGATATAATTCTTCATATAATCAAGACTTACGGAATTGGGCTTGGAAATGGTTATGCTTTCGAGTTTTTCGGAGATACGATAAGAGGGCTTTCGATGGAAGAAAGAATGACAATTTGTAATATGGCAATCGAAGGAGGAGGAAAGTCAGGAATTATTGCACCTGATGAAACAACTTTTGAATATGTAAGAGGAAGAAGATTTGCACCAAAAGGCGAAGAATTTGATAAAAAAGTGGCTGAATGGAAAGAATTGTACACGGATTCTGTAGATGCGTTTGACAAATACATAAAAGTTGATGTTTCAAACCTTGAGCCACAAGTTACTTGGGGAACAAATCCTGAAATGGGAATTAATGTTACTGAAAAATTTCCAGAAATCAGAGATCACAATGATGAAAAAGCATACGAATATATGGGCTTAAAACCGGGACAAACTCCATTTGACATACCTTTAAAGCACGTATTTATCGGTTCTTGTACAAATGGAAGACTGAGCGATCTGGAAATTGTCGCAAAAATTGTAAAAGGAAAGAAAGTTGCACCAAATATTACAGCAGTTGTAGTTCCTGGCTCGCAAGTAGTAAAAAAAGCGGCTGAAGAAAACGGAATTGCACAGATATTAAAAGATGCGGGATTTGAATGGAGAGAAGCTGGATGTTCCACTTGTCTTGGAATGAACCCTGATTTGATACCAGCTGGAGAGCATTGCGCCTCAACTTCTAACAGAAACTTTGAAGGACGGCAAGGAAAAGGGGCAAGAACTCATCTGGTAAGTCCTGCGATGGCTGCTGCTGCTGCAATTTATGGGAAATTTGTGGATGTAAGAGAATTGGATGAAGTGAAATAATTTGATGTTAAAGAATTTTAAATAATTTATACAAAATAGAAAGAGATAAATAAAATGAATAAAAATGAAATGATTAATGAGGTGCAACAACAATTTGGATATGATGAAAACTTTTCTCAGAAGGTTATAAGTATTTTTGAAAGTTGCTCAGAAATAGGGCAAAAAGGAAAAGAGCAAGTTGTAAGTCGTTATGTAAAAGAGTTAAATATTGGTGAAACCGAAGCAAACAATATTTTTGATTGTGTTTTTAATTTAATCAAAAAAGGGATAAAAGACAAGTTGAAAAATCCTTTTAAAAAGTAGTTAAAAATGGGATTTTTATACAAAAAAAATGAAGGAGAATAAAATATGAAACCATTTACAAAATATGAAGGAACAATCGTTCCAATAATGAATGACAATATTGATACGGATCAATTAATTCCGAAACAATATTTAAAAAGTATCGAAAAAACAGGATTTGGAATACATGTTTTCGATGAGTGGAGATACAACGAAGATGGGTCTGACAATATGGATTTTAACTTAAATAAGCCAGAATACAAAAATGGGACAATTTTGATTACAGGAGATAACTTTGGCTGTGGTTCAAGTAGGGAGCATGCGGCTTGGGCATTGCAGGATTATGGTTTTCACGTTATTGTGGCTGGAGGATATTCAGGAATTTTCTACATGAACTGGTTAAACAATGGGCATCTGCCAATAACTTTGCCAGAAGCAGATAGAATCGAATTATCAAAATTGCCTGGAGATGTGAAGGTTACAGTTGATTTGGAAAATAACAAATTGATTGCGAATGGGAAAGAATATGTTTTTGAGCTGGAAGAAAGCTGGAAACAAAGATTGCTTAAGGGATTGGATTCGATTGGGTTGACTTTGCAGCATGAAGATGAGATTAGAAAATATGAGGAAAGTCATAAGTAGTTAAAGAAGGAGTAAAAATGAAAAATTGGGAAATCATAGATGGAGAGCATACTCGTAAAGTGATGTGGATAAATCATGAAATAGAAATGAAATTGTACTGTAATGGTGAAGATGACATTGATGAAGAGAAAATTGATGAAATAAAAGTCGAAGAAATGGTTGAAAAAATTTTAGAAAAGAAAGAATACAGGGATACAAAGTGTAAAGATTTATTTGCTAATGAATTTGTTGACTGGTTTAATGAGGAAAAATGGGTAAAGCCAGAATATGCTGAAATTTATTATGAAACAAATAGTATTGATGAAGTGGAGAAAAAATTACTTAAAATTATTGAAAAAGAAGATACAGAAAAAATTATGAAAAATAATTTCCTTACAAAAGAAGCATTTAAAAAATTGCTTGATAATGATGAAATAGAAATAGTAATTGATTATGGTGAGGTAGAAGAAAATTCTAATTTTACAATAGCTATGCATAAAAAATTATTTTTTGTTGATAAAATGTTTTACACTTGTTGTAATTTTAATGGTGAAATAGACGAGTATTATATGGGCTAACTTTCTTAAATTTTTTTAAAAAGGAAAATCAGATATGGAAATTCAGAATTTTCGAGAAAGTTCACATAGCAGTTATTTTAAAGAATGGTATGGAAAAGTTATTTGGAAAGGTGAAGAAATACGAGTAAGTCTAACAATTTCAAAAAAATGTGGTAATGTTGAACTTGAAAAAGAAAAAATGCTTAAAATTTTGGAAGAATTGTATCTTAATCAGGATGAATGGAATAAAAAAGTGAAAGATACGATGGTTAAGTATTTTTATGATGTGCTGAATGATGATTTTTTTGATGATGGAGCATTTCCAGAGTATCCAACTTGCTATGATATGTTATTTGAAATTTTAAAAGACGATTTTACAAAAGAAGAAGCTGAAATGGCATATAAAAATAATATATTTCCACTAGACAAGTTTAAAAAATATATTTTTGTTGAAAGTATTGAAATAACAAGTGAAGGAAATTTTTATTTTGAAGTAGTTGATGATTATATAGTTGTGGGGGATAATTGGATTTGGTTAAAAGGGAACATTGATAAGGGATTTTTGGCTGCAAGTTTTAATGCTCTTTTTGAGTTTGTTGTTGATTTGGAATTAAACGATAAATTTTCTACGATATTTAGAGAGAAGACAAAAATACATTCAATGTGGTTAAGCAAGTGGGGAGAGCCAAAAGAAGGATTGGCAAAATTTTATTATAGTAATCATAATTTAGCAATAACTGGAAATTATAAAGCTGGGAAAAAAGAGGGAATTTGGGAATTTTATGATGAGGATGGAAAATTGACTAAAAAGGTTAATTATGTTAATGATGTTGCTGAGAACGAAGTTGTTTATTGAAATAATAGAATAAAAATTAGAAAGAAAAATTTAAAAGATGGCAGAAAAATCAAAAGAACAATTAAAAGCGGAAGAATATTTTAAACAAAATGGGATAGAGTGCGATAAAAATTTTGTTTATGGTATTAATTAAAAAAGAAAGAAATTTTGAATTTGTAACTGAAATTTTTTGTATTTTGCGAAGGGAGAATATTGATTTATGTTTTCAATATTAGGTGCAGTATTATTTGGAGTTATAGCAATTATGACAGTTCTTGTTGCTTGTGGTTTGCCTCTGGGCGAATTTACAATGGGTGGACAACATAAAATCTTACCTAAGAAATTTAGAGTTATGGCAGTCATTTCGGTAGCTATCCAAATTTTTGCAATGATAATTATTTTACAAGCTGGAGGTTTTATTTCCTTATGGCTGTCTTTTAAGATTACTAAATATATTTGTTTCTTCTTTGCCGCTTATCTATCTTTGAATACTATTATGAACATGATTTCAAAAAGTAGGAAAGAAAAATATGTTATGACTCCGCTTTCACTTATAGCCGGAATATGTTTTTGGATAACGGCATTTCAGATGTAGTATGTAAAATGAGGATAATCTATAGTGCATCAAATTGGAATTTAAAGTAAAAAATACGTATAAAAAAATTTATTTTTAGTATTGATTATTTATAAGCTCATGTATTTTTAAATATATATACAAATAAAACATTACATTTTTTGGATTGGTACTATTTAATAACTATTTTATTTATATTTTTAGCATTATGTAGTAGATAAAAAATCTAAAAAGAATATGTTAATCCTATATGGGATTTCAACTTAATTCACAAAATTTAAAAAATATAATAGAAACTATTTATTGCATATGTCTTTTTGAAAAACTTATATTATGATGAATTTTATGATGAGGATGGGAAATTGACTAAAAAGGTTAATGATGTTGCTGAGAAGGAAGTTGTTTATTAAAATAATAGAATAAAAATTAGAAAGGAAAATTTAAAAGATGGCAGAAAAATCAAAAGAACAGTTGAAAGTAGAAGAATATTTCAAGCAAAATGGGATAGAGTATGATAAAAATTTTATTTACGGTATTAAAAGAGAAAGAAATTTGAATTCATTTTTGATGATGGGACTTATTGGATTGATTATGAAAGCAGGAATGAAGCCGTGTTATATACTTTTTAAGGAGAATGAAATATTATTTTTCGAAGTTGGGATGCTTGGTGGAATTAAAGGGCTTTTAACAAGAATAGATGTTGATGATATAGAAAAAATTGATTTAAAAAAAGGAATCGTAAACTATAAATTTACAATATCAGTAAGAGTTGGGGATAAAATAAAAAAAGAAATAATAAATTTTGCCCAAATTAATGGAAAGGCATGGTGGATGCAGAATAGGAACAATCTGATTGAAGGTGGTTATTTTGATAGATTGAAGGAAAAAGTGGATAGAAAGAATTTGTTAAATTAAAAAAAATGAATAATTTTTAGGAGCAAGAAAAATGTATAGAGCTAATGATGAAGACTATTTAAATTTTTTTGAAATGTTAAAATTTTGGATTTCTCAAACTGATAAAAATATTGCAAATAGTGGTGAGAGAGTAAAGATTAAAAATATAAAAAGCAAGGATATGGAAAGCTTGGAAAGATCAGAAAAAGAATTTTTAAATCCAAAATTTGATGAAAAATTTATAAAATATAGTGATTTTTCAATAAATATTAATTTTGTAACATCTGGACATTATAAAGGAGAAAATACTAATTTTATTGTATATCAATCTAAAATTGAAAATATAGGTTGTTGGATAAATATTGTTTATCAGTATGATAATAAAAAAGTTGTAGCTTATTATAAAGGGTATCATGAAGACAATAAAGAATCTGAAGAATTTAAAAGGTATATGCAAGAAAAAGGATATACTAAAGGCTTTGAAGAATCAATTAGTAAATTAGGACTTAACGAAAAAGAACCAAATCAAAATGTAAAAGAGTTATTTGATTATTTTTATAAAATGATAGAAGAATCTGAAAATTATTCTAAAAATAAATTAAAAGATAGTAGAATATTTGACTTAAAAGAGAAACTAAAAAAAAATTATAATATAATTTTGAGAGGAGCTCCAGGAACAGGAAAAACATATTTAGCTAGACAAATTGCAGCTGAAATGATAGGAATTAATGTTGATGAATTAGATAATAATGAACAGTTTGAGTTTGTTCAATTTCATTCCAGTTATGATTATACTGATTTTATTGAAGGATTGAGACCAATTATTAAAAATAATCAATTAGGTTTTGAATTAAAAAAAGGTATATTTTATGAATTTTGTGAAATAGCAAAAATATCAGAAGTTTTAAGAAAATTAAATTCTAAAGAATTTACATTACAAGGTTTTGAAATTTTTTTAAAAGAATTAGGGGGAAATAGAGCTAAAAATTATATTCCTAAAATTGAGCAATTGCTTGGGAAAAAAAAATATACAGGAGATAAAACATCTGAAATAAAAACTTATGGAAATTTAAGAGAAATTCTTGAGAATAGCGAAGAAATTAGCAAATTTGATAAAGAAAATAATTTTAGTAATTGGTATTCAACACCTGTTAATTATTTAAAAAAATATGATGATGAAATTAAAAAAGAACATAATTCTGTTAATAAAAATTATATTTTTCTTATTGATGAAATTAACAGAGGAGAAATTTCTAAAATTTTTGGAGAGCTGTTTTTCTCAATTGATCCAGAATATCGAGGTAAAAAAGGTTCTATAAAAACACAATATTCTAATATGCATGAAGATTCACAAGAAAAATTTTATATACCAGAAAATGTTTATATTATAGGAACAATGAATGATATAGACCGTTCAGTAGATACTTTTGATTTTGCTATGCGACGTAGATTCTTATTTGAAGAGATTATGGCAGAAGACTCTCAGATAATGCTTAAAAATGGCAAAATAAAAGAACAGATGACAAGATTAAATAATGCGATTATAGATCAAAAAATTGGTAATTTATCAAAAGATTATCAAATAGGTGGAAGTTATTTTAAAGCATTGGATGAAGGTAAAGTTAATCAAGACGAGCTTTGGAAAAATAAATTAGAACCTTTATTAAAAGATTATTTTAGAGGAGAAAGAGATTCAGAAGGAAAATTGAGAGAGATTAAAAAATATTATGATGGAAAAAATGATACTAACTGATAATGCAGACATAACTGAATTTAGAAAGAACGAAATAATAGAAGAATTATTAAATATTACTTTATCTCAATTAAATGAAGATAATTTTATAATTTTTCCACCAATATTAAAAGAATCAGAAGATTTAGAAGAGAGTAATTTTATATTTGAATCAAAAAATAAAAAAGTATATACTCGAAATATAGTCGGGGTAATTGGAAAAGGACATGATGAAGTTAAAATTAAAACAAGATTTTTTAATAATTCTGAGTCACAATCTGATTATTTTCTTAAATATATGTTTCAAAAAGTACTTAATTATAATGTTATAAAAAATGAAACAAAAAGTGATAATTTAGGAATGTACTATGATTTATTAATTTATTTATTCCCGTTTTATTTAAAGAGAGCTATGAAAAAAGGTCTATATAAAGAATATAAAACTAAAGAATACAATAATTTGAATGTTAGAGGAGCTATAAATATTATAAAAAATATAAATAAAAATATTCCATTTAATGGGAAAATATCTTATACAACAAGAGAGTTTAGTTTTGATAATAGAGTAACTCAGATAATTAGACATACTTTAGAAAAAATAAAACAAAATTATAACTTTGATTTTTTCAATGATATGTTTTTAAAAGAAGATATACAAATACTTGTACAAAATACAAAAAGTTATAAAAATTCTGATTTGGTCAAAATATTAAAAGATAATATACTTAATCCAGTTAGACATAGCTATTATGAAGAATATTATGATTTACAAAAATTATGCATTCAAATTTTAAAAAATGAAAAAATAGATTTTGGAAATAACGATAATAAAATTCATGGAATAATAATAGATGTTGCCTGGCTTTGGGAAGAGTATTTAAACACTATGTTGATAAATAAAAAATTCATTCACCCTAAAAATAAAAAATCGGAAAAAGGTATTTCTTTGTTTAGCAATAGGCAAAGAATGGTCTATCCTGATTTTTATAACCTTGATGAAAAAATTATATTAGATGCAAAATACAAGAAATTAGGAAAAAACAAAAAAGAAATTTACAGAGAAGATTTATATCAATTAATAAGTTATTTGCATATAATAGAAGGTAAAAAATCAGGAGTAATCTATCCGGATATAGACAAATCCGAATCTAATGAAATAGGACAATTAAATGGATGTGGTGGAGAAATATTTAAAATTTCTTTTAAAATTCCACAAGAAATATCTAATTATAAAGAATTTGTTGTTGAAATAAAAAAAAGTGAAAAAATTTTTTTAAATAAGATAGATTGTATAAAAAAAATTATAAAATAAATATTTGTTGAAATATTTTAAAAGAAAGGAAGTAAAAAAATGAACTACAAAATTGCATTATTAAAAGGGGACGGAATTGGTCCAGAAATCGTTGATGAAGCGGTAAAAGTTTTGGATAAAATTGGAGAAAAATTTGGGCATAAATTTGAGTATACACAAGGATATTTGGGAGGAGAATCTATTGATAAATATGGGATTCCTTATTCTGAAGAAACTGCGAAAATTTGTAAAGAGAGTGACTCGATTTTGTTAGGATCGGTTGGAGGGCCTAAATGGGATAATGTTGAGCCTGATAAAAGACCTGAAAAAGGACTTCTTGCGATAAGAAAAGACTTGGGAGTTTATACAAATTTAAGACCAGCGGTTCTGTTTAAGCAATTGAAAAGTGCTAGTCCATTGAAAGATGAAATAATTGGAGAAGGGCTAGATGTAATGATAGTTAGAGAGCTTACAGGAGGAATTTATTTTGGACCTAGAGAATATTCTGATGAAAAAGCTGTCGATACATTGCCATATACAAAAGGGGAAATTGAAAGAATTGCAAAAAAAGCGTTTGAAATTGCAAAATTAAGAGGGAAAAAAATTACAAGTGTGGATAAACATAATGTTTTAGATACTTCAAAATTGTGGAGAAAAACAGTAAATGAACTTGCAAAAGATTATCCAGAAGTGGAAGTTTCCCACATGTATGTGGATAACGCTGCAATGCAATTGATTGCAAATCCAAGACAATTTGATGTAATTTTGACAGATAATATGTTTGGAGATATTTTGTCAGATGAGGCTTCAATGCTTACAGGATCACTTGGAATGTTGCCATCAGCAAGTTTAGGAGATGGAAAAGTTGGACTTTATGAACCAAGCCACGGTTCAGCACCAGACATCGCTGGACAAAACATCGCAAACCCAATCGCAACAATTTTATCAGCAGCAATGATGTTAAGATACGCATTTAACTTGACAAAAGAAGCAGACGCAATTGAAAAAGCAATCGAAGAAGTGTTGGAGGATGGATTCAGAACAGCTGATATTTATACTGATGGACTGAAAAAAGTTGGAACAAAAGAAATGGGAAATGAAATTGTTAAAAGAATATAATTTACTTTTTTGAATTTTAGAATTATACTCAAATTTATTTTAAATTAAACTGCTAAAAATTATATGAATTTAGGAATTGACTAAAATAGTCATAGTTTTTGAGTTCAGTTTTAAAGCAGTTTTACTATAGAATTGTTGATAATTATATAGATTTTGAATTTAATATTAGTAAAGTAAAACCAGGAGTCTTGATTTTTTGTGTAATTAAAAGATTTCGATTACTAAATAAGAGTTATTAAGGAAAAGTAAAAAAAGGAGGGGTTAGCATGAAAAAAAGTATGCCAATCGGAATTTCAGATTTTAAAAAAATCATCAAAGAAAATTATTATTATTTTGACAAAACAAATTTAATTGAAAAAATTTTAACAGATAATTCAGAAGTCAAATTATTCGCTCGTCCAAGAAGATTTGGGAAAACATTAAATATGTCAATGTTAAAATATTTTTTTGATATTAAAGAAAAAGATGAAAATCGAGAATTATTCAAAAATTTGAAAATTTCTAAAAGTAAATTTTTTGAAAAGCAAGGATCGGCTCCTGTTATTTCAATTTCTTTTAGGAATTATTCTGAAAAGAATTGGGAAAATGGATTTAAAACGGTAAAAACGGCGATTGCTGATATTTATGCTGAATTTAAATTTTTAATGGACAAGTTAGATAAAAGAGAGTTAAAGAAATTTGAGAATATTTGGTTGGAAACGGATGAAGGGGATTGGAAAAATTCCTTATTAATGTTGACTAAGTATTTGTATGAATATTACGGGCAGAAGGTAATAGTTTTAATAGATGAATACGATCATCCAATAGTTGATTCTTATGTTAAAGGTTATTATGATGATGCAATAGATTTTTTTAAAAGTTTTTATGGTATGGTTTTGAAGGATAATAATTACTTGGAAATGGGAATCATGACAGGAATTTTGCGTGTTGCAAAAGAAAATATTTTTTCAGGATTGAATAATTTAGAAGTTCATACGATTTTGGATAATGAATTTACAGAATATTTTGGAATTACAGAAGAAGAAGTTAATCAGGCAGTAAAAGATTTTGATTTGGAATATGAGCTAGAAGATGTTCAAAAATGGTACAACGGATATTTATTTGGCGATAGAAAAGTTTATAATCCATGGTCTATCGTAAATTTCTTAAAGCGAAAAAAATTGAAACCATATTGGGTAAATACTAGTGGGAATGAACTTATAAAATTATATTTGAGAAAATTGAAAAATGAAATTTTTGATGATTTTTCACAACTTTTAAATAAAAAGAGTATTTCCAAAAGAATAAATGATAATATGATTTTTGAAAATTTAGAAACAAATTTTAGTAAAAATATATGGAATTTATTTTTTCATAGTGGATATTTAACTTTAGCTGAAGAGTATGACGAAAATAGAAATGATGTAAGTTTAAAAATTCCAAACGAAGAAATTTTGAGAATGTTTTCTGAAATGTTTATTGATTTGTATTTTGAAAATTATGATATATTTTTAGAAGTGACAAAGGCATTAAAAAAAGGAGACGCTGAAAAATTTAAGAGAGAATTAAATAAGATTTTATTGGAAAATGTTGGAATATTTGATGTAGGCGGAATTTACAAGGAACAATTTTATCGCGGATTTATGTTGGGATTAGTTATAATGCTAAAAAATGAATATGAAATTTCTTCCAATAATTTTGCTGGAAAAGGCAGATATGATTTGCTTTTGAAGCCAAAAAATCTTGAAAAAAGAAAAGAAGGAATTATTTTAGAATTGAAAATTGTAAATTCTTCTCAAAAATTGAGTGAAAATGAAATTCAAAAAGAGTTAGAAAAAGAATGTGATATTGCATTAAAACAAATTGAGGAAAAGAAATATTCTTCAGTACTAAAAAATGCTGGGATTGATAATATTTTGAAAATTGGATTGGCGTTTTTGGGTAAAGAAGCGGAAGTTAAATTTGAAAGGGAAATTTAGTTTTAAAAATTTAAATTAGAAATTTTTAGTAATTAAGGTGAGAGTTTTTTGGGGGAAGATAGGAGAATGAAATGTTAAATAAAAAAATAGAAAATTTGTTGAAATCGAATAAAAAATATATTTCAGAGAAAAATGAAATATTAAAGGCTAAAGTATATGAAGATGCAGTAAATATTAATAAAGAATTAATAGAGTTACTACTTTCAGATGGTAAAGTAAAGAAAACTTATTTTACCGAAATTAATGGAGTACTTGTGTTTGATAAACAAGGATTTTTAAATTTTTTAGAATCAAAAGATTTTTTACCTGACAGTTATACAGCTTTTAAAAATAAAATAGGACTTACTGATCGAAATGGTAATTACTTATCAGATAATGATGATGTTGTATTATCCTTTCCTTATAAAGATTGTGTATTGGTGGGTGGACAAGATAAAGATGATCAAAAGAGAGAAGAAAAAATGTATAATGAAATACTTGCAAGTGAAGAAATAAGCACATTATTTTCTCCAAAAGTCTTGACAAATATAAAAAGATTTGGCAAAATTTCTAGTCAGTCAGTCAGTCAGTCAGTCAGTCAGTCAGTCAGTCAGTCAGTCAGTCAGTCAGTCAGTCAGTCAGTCAGTCAGTCAGCATAATGTAACCTTTAGTGAAAATGATAACTTAATTATAAAAGGAAATAATCTTATAGCACTTGCAAGTTTACTTAAAAGATATGAAGGGAAAGTAAAATGTATTTATATAGATCCACCGTATAATACAGGAAATGACAGTTTTAAGTATAATGACAGATTTAATCATTCTACTTGGCTTACATTTATGAAAAATAGACTGGAATTGGCGAAAAAGTTGCTTAGTGATAATGGAGTAATTACTGTGCAATGTGATGATAGAGAACATATTGATGGATGAAATATTTGGAAGAGAGAACTTTCTTAATTGTGTAGCAATTAAAATGAGCGAAAGTAGTGGAGTTAAAATGAATCATGCTAAAAATAAATTTCCTAAACTTAAAGAATATATATTAATATATGTTAAACCTAAATTTAAGGGTTTTATTGAAATTGACAAATATAAAGAAACAAAATGGGATTTAGAAAATAATATTTTTATAGAAAATTTGACGATGGAACAAAGGAATTTGCTCATAAATTTGGAAATGAAAGAAATAAATAGTGAGGAGGATGAAATTGTAGCAAATGATATATTAAAATTTTCTAAGAAAATATCGTTATCAGAGAAAATCAAAACCCTTAATTTTAAAAATAAAGAAGAGAAAGAAGAATGGCTATTTAAAAATAGTTATAGAATTATAAAAACAGCAGGGTCTTCTAGTTTAACAACTTTGGTAAAAAAAATAAAAGAGATACCCAATCAAGATTTGGCAGCGGCAGTTTCTAAAAAGGGAGTATTATTTTTTTATATAACAGACTTTAATAGAAAAAGTAAACAACCAAGACTGCAAGTAATATTTGCTGATTCAAATATATTTAAGAATCCTTGTGATTTTTGGCAGGATGTAAAAACAACAGGAGCTATTTCAGATGAAGGTGGAGTTAAATTTGTAAATTCTAAAAAACCAGAAAAAATATTATATCGATTAATCAAAATGATAACTAAACCAAATGACATAATACTAGATTTTTTCTTGGGTTCTGGAACAACAGCAGCAGTAGCTCATAAAATGGGAAGAAGATATATTGGAATAGAACAGATGGATTATATTGAAGATATTACTGTAAAAAGATTGAAAAAAGTTATAGATGGAGAACAAACAGGTATTTCAAAAACTGTGAACTGGCAAGGTGGTGGCTCTTTTGTCTATTGTGAACTCAAGGAAAATGGACAAAAATTAATAGATAGCATTTTGTCTAGTGATGAAAAAAGTATTGATGAAATAAAAGAAAAGATATTTTCTGATGATAGAATAGTTCCATATATTACAAGACAGGAATTGGAAAAAGCAGATAAAGATTTTTTTGATTTAAAATTTGAAGAAAAGAAAAAAGTTTTAATAGATTTGGTAGATAAAAATAAACTGTATATAAATTATTCTGATATTGATAATGAAGAATATGATATTTCGAAAGAAGAAAAACAGTTTAATGATTCTTTCTATAAGGATGTGAGATAATTATGGAAAGATTTTTATATGAAAAATTAGATGTATCAAGGGAAACTGGAGCTATAAAAGAAATTCCAAATTTTTTGAAACAAGGATTATCTAAAAGAATAGAATTGAGAGAATATCAGAAAGAAGCATTTGAAAATTTTATAACTTATTTTGAAAATGAAAAACTTAATAAAAATAAACAGGTTCATACACTTTTTCATATGGCTACAGGAAGTGGAAAGACTGTTATTATGGCAGGACTTATTTTGTATTTGTATGAAAAAGGATATAGAAATTTTTTATTTTTTGTAAATCAGACAAATATTTTGGAAAAAACGAAAGATAACTTTATAAATGTTTTATCAAATAAATATTTATTTAACGAAGATTTAAACTATCTTGGAGAAAAAGTAAAAATAAATGTGGTAGATAATTTTCAGAGAGATGTATTTAAAAATAATAATATAAATATATGTTTTACAACGATACAAAAATTACATTTAGATTTATTTGAAAATAAAGAAAATGCAATGACTGGAGATGATTTTGAAAATAATAAAGTTGTATTCATATCTGATGAGAGTCATCATGTAAATACGTTTACTAAAAATAGAACAAAAGAAGAAAAAGAAATTCAGAAAAGTTGGGAAACTTCGATAATGAATGCTTTTTATAGCAATAAAAATAGTATTTTGTTAGAATTTACTGCAACGGCTGATTTAAAAGATAAAAATGTGGAAGAAAAATATAGGGATAAAATAATCTATAACTATCCGCTCAAAAATTTTAGAGAAAGTGGATACACAAAAGATTTTGTAAATTTTAGTATTAATACTGATACTTGGAAACGAACTTTAATTGCATTAATACTGAATGAATATAGGAGATTTTTGTTTTCAGACTGTGGATAAAATATAAAACCTGTAATAATGTTAAAGTCAAAAGTAATTAAAGAATCGAGAAGTTTTTATGATGAATTTTTTGAAAAAATAAATAAACTAGATAGTAGTGATTTTGAAAATCTTCCGAAAGAAGATAAATATTTAAAAAAAGCATTAGATTACTTTAGAGACAAAGATAAAAATAAAACTTTTGAATTTTTAAAAGAAAGCATTAGAGATAGTTTTGTAGAAGAAAAAGCTATTATTATTAATGGAAATGAAGATAATAATGTTGAAAAACAATTGCTTTTAAATTCACTTGAAGATAAAAAAAATAATAAACGAATTATTTTTGCAGTAGATATGTTAAATGAAGGATGGGATGTACTTAATTTGTTCGATATTGTAAGACTTTATGATACAAGAAGTAGTGCGAGTTATACAATAAAAGAAGCTCAACTTATTGGTCGTGGAGCAAGATACTGTCCTTTTTTAGTAAATGAGGAGCAAGAAAAATTTAAAAGGAAATATGATTTTGACTTAGACAATAAATATAGAATACTTGAAACTATGTTTTTTCATAGTATAGACGATTCAAAATATATATCTGAATTGAAAAAGGCTCTTATCGAAATTGGATTACAAGAAAAAAACATGATTGAAAGAAAATATATTTTAAAAGCTGAATTTAAAAATACAGATTTTTATAATCATGGATATGTATTTTCAAATAGTAGAATTGAAAAAACTCGAGAGAATATTTATGAAATAGAAGAAGATTTGAAATATAAAACATTTTATCCGAAAAGTAAAAATAAAAATGCTAAAATAGAAAATTTGATTGACAATAAAAATGAAAAAATCTCTGACAATATTGAAATAAAAAAAATAAAATTAAGTGAAATTGACTATAATATTTTATCAGGTACAGCTATTTATTTTAATGAATTAAAATTTAATTTCCTTAAAGAAAAATATCCTAATTTAAAAACTCTAAAGGAATTTTTGACAGGTGAAAATTATTTAGGGAATATAGGGATAGAATTTAAATATGTAAAAGGAAGTGAGATAACAGGGAAAGATGTTTATAGAGAATTGAAACAGGAAGTGTTTCCCGTGATTTGTAAGCATATAAATGAAATAAAAACTGAATATGAAGGAAGAGAAGAATTTGAGCCTTATAAGATAAAAAATGTTATAAAAGACAAGACAATATATTTAAGCAGAATAAGTAGTGATGGAAAGGGAGAATCGCAAATAAAAACTTCTAGTAGTGAATTTAAATTAGATCTATCGGTAGAAGATTGGTACGTGTATGATGATAATTATGGAACAACAGAAGAAAAATCATTTATAAAATATTTTAAAACTGAAATAAAACCTAAACTAGACAAAAAGAATCTTGAATATTATGTAATAAGAAATGAGAGATTTAGTGAACTTGCAATTTATTCATTTGACAAAGGTAAAAGATTTGAACCTGATTATTTATTATTCATAAAAAATAAAACTCTTGATGAAGGTAAGAATAAGGAATATCAAATTTATGCCGAACCAAAAGGAGAACATTTATTAGAAAAAGATAATTGGAAAGAAGAGTTCTTGCTTAAAATTGAAAAGAAACAAAAAATATCAAAAAATAATCAAAAAATAATAGGATTACCGTTTTTTTATGGAAAAGGGACTAAATTAAAAGAGTTTAGCGAAGTTATCAATAAATTTTTAGACCAAATTTGAGAATAACGTTAGAATAAAAAAAGTATATAGAAATATTTTAAAATTAATTACAAAGAAAGGACGGTTTTTATGGAAAAAACTGGTGAAATTTTACATTATGAAAACATAACTTTCAGACGAGAAGGAAGAGAAATTTTAAAAGGTGTTGACTGGCACATAAATAAAGGAGAAAACTGGGCTTTATTAGGTTTAAATGGTTCTGGAAAATCCACTCTTTTGGGAATGATTCCAGCTTATAATTTCCCAACTTCAGGAGAAGTGCGAGTTTTTAGTCATAAATTTGGAAATTATGCTTGGACAAAGATTCGTGACAGAGTTGGTTTTGTGAGTTCTGCTTTGAATAATTTTTTGAGCACGTTAAATTCGCAAAAATTGGAAGATATTGTAATTTCTGGGAAATTTAGTTCGATTGGAATTTATCAAGAAGTTACAGATGAAGATAGAAAGAAAGCTGAAAAAATAATTGAAGATTTTGGGATAACTTACATTAAAGACAAATATTTTGCAACATTATCACAAGGGGAGCAAAGACGGACATTGCTTGCCCGAGCATTTATGAATGAGCCAGATTTGCTGATTTTAGATGAGCCGTGTTCAGGGCTAGATGTGAAAGCAAGAGAATATTTGCTGTCAGTTTTGGAAAAAAATTCTAAAAATGAAAATGCAGTTCCATTTATTTATGTGACGCATCAAATTGAGGAAGTGATTCCAGCGATAACTCATGTAGCTCTTTTGAAAGATGGAAAAGTTTTTGCAAAAGGTAGAAAAAAAGATATTTTGATAGACAAAATTTTGTCAGAAATGTTCGAGATGCCAGTAAAAATTGTTTGGGAAAATGATAGGCCTTGGCTGATTGTAAAATAATAAAAATTAGAGAGTGTCCAAATTTGTGTAAATATATCAAATCCATTAATAAGGATCATTTGAGATTATTTACACAAAAAAGTTTACACTCTTATTTTAACAAAAAGATAGCAAGAAGTCTCCGACTTCTATAAGTGGGAGATGAATTGCTTTTTTTGTAAAAAAATTGAAAAAAGGATATGTCTATGATACAATTTTTGTGTAAAATATTGAAGAGAAGTCATTAAAAATAATATTCAAAATCAAAAGGAGGTGTAATTTTATGAAATATAATTTAGCATTCAAATACAGAATTTATCCAAATAAAGAGCAGGAATTATTGATAAACAAGACTTTTGGATGTGTTCGTTTTATTTACAATACAATTTTGTATACTGCGAATAAAATTTATGAAGAAACTGGAAAAAATAAAATAATTACACCTGCCAGTTTGAAAAGTGAAAATCAATTTTTAAAAGAAGTGGACAGTCTAGCACTTTCAAATGCTCAATTAAATGTAAGACGATCGTTTACGAATTTTTTTCATAAGAGAGCGAAGTTTCCAAAGTTCAAATCTAAAAGACTAGTGTTAAAAGTTATACGACAAATTGTGTGAACAATTCGATACGAATTGAAGAAAACAAATATTTAGTTTTGCCAAAATTGAAAAAAGTGAAATTGAAATATCATAGAGAAATACCAAAGAATTATAGAATAAAGTCGGTAACATTGACAAACAGTAATGGAAATTACTATGTTTCTATTTTGACAGAATTTGAAAAAGAAATTCAAAAAATGCCAAGTAGTGATAAAGTAATTGGACTTGATTTTTCAATGTCTGAATTATTTGTCAGTTCTGAAAATCAAAGGGCTGATTATCCAAAATATTTTAAGATGTTGGAAGAAAAATTAAAGAAATTACAAAATCATTGTCAAGAAAAGTAAAATTTTCTAAAAATTGGTATAAACAAAAGAAAAAATATCAAAATTGTATGAGTATATCAAAATTGTCGAAGAGATTTTTACATAAATTATCAAAAAATTATCTGAAGCGTATAATGCTGTGGTTGTTGAGGATTTGAATATGAAAGGGATGAGTCAGGCATTAAATTTTGGTAAACGTGTAGGAGATAATGGATGGGGAATGCTTTTGAGGATGGTTGGGTATAAACTGATGTTTTTAGGAAAGCAATTTTTGAAGATAGATAAGTGGTTTCCATCGTCGAAAACTTGTAGTAAATGTGGAAATGTTAAAGAGAAACTGAAATTATCAGAAAGAAGTTATAAATGTGAGTGCTGTGGGATTGAAATTGATAGAGATTACAATGCGGCATTGAATATAAAAAACATTGGAAAAGCGATGTTGGAATATTAAGAAAATAAAAGAAAACAGGGCAGGGACTGCCCGAAGAGCTTGGTAAATATATTTGGCTAGCAAAAGCAGATACTTCCCAAGAAGCTCCCGCTTCTAAAAGCGGGAGTAGTTCACATTGTTGAATTGTCGATAAAAAATTTATACTATTCCCCGTTTAAAAAGCGGATATTTATTTTAATTATTTAAGAATAAATATCAGGTTTAATCTGCTAAAAAGATTTACAATGTATTCGTTATTCAAATGGGGTTCAGTATTAGAGCGAATTAAAGAAATTATTCTTTATATTCAAAAACTATAATAGATCCTTGCAATTTCTGTAGGTGATTTTCCATCTGCTCCGATTATATTACCAGTTATATCTGTTGCAATGTAATTTTTTTTATCAGAACTCACAAGAACTATACGGTAACGATTATTTGTTTTAAAGTATTTTATTACATCTCTTTGAATATTTTTACCATCTGCATTTAAAGAAACTATGTATAAGGCTTTATTCCTTATGAAGTTATTAGCAATGAATTTTGTTAAGCCTTTATTTTCCCATCTTTTGCATATACATATTATCAAAATTTGCTTTGAATATCAAATTATATTAATTTTAATATTATAAAATATATAAAAACATAATAAAAATTAGTATAAAATAATTTTAATTTATAATTTTTTTTCAAAAAACTTGAAAATGTAAAAAAATGTGGTACACTTAAAACATAAGGTTGTTTACTTTTTTAGATTTTAAAGGAATTTTAGAAATCATAAAATTATCAAAAATTTTTAAAAGTGAATACATAAAAATATATTTTGATAGAAGGAGGTTTAAAATGGTAGGAATTATTGTTGCAAGTCACGGTGAATTTGCTGCTGGTATAAAACAGTCGGCTTCAATGATTCTAGGTGAAGCTGAGTTATTGGAATCAGTTGTTTTTATGCCAAGTGAAGGACCAGATGACTTATATAAAAAAATTCAAGATGCCATTACAAAACTAGGAACAGAAGAAGTTCTATTTTTAGTTGATTTATGGGGAGGAAGTCCATTTAATCAATCTAATCGTTTCTTTGAAGAGGATCCTAAAAAGAGAGCGATTGTTGCAGGACTTAATTTACCAATGCTTTTAGCTGCTTTATCAGAAAGAGAAGATGTGGAAACAGCCCATGAAGTAGCAAAAGCTATTGTTCCAGAAGGAAAGGATCAAGTTAGAGTACGTCCTGAAGATTTACAGCCAAAGGAAGAAGCTCCAAAAGCTGCAGCACAAGATGACACACCAAAAGGTGCAATTCCAGCAGGAACAGTTATTGGAGATGGGAAAATTAAATTCGTACTAGCACGTATTGATACACGTTTACTACACGGGCAAGTTGCGACAAGCTGGACGAAGGCAACAAATCCAAATAGAATAATCGTTGTTTCAGACACAGTTTCAAAAGATGAATTACGTAAGAAATTAATTGAACAGGCTGCACCTCCAGGTGTACGTGCACATGTTATTCCACTAGATAAGTTGGTGGAAGTTTCAAAAGATCCAAGATTTGGAAATACAAAAGCGTTATTACTATTTGAAAATCCTCAAGATGCACTTTATGTAATTGAAAGAGGTGTTGACATTAAAGAATTAAATGTAGGATCAATGGCTCATTCTGTTGGAAAAGTTATGGTTAATAATGTACTTTCAATGGATCAAAAAGATGTTGATACTTACAAAAAACTTAGAGATTTAGGTGTAAAATTTGATGTTAGAAAAGTTGCCGCTGATAAACGTGCAGATTTATTCAAATTAATTTCAGAAAAAGCAAACGAAGGATTAAAACTTTAATTTTAGGAGGATGTTATGGATTTTAATATTTTAGCAGTTATTTTAATATTAATTGTCGCATTTTTAGCAGGAATGGAAGGTATTCTTGACCAATTCCAATTCCATCAGCCAATTATTGCGTGTTCATTAGTTGGTCTTGCGACAGGACACATGAAAGAATGTATTATGTTAGGTGGAGCATTGCAGTTAATGGCTTTAGGTTGGGCAAACGTAGGGGCAGCAGTTGCTCCGGACGCTGCACTTGCTTCTGTAGCTTCAGCAATTATTTTTGTTAAGGCAGGAAAATTTGATGCTGCAGGTCAAAATGTGGCGATTGGTACAGCGATTGCACTTGCAACAGCTGGATTGGTTTTGACTATGGTTGTTCGTACTTTATCAGTAGTTATTGTTCACCAAGCTGATAGAGAAGCTGAAAAAGGTAATTTCAAAGGTGTAGAATTGTGGCACATGGTTGCACTTGCTTGTCAAGGTTTGCGTATTGCTATTCCTGCTTTATTGTTGTTATTTATACCTTCTCACGTTATTCAACATGCTCTTAATTCATTGCCAAAATGGTTTACTGATGGAATGACAATAGGTGGAGGATTTGTAGTAGCAGTAGGTTATGCAATGGTAATTAACTTAATGGCTACAAAAGAAGTATGGCCATTCTTCTTCTTAGGATTTGCAATTGCACCGTTAAATGAACTTACACTAATTGCTACAGGAATTATAGGTGTCTGTGCAGCTATCATTTACTTAAATGTTACAAGTAATGGTGGCGGTGGCAATAGTGGTGGAGGAGATGGAGGTTCATCAGCTTCAGGAGATCCACTAGGTGACATCTTAAATGACTATTAATCTAAAGGAGGAATAAGAAATGGCAGAAGACAAAATAAAATCATCAAATGATAAAATAAAACTATCAAAAGCTGATCGTCGTAGTGTAATGCTTCGTTCTCAATTTTTACAAGGTTCTTGGAATTACGAACGTATGCAAAATGGAGGTTGGGCTTATTCATTAATCCCAGCATTGAAAAAATTATACCCAAATAAAGATGACGCAGCAGCGGCTTTAAAAAGACACTTGGAATTTTTTAACACTCACCCGTATATTGCTGCACCAATTTTAGGAGTAACTCTTGCTTTGGAAGAAGAAAAAGCCAACGGAGCGGCAATAGATGATGCGGCTATTCAAGGGGTAAAAGTTGGAATGATGGGACCACTTGCGGGAATAGGAGATCCAGTATTCTGGTTCACAATACGTCCAATATTAGGAGCAATTGCAGCTTCTCTTGCAACAAGCGGTTCAGTTATCGCACCATTGTTCTTTTTCATTATATGGAATGTAATTCGTATTGCTTTCTTATGGTATACCCAAGAATTTGGTTACCAAAAAGGTTCAGAAATTACAAAAGATTTATCAGGTGGATTGTTGCAAACTATAACTAAAGGTGCATCTATTTTAGGTATGTTTATTATGGGTATTTTGGTTCAACGTTGGATTACAATCAAATTTCCAAGAGTTATATCACGAGTTCCACTAGCTGACGGAGCTTATATAAAATTTCCAAATGGTTCAGTAACTGGTCCTCAATTACAAAAAATTCTTGAAGATTTCGGAAATAAATTATCACTTTCAAATACACAGATAACAACTTTACAAGATAACTTAGATAAATTAGTACCAGGACTAGCCGCATTATTATTGACTTTCTTATGTATGTGGCTACTTAAGAAAAAAGTCAGTCCAATCTTAATTATCTTTGGATTATTCTTAGTTGGAATTGTAGGACATGTAGTTGGAATATTCTAAATTAAAGATCGTTAAAATCTGATTTTACATTGAAAGTCTATGTGTAATAAAAAAGTTGGAACTAAAAATCCAACTTTTTTAATAATTAGAGTAGAAATAAAAAATAAAGAAATGGGGAATAAAATTGGCTATTTCATTAAATACAAAAGTATTATTTATGACAAAGGCAAATTCTTTATCTGGAATGATTGGAAATAAAAACGGTGATGTACTTATAGGTGATAAGGCTTTTGAATTTTATTAAATAGTGCAAGAACACTCGCAACTTTAGTCGTGAGATGAATTGCACGAAAATTTTAGTAAGCATATAGGGAAACTTGTATGTAGATACAGAGAGAAGCTGTACAACAAAGAAACTGAATTGCTGGGAACTCTTAAAGCTAGTATGACCACAACATAATACTTAAGTGAGGATATGGTATAAGTGTGAAGGTAGCGAAAGCAGAAAAAATATACTAGATGGTGCAAGGTTAAATCCTAAGTGCTATAAACAATAGACAATCAGCAGCTAAGCCTGAAAAGGAAAGTTCAACGACTATCCCTCGTGAGGGGAGTACAATACAAGCGGTTGGTATTGGAAGTGGTTTCGCCTAAATCTTAGGTAGTAACAAATATAATTGTTATGAATATAAGATATGGATAAGATATAGTCTGTGCTTGTTAGAGATAACAAGAAGTTCAAGATATTCTTTTCTCCTTAACTTGTTAAGGAGTGAAAATATTAGGAGAACTGCATAAGTAGTAGCGAACTTATGTGAACGACACTTCCCACTGTTGTGGGGTTTTAAAAACTTTAAAAATATTTAAAAATAAACAAATAAAATGTAGAATACATGGTATAATATCTCTGATGAAAAGGAGGTGATATCTATGTATTTAACTTTAAAACAGCAGGTAAAACATCTTAGTAAAAAGGAGTTTAGGAATTTAAAATACTTATCTCATATAGCCAAGAACTTAACTAATGAAGCTATATATAATGTTAGACAACACTATTTTCAAAATAAAAAGTATTTAAGCTATAACGAAAACTATAAAATGCTTAAAAATAGTAAGAACTATAAGAAGTTAAATTCTAATATGGCTCAACAAATTCTAAAAGAAGCAGACGGAAGTTTCAAATCATTTTTTGGACTTTTAAAACTTGCTAAAAATGGTCAATATGATAATAAAAAAATAAAATTACCTAAATATCTTGCTAAAGATGGATTTACAACTCTTGTTATAGGTTTTGTTAGATTAAAAGATGGTATGCTGATTATTCCTTATTCAAATTTATTTAGAAAGACACATAAGGAAATCGCAATAAAACTACCACCAGTATTAAAAAACAAGAAAATAAAAGAGATCAGAATAATACCAAAACAACATTCTAGGTACTTTGAAATTCAATATACTTATGAAGTAGAGGAAGTTCAAAGGGAATTAAATAAAGAAAATGCACTAGGAATTGATTTAGGTATAAACAATCTTTGCACTTGTGTTACAAATACTGGAGCTTCATTCCTAATAGATGGTAGAAAATTAAAATCAATAAATCAATACTATAACAAGACAAATGCAAAATTGCAAAGCATTAAAGATAAGCAAAAGATAGAGCATATAACATTAAGGCAAAAAAGAATAGTTAGAAAAAGAAATAATCGTATAAATGATTATCTTTCAAAGGCAGCAAGAATAATAATAAATTATTGTCTTAATAATGATATAGGAAAACTAGTTTTAGGATATAACGAGAATTTTCAAAGAAATTCAAATATAGGAAGCATAAATAATCAAAATTTTGTAAATATACCATATGGAAAATTAAGAGATAAATTAATATATCTATGTAAACTATATGGAATAGAATTTAAACTGCAAGAAGAAAGTTATACATCAAAAGCAAGTTTCTTTGATGGAGATGAAATCCCAGTATATGATAAAGAAAATCCGCAAGAATATATATTCAGTGGAAAAAGGATAAAAAGAGGACTATATCAAACAAGCACAGGTAAACTCATAAATGCGGATTGTAATGGAGCATTAAATATTCTAAGAAAAAGTAAAGTTGTGGACTTAAGCGTCCTATACAATAGAGGTGAACTGAACACGCCTAAAAGAATAAGGGTAGTGTAAAGCTATCAAACTTCTTAGAAAATTTTTAAATATTTTTAAAGATTTTAGAACCCATGACTTCAGTCGTGGGAGGTTCAGAATTCAAGAAATCCTGAAGATTATATTCAAATTCCATGGGATGAAATAATGAGAGTAAGAGCACAATTATTTTTTCGTGATAAATACATTCGTGGATTTTTTATTGACACTAAAAGTGCGGGCTCATATAACTTTGTTGTAAAAAATGCTGGAAAAACGCTAAAAACTATGCGGGATTTTCTTGGAAATGAAAAAATTGTAAGAAATAAACCTGTTCTGTCATTGAAAAGAGTATTGGAATGGTTTAAGAGAAAAAAATAAAAAAATATAAAGGAGACTTGTTATGAAAAAAAATTTAAAATTTTTGTTTATTTGTTTTGTCTTTTTAATTTCGTTTAATGTTTTTTCTGATGGTATGGTATTTGCAAAAAAAGTGCCACTTGAAGAATTACCTGAAACTGTGGAAAGTGATATGAGAAATGGAACAATGGGGTATCTTTCAAATCAACAATGTTTTGTATCAACATACAGATCTTTTTACAAAAATTCTGGTCTTGATCACGTAAATATTTATGCAACTTGTATTGATACATATCCTAATCGGAAAATAGAATGGGATAATCCCAAAATTCCAAAAGGTACTGAAAAAAAGACTATCCATATTATGGGAAAAAATACTTCACAAAGAATGTTAGATGAAATGAAAAAAGGGAAAAATGCCTTTCTTATAAAAAAACTTTATTACTATAAATCTTCAGATAAAAATTATAAAAAAGGTGAATACTATTATTTTGACTAATAAATTTGTTTGATAATTTTAGTTTGAAATTTTTAAAAATTTTTAGCAAGGGATTTTATTCCCTTGTTATTTTGTATTTAAATCTATATCAATTCTAGACAAATCTATTATATAAAGGAAAGATTTTCAAAAAAATATTTGTAAAATTTATGGAAAAAACTTTTTAAAAATGTTACAATACTTTACAAAGGAAAAAAATATTTTGAAATTTTATTTTTAAGAGGTATTTATTATGGAAAAATTGGAAAATGGTAATGTAGTTAAAAAAAATAAAGTAGAAAAAGTTAGAATAATAAAAAGTGGATATGGAAATGAAGAATTGCTGAAGGATTTTTATAGTTATTTAAAGGAAAGAAATATTCAGGAAGTTTTTGGAGTAGAGCAGGCTGATCTTATAATTTCACTAGGGGGAGATGGGACGATGCTTATTTCAGCAAAGGAGGCTATTAGAGGGAATATTCCTGTACTTGCAGTAAATATGGGATCTCTTGGGTATCTTGCTGAAGTTAAACCACAAGATGCTGTAAAAATGATGCAGGATTATGAAAATGGGAATTATAAAATTGAAGAAAGATCATTTCTTGAAGTAAAATATGAAGATAATATTTTTTATGCACTAAATGAACTTGTAATTACAAAAGGCGGACATGAAGCTCATCTGATACAAGTTGAAGTTTATTCAAATGATGTTTTTGTAAACAAATATAGAGCTGATGGAATAATAGTTGCGACTCCTACAGGTTCTACAGCCTACTCACTTTCAGCTGGTGGTTCAATCGTTCATCCAGGATTGAATGCCTTAACAATTACACCACTTGCTCCACAAAGTCTGACAGCACGGCCAATAATTGTAAATGGATGTGAAGTGCTAAGTTTTAAGGCAACTTCTAGAGACGACGCAGTTCATTTGAATATTGATGGAAATCAATGGTTTCAAATAAAAAAAGGAGATTTGGTATCCGCAAGAATATCAAAGAAAAAAGTCAGAATAGTAAAACCTGTAAGTAGTGATTACTACAGTATTCTACGACAAAAATTAAAATGGGGAGACTCTGTTTTATAATTATTAATATGAAAAAATTGGAAAATATATTTTATTTATTTGATAATAAGGAATTTTATTGTTTTAATAAATTAAATAAATCTAAAATTTATTGTTTATAATAACAGATAGCATATAAAATATTTTTACTTTTTTATTATACTTAGATAATCAAACATAATAATTTAGAGAAAGCCTTTGGAAAAAATAAAATAGTGAAAGGGAAGAAATGCTAAGGGAATTAAGATTAAATAATTTAGCGATAATAAAAAAACTGGATTTGGAATTTAATGATAAATTTATTGCATTGACTGGGGAAACTGGAGCTGGGAAATCAATTATTTTAAATGGAATATCATTGTTAATCGGTGAAAGAAGTCATACGGATATGATTAGAAATGGTGCGCAAAGCCTTTTTGCAGAAGGAGTTTTTGAGCTGAATGAAAATCAGAAAAAAAGATTGAATGAGCTTGGATTTGAGATAGAAGATGATGAATTGATTATAACACGATATTTTGATAGAAATGCAAAATCTAAAATTACAGTAAATGGATCAAGGATGACTTTATCGAGATTAAAGGAGCTTATGGTGAATATTATTGATTTAGTTGGGCAGCATGAGCATCAATTTCTTTTAAATAGCGAGTATCATTTGCATCTTTTAGACAGATTTTTAGATGATGGAGGAAAAATACTTTCTAGAAGGATACGTGAAAATGTAAATAAAATAAAAAAATTAAATTTGCAAATAGGAAATATTGAAGAGGAAAAAACAAGAATTGCAGAAAAAAAAGATATTTTGGAATTTCAACTTAATGAAATTAATAGTCTTGAGTTGAAGGAAAATGAAGATAATGAGCTGGAAGAAGAATACAAAATATTGTTTAATGCAGGAAAAATTAATGAAAAACTTGAGGAAACATCACAATTTTTGAAGGAAGGAGAATTTTCAATTTTAACGGCACTTGGAAGAGCTAAAAGAAATTTGGAGCAGCTCTCAGACTTGTCAGAATCGTATAATGAGCTTTATGAAAAAATTGAATCTGTTTTGTATGAAGTTGAGGAAATCTCGTATTCTGTGGATAATTTTGCTGGAGATGTTGAAATTGATGATAAAAAGTTAGAAAAAATTGTTGAAAGAATTGACAATATAAATAAACTGAAATTAAAATACGGCTCAACAATTGCTGAAATACTTGAGTATAGAGATAAAATTGAAAAGGACTTATCGTTAGTTAATTTTGAAAATGAAGAACTGGAAAATTTGAAAACTGAAAAAAATAAGCTTGTAGGTCAATATTTTCAAGATAGTGAAAAACTTAGTGAAATTCGTATGAAAATTGCAGAAAATTTGCAAAATACAGTTGATGTTCAGTTAGATGACTTGAATATGGAAAATGCTAAATTTAAAGTGGAAATTAGAAAAACTCAGGAAATAACAATGCATGGAACAGATAATGCAGAATTTATGATTGCAACAAATGTGGGGGAAACATTTAAACCACTTGCTAAAATAGCTTCAGGAGGAGAAATTTCACGTATAATGCTAGCTCTAAAAACTGTATTTTCAGCGGTTGATAATATTTCTGTGCTGATTTTTGATGAAATTGACACTGGAATTTCAGGTGAAACCGTGAGAAGAGTGGCAGAAAAGTTGAGGGAACTTTCAAGAAATACCCAAATTATATGCGTAACACATTCTCCACAAATTGCAGGAAGGGCACAGCAGCAATTTTTCATTAAAAAGGAAATAGAAAATAATTTTACAGAAACAAAAGTGCATGAATTAAATACTGAAGAGAGAATAAGAGAAATTGCAAGAATCATTTCGGGAGATAACATCACAGAAGCATCTATTAATCATGCCAAGGAGATAATGGGACTATGGGACAAGAAAGTACTGATATAGATAATCTTGAAAAAGATTTGAAAGTGGAAGAAAATACGGAAGTTAAAAAAAATAATGAAGAAATGATGGAAGGTCAAAAGGAGCAAAAAAAGAAAATAAAAAAAGATATATCTCGTGAAAATAAAATGCAAATTAGAGAATTTCTTGACTTTTTAGAATATGAAAAGGGGAGTTCCCAAAGTACGGTTGATGGATATAATCGTGATTTAGTACAGTTTTTTTTATTTGTTGAAAAAAATTATAATGAAATTGAAGAACACGATGTTTTCGACTATATTGAATATATAGTTGAAAAATTAAGAAAAAATTCAGCATTAAGAAAGATTTCGGCAATAAAGACATTTTACAAGTTCTGCTATTTGAATAAGGTGGTGAAAAAAGATCCAACGGGAATGGTGAAGTCTTTGAAACGTGAACATAGATTACCTGAAATATTAACAATAGAAGAAATGAAAAGAATTGTCGATAATTGTCCGTATACACCTAAAGGGATGCAGAATAGACTTATCATCAAGTTTTTGATTGCAACAGGTGCTAGAATATCGGAAATATTAAATTTGGAAATAAAAGATGTGGAAAATCAAGAATATGAATTTATTAAAGTGCTTGGAAAAGGTTCCAAATACCAAATAATACCAATTTATGACAGTCTTGAAAATGAAATAAAAAATTATTTGGCTGTTTATAGACCAAAATTAAAAAATGCAAATAACAGTTTTAAGATATTTCCAAATACACGAAGGGAAAAATTTTGGAAGGATTTGAAAATTATTGCAAAGGATACTGGAATTAAAAAAAATGTGTATCCGCATATTTTTAGACATTCACTTACTACGATTTTGCTTGGAAATGGCGCTGATATACGTGTGGTTCAGGAAATACTGGGGCATGCTAATATTACAACGACAGAAGTTTATACACACGTTGAAAAATCCAAATTGAAAATGATATATAATAATATAAAGCTGGGAGATGACTAGAAAAATGAAGGAAAAAAGTGAATTGAGAAAGCAAAAGGATGAAAAAATAAAAATACTTATGACTACAATTATAGCATATTTTGTATTTTTCATATTGACAGAAATAGGAATAATAACAGAATATTTAGGAATTATTCTATTGATTTTACTATATATGTATGCTAACTATAATCTAATAAATATGTTTTTTACAAGTAAGAGAACAACTTTTAAAGTGTATGCCTTTCTTTTGCTGGAAGTCATTTATTTATTTACAGGAAATATTTCATTACTAGGTGCGATTGTATACATTGTATTATTTTCGCTGTTGATTTTTTCAATAAGAAAAGATGAAGGAAGGGAAGAAATTCCTAAAATAATGAAATTTGTGAATATATTTTTAATATTTAAAGTTGTTTTTGTGCTGTCAATGTTGATTTTTTAAGAATTATTATTATTTGAATGTATTGAAAAATACAGCCTAAAATAGAATTATTAAAAATAGATAAAAGTTCAAAAAATAGTTGAGAAATGTATAAAAAAGTAGTATAATGAAAAAATATTGTAAATTAATGTTTTAGATGAATTGGAGAAATAAAAATGGAAATTAACAATGTTAATAGAAATAGTGGAACAGATGTTATGAAAAGTGTAGAAGATGTTACAGATAGAGCAGCTAGTGCACAAGTTGAAAAAAATTTATTTCTTGGGGAATATAAAGAAAGAATTATAAAGGCTCTTACTTTTGAGGAAATAAAGGAAAAAGGGATTTATTATGAGATAGAAGAGGCTTTGGAAAATAAAAGTGTGGCAAAGATGGTCATTTCACGTCATGCCAATTTTGAAGATATAAAAAAATATATTGAAATAGCTAAAAAGAAAAAAATACCATACAAAATGATAGATAATCTAGTCTGTTCTGGAGATATTGCGCTCGTTGTTGTGGCAAAGGATGCAATTGTACATGAAGCTGGGGATGAGATTATCATAACTTCAAAATTAGAAATGTGCCATTTAAAGCACTTGCCAGATGTGTATTATGAAGCTATGGAAAGTCCAATTTGTGATTTTCATTTAAATATAATAAAAGAAGAAATGCCTGAATATGCAAAAAATTATAAGGAACTGACTTTTATGGACAAGTTATTTGGTTCAAAATGTCCGATATGTCAAAAATTAGGAGGAAAAAAACGTGGTTGATGGATTTAGAATAAAGGGAAAAACTCCATTAAATGGGGTAATTAAAGTAAGTGGTGCTAAAAATGCCGCACTTCCAATAATTATAGCGACGCTTGTTGCAAAGGGAGAATATATTTTAAGAAATGTGCCGAATTTGAGGGATATTAGAGTAACAATGAGACTGCTTGAAGATTTGGGAATGGAAACAGAAAAATTAGATGAGAATACTTATAAAATAATAAATAACGGATTTAAAAGAACTGAAGCAAGTTATGAAATCGTAAAACAAATGAGAGCATCATTTCTTGTAATGGGACCTATGATTGCAAACTTAGATGAAGCTGTTGTATCACTTCCTGGTGGATGTGCAATTGGTTCAAGACCTGTTGATTTACATTTGAAAGGGTTTGAGCTGTTAGGAGCGGATATTACAAGAGTTCATGGATATGTGCATGCAAAAGCTGATAAATTGAAAGGTGCTGAAATTCCTCTGGGATTTCCAAGTGTAGGAGCTACTCAAAATATTATGATGGCAGCGGTAAAAACACCTGGAAAAACTGTTATTTCAAATGCAGCAAGAGAGCCTGAAATTGTTGATTTAGGAAACTTTTTAAATAAAATGGGAGCAAAAATTAAAGGACTTGGAACTCCAAATATTGAAATTGAAGGAGTTGAAGAGCTTCACGCTGTGGAATATTCAATTATGCCAGATAGAATTGAAGCTGGAACTTATGTAATTGCCGCATTAGTTACAGAAGGAGATTTAAAAATACAAAATGCAAGACTTGAAGACCTTGGAGTATTTAAATCAGAACTAGAAGCAATGGGAGTAAAATTTAAGCAAGATGGAGAGCTTTTGAGCGTAATAGGAAAAGCAAGAGATTTAAAACCATCGAAAATAAAGACATTGCCACATCCGGGCTTTCCAACAGATATGCAGCCTCAAATGATGTTATTACAAGTGCTTGTAAATGGTGGAAGTTCAATGGAGGAAACTGTATTTGAAAACAGATTTATGCACGTGCCTGAATTTAACAGAATGGGAGCAGATATTACAATAAGACACGGAATAGCCTTTATAAATGGAGGATTGCCTTTAACAGGCGCAGAAGTAATGTCGTCAGATTTAAGAGCTGGAGCAGCATTAGTACTTGCAGGACTTGCAGCGGATGGCGTGACTGTTGTAAATAGAGTTTACCATATTGACAGAGGATACGATAAATTGGAATTAAAATTAAATACTGTTGGGGCTCAAATTGAAAGAATTAAATTGGATATTTAGTGACTCTGTGAGTATTTTTTAAAAAAATTAAAAGACCTTTTTGATTAGGTCTTTTTTTGTATTGAGGATAATTTGGAGATAAAATTAAAATTTTGTATAAGAAATTTGTTGATTTTATACATAATTTTGTGTATAATAATAGTGAGGTGATAAAATGCCGATGACGTCAACGGAAATGATAAAATTGCTTAAAAAGAACGGATTTGTGCAAATTGCAGGCGGCAAAGGTTCTCATAAGAAATTTTATAATCAGAGTACGGGCAAATCAACTATTGTTCCTGATCATAAACAAGAACTTGGTAAAGATTTGGAGCATAGAATTTTAAAACAGGATGGACTTAAATAAGTCTAGTTTGTACCTCATAAAAGGAGAGTGAATAAATATGGTAGTATACCCAGCAATATTTCATAAATCAGTAGAAGGAGGATATGTTGTAGTATTTCCAGATTTTGATTATGGGGCAACAGAAGGGAAGTCATTAGAAGAAGCAATGGAAATGGCTGAAGATTATATTGGTACTTGGTTGTATGATGACTTTGTGAATAATAGAAAATTGACAGTTCCGAGTAAATTAAATGATATTTCTATTGAGATTTCTGAAGATGAAAAGGAATTTTATGTGGAAGGTGAAAGTTTTAAGACGTTAGTTGCTTTGGATATGTTGAAATACGTGAGTGAATGTAAAAATACAGTAGTTAGAAAAAATGTATCTATACCTAGCTGGCTAAACGAAATGGCAAAAAATCAAAATCTGAATTTTTCTCAAATATTACAAAGTGCTTTAAAACAAGAATTAAAAATAGGATATTAATATTTAGCTGCAGTTACTAAATTAGCTGTGATTTTTTGTTATAAAAATTTTCAATCGCATTGTCTTTTAAAGTCATTTATGGTAAAATAAATATATGATAAATATAGTAAAATCACTTTAAAAATGAGCTCAAATAAATAAAATTTGAGAAGTTGAAGGCTCTTGAATTTATGAGAGCTTTTTTCTTATTTTCTTATATTTACTAGAAAAAGATAAAGGGAATTGATAAGATGGGAAAATTAATAATTGTAGAAGGAACTGACGGAAGCGGGAAGCAGACACAGACAGAATTGCTGTGTAAAAAATTGAAGGAAATAAAAGGAGAAGGGAAAGTAAAAAAAATATCTTTCCCAAATTATGAAAGTAAGGCTTCAGAGCCTGTAAAAATGTATCTGGCAGGTGAATTTGGGAAAACAGCGGAAAGTGTTAATGCCTATGCGGCTTCGGTGCTTTATTCAGTTGACAGGTTTGCTTCATTTAAGACTGAATGGGAAAAATTTTATGAGGATGGAGGGATTGTGATTAGTGATAGATATACAATTTCAAATATGATTCATCAAGTTCCGAAAATTCAGGATAAAGCAGAAAGAGAAAAATATTTAGATTGGCTTATAGATTTAGAATGGGGGAAAATTGGGATACCGAAGCCAGATGTTGTATTTTTTTTGGATATTCCTTTTGAAATTAGTCAGAAGCTTATGGAAGATAGGGAAAATAAAATAACCGGGAAGAAGGAAAAAGATATTCACGAGAAGGATAAAAAGTATTTGAAAAATGCTTATGAAGTGGCAAAAGAGCTTTCAGTAAGATATGGATGGAATGTGATTTCTTGTGTAAATGAAGGGAAATTGAGGGAGATAGAGGATATAAATGATGAGATGTTGGAAATAATATTGAAAAATATTTAAAGATATACGGCTTTTAATTTTATTAAAAAGTATTTTTAGATAAACAAAAACATATAAAAAGTAATTAAATTGTGGTATAATAATACTTGAAGTAAAAACGTTAAAATAAGGAGAGGGTGTAATGGCTAGAAAAAAGGCAGAAGAAAAAGATGATAAAGGATTAAGTGAAAGAGAGAAAATGCTTAATTTAGCACTAAAGCAGATTGAAAAGGATTATGGTGAAGGTGCTATAATGAAACTTGGTGAAAATCAAAAAATGAATATTAGAGCTATTTCTACAGGAAGTTTAAATTTAGATATAGCACTTGGAGTTGGAGGAGTTCCAAGAGGGAGAATTATTGAGATTTATGGGGCAGAGTCTTCGGGGAAAACTACTCTTGCACTTCATATTATTGCGGAAGCTCAAAAGGCTGGAGGAACTGTGGCATTTATTGATGCGGAGCATGCTCTCGATCCAGTTTATGCAAAGGCTCTTGGAGTAAATATTGATGAACTTCTGATTTCGCAGCCTGATACTGGAGAACAGGCACTTGAAATTTCTGATATGCTTGTTAGAAGTGGAGCAATGGATGTAATCGTTGTGGATTCAGTTGCAGCACTTGTTCCAAAAGCTGAAATTGAAGGAGAAATGGGAGATCAGCAAATGGGACTTCAGGCAAGATTAATGTCAAAAGCACTTAGAAAATTGACAGGAAGTATTGCAAAATCTGATACGGTTATGATTTTCATTAATCAAATAAGAGAAAAAATTGGAGGATTTTCATTTACTCCAGGTCCACAAACTACAACTTCAGGAGGACGTGCATTAAAATTCTTTTCAACAGTTAGAATGGAAGTGAAAAGAGTGGGTTCTGTGAAACAAGGAGATGACGTTATTGGAAATGAAATTCTAGTAAAAGTCACTAAAAACAAAGTTGCACCACCATTTAGAGAAGCTAGATTTAATATTATGTATGGAACAGGAATTTCTAGAATTGGAGAAGTGCTAGATGCGGCTATAAATTTAGGAATTGCCTCGAAGGCTGGAGCTTGGTTCAGCTATGGAGAAGAACGATTGGGACAAGGTCGTGTAAATGTGGAAAATATGTTAAAGGAAAATAAGGAACTTTACGAAAGACTGGAAAAAGATGTACTGGAAGCAATTCGTCCAAAACAAGAAGAAGATAAAAAGGAAAATCCTGAAGCTGTGGAAAATGACCAGACTCAAAATGACGAAAATGGCAAAGTAGAAAATAATGAAAATTAATAAAATTTATCGAAATAAAATGTATCTTGATACAGGAGAAATTATGGATATAAGTCCGTTTATCAGGCAAAAATATGATTTGAAGGTAAATGATGAGATTGAGAGGTTTTATGATGAGGTTTCTTATGAAGCCTCTCTTGAAAAGGGAATTTTTCTAATTTCATTAAAGGACAGGACAAAAAAGGAAGTGCGGCTAAAATTAGAGGAAAAATATAGAAATAAGGCAGCTATTTTACGAGCAATAGAAAAACTGGAGGAATTTGGTTATTTAAATGACTTGAATTATGCAATGTCATATATTGAAGGTAGAACGTATGGGAAAAACCGTATTTCCTATAATCTTTTTCAAAAGGGAATTGATAAAGACATAGTTGAAAAGGCTTATTTGGCTTTGGAGGAAGAAAGGGAAGAAAATGTTGAAGATGTAAAATTAGAAAAATTGATTGAAAAAAAAGGTAAAAAGGTCAATGTAAATAATGAGCGGGATGAAAAAAAAATAAAGGAAGAGCAGAAACTTATACAGTATTTGGCAAGGCAGGGATTTTCGCTTGATAAGATTTTTAAAAAATTGAAGGAATATAAGGGAAATTTTGAATAGTAAATTGTAGTTATAGAAATAAAAAAATGGGAAATAATAATAAAGGAGGAAAACTATGAGAACCATATTTTACCATCTTGTACTTGTGGGTACTTTTATTTACGGAAGTATTTTTCATATTTGGTATCTAATATTTAATAGAGGTGAAAAAAGATATAGATATGTGTGCAGGGTGGCAAAAAATTGGGGGAAAAATTTAATATGGGGGTCTGGAAGTAAAGTAAATGTTATTTACAAAAATGGGAGTGAAGAGGAAGTAAGGAAAATACGAGAGAATAATGAAGCTGTCATATTAATTTCAAATCATCAGAGTAATGTTGATATTCCAGCATTGCTTGGGTATTTGCCACTTGATTTTTCATTTATTGCAAAGAAGGAGATGAAAAAATGGCCTGCTATTGGGCGGTGGATGCGTTCATTTGACTGTATTTTCCTGGATAGAAAGAATGCCAGACAAGGAATGAAGGATATGAAGGATGCGATAAGCAAAATAAAAAAAGGACATTCCTATGTTATTTTCCCTGAAGGAAGCAGAAGTAAAGATGGAAAGATTGGCGAATTTAAAAAGGGAAGTTTTAAACTTGCAACTGATACAAATGCTAGAATTTTGCCGATTACAATAGTGGGTACTTATGAGGTGCAAAGCCGTAAAAGTTTGAAAATAACGCCAAATAAAAATATAAAAATTATTGTGGATAAACCAATTGAGTTGAAAAATATGTCGAGGGAAGAAAAAAAAGATGTGCATAATATTGTAAATGAAATTATAAAGGACAATTTTAAAAAAGAAAAAAATCTTTAAAAAAGATGATTGAAATTTAAAGGAAGGAAGGTGAAATTATGAAAGTATTTTTGGCAACTAAGAATAAAGGAAAAATAAAAGATTTTGAGAAATTGACGGAAGGAATGGATTTGGAAGTTGTGACTATTCTGGATGGGATGGATATTCCTGATGTTGTGGAAGATGGGAAGACTTTTGAAGAAAATTCTAGGAAAAAGGCTAGGGAAATAGCTGATTATACTGGAATTGTGACAATTTCTGATGATTCGGGGCTTTGTGTTGATTGTTTGGATGGAGGGCCTGGAGTGTATTCGGCACGGTTTGCTGGAGAAAATGCAAGTGATAGAGAGAGAAATGAGAAATTGCTTGAAGTGATGAAGGATGTAAAGAAAGAGGATAGGCAAGCACATTTTGTATCTGTTGTGAGTATTGCTTTCCCAAATGGAGAAATTCATTCGTTTCGCGGTGAAGTAAATGGAGAAATTTTGTTTGAGCTGAGAGGAAGCAATGGATTTGGGTATAATCCGTTATTTTATTCGTATGAGCTAAAAAAATCATTTGGAGAAGCTGATGACGAGGAAAGAAAGAAGGTTAGTCATAGGGCTAGAGCATTTAGAAAACTCATTGATTCAGGACTTCTTAAAGAAAAATAATATTTTTGTTATTATGTTTTTTATTTAAATAGTGTATTTTTATTTATAAGAGTATTATAAATTAAGATAAAATATTATTTCTATTTTTTAAACGAAGTTTAGCATAAAATTTTATTTGATTTTTAAATTATTTAGAAAAAAGCTGGAAAGGAGCTTATTATGGAAATTACTGATGGGAAAAAAATTGAACTAAACGGATTGATTCACAAGGGAGTGGATAAAATTCTGATACTAATGGCAATATTATCGGTTGTGTATGGAGTGGTGTTTTCAATCATAGAAAAGACTTACCATATGCAGGTTGTTGCGGCATTTTTGCCAGTTGTTGCCATTGTTGTTTGGATTTTGTTTATTTTTTTGCGAATTGACAGGCTAAAACTTGAAAATGGAAAACTTTCACTAAATAATGAGAATTTAGATAAAAAAAATGTTTCGGGGTATATGGATAAATATGTGGGAACACCAAGAATACATTTTACAGTAGATGGCGAAGAAGTTTTATTTGAACCTTATGTAAATCGATACAGCAGAAGTGATACATCTAACAAAATTACGGCAATAGGATTTTTCCTAAAGGAAAATGGGATTCCTGAAATAAAATATCAAAGACTTTATCGTAAAATCTTGCTTTTAAGATTGGTCGTAGTTTTAGGAATTGTTGCTCCAGTAATTTTTACAGTTTAAAGGAAATAAAATATAATGTTGGTAAATCTGGAAATAAAAAAAACAAATTTGGAAAAAAATTTAAAAATAGCTCGTTCCATTAATGAAAATCTTATTTGTGTAATCAAAGATAATGCCTACGGGCTAGGAATTGAAAATATTTTGCCAATACTTCTGGAAAATAAATGTGACTATTTTGCAGTAGCATATATTGAAGAAACATTAAAAATTCAGGAAGTGCTGGAAAATTTGAAATTAAAAAATCAGAATAATAAAATAAAAGTAATGACTCTTAATTATGTAAAACCTGAAAATGTAGAATATGCAATAAAAAATAACATTGAATTAACAGTTTTTAACTTTTCACAGTTGCTTGATTATTTAAAAATCTTAGATGAGTTTTTTGAAAATACGACATTGAAAATCCATATAAAAGTAAATAGTGGAATGAATCGGCTTGGATTTGATGAAAATGAGATTTTGGAATTGGTTGAAATAATAAAAAAATATGAAATAAATTTTTTAAATAATAAATCAAAGAATAAAACTTCAAAAAATAGATTAGAGATAATTTCGATTTTTTCACATATTTCTGATGCAGAAAATCAAGTTGAAACAGAAAATCAAGTTGAAAAATATGAAAAAATCTTAAAAATATTTTCTCAAAATAATGTAAGATACAAATACAGTCATCTTCAAGCAAGCCCGCTTCTTTTCAAATATGGGAAAAAATACAACTATGACTTTGCAAGAATTGGAATGGCACTTTACGGAATGGAGCCTTTGTCAACCGATGTGGGTCTTTTGGATGTAATAACAGTAAAGTCAAAAATCATAAATATTAGAAATGTCAAGAAAAATGACAAGGTTTCCTATGGAAGCAAAGGAATTGTGAAGCATGATTCTAAAATAGGAATTGTTGCAATAGGCTATGCTCACGGACTTCAAAAGCAGATTGAAAATTCAGGGGAAGCATATATTTTAGTAAATGGGCAAAAAGCCAAGATTATTGGAGAAATTTGTATGGATATGGTTTTTGTTGATTTGACAGATATAGAAAATGTGGAAGTGAATGATGAAGTTGTGATTGTGGGAAGTCAGAAGAATATTGAAAATGGAATTACCAAGAGAATAACATTAAGGCAAGTAGCGAAATGGGCTAGGACAATACAGGATGATATTTTAACGAAATTTGGTGGGATAAAAAAAACGGTAGATTGATTTGGAATTAAATCTTTTTACTGTTTTTTATTTTTTGTAGTGATATCTTAAAATTGTCAAACGAAAATTTTCTATTTTTTGAATGAAGCAAATGTGATATAATGAGAATATAAAGAGAAACTCGATGAAGAAAATTTTAAAAGGAAAAGAGGAATGAGAAAATGTATAATACATTAAAAGATAGATTTTTGAGATATGTAAAATTTGAGACTAGATCGGATGAGAAAAGTGAGACTATTCCGTCGACACCGACACAACTTGAGTTTGCGAAGATTCTTGCGAGGGAATTGGAAGAGATTGGGATGGAAAATGTGTATGTGAATGATGCTTGTTTTGTGAATGCGACATTGCCTGGGAATATTGATAAAGATGTGCCTGTGATTGGATTTATTGCGCATATGGATACTGCAGATTTTAATGCAACTAATGTTAATCCGAAAATTGTGGAAAATTATGATGGGAAAGATATCGTGTTGAATGAGGCGAAAGATATTGTGTTGTCAGTTGAGGAATTTCCTAATTTGAAAAATTATGTGGGAAAAACGGTGATTACTACTGATGGGACTACGCTTTTGGGAGCTGACGATAAAGCTGGAATTGTGGAAATTGTTGAAGCAATGAAATATTTGATTGAGCATCCAGAAATTAAGCATGGGACTGTGAAAGTGGCGTTTGGTCCTGATGAGGAAATTGGTCGTGGTGCAGATAATTTTAATGTGGAAGAATTTGGTGCTGATTTTGCGTATACAATGGATGGAGGACCTGTTGGAGAGCTTGAATATGAGAGTTTTAATGCTGCTGGAGCGGTTTTCAAGATAAAAGGTAAGAGCGTACATCCTGGAACTGCGAAGGGAAAATTGATAAATGCAAGTTTGATTGCAGCAGAGATTGTGAATAGTTTTCCAGCTGATGAAGTGCCTGAAAAAACAGAAGGATATGAAGGTTTCTATTTCCTTGATAAAATTAATTCGAATTGTGAAGAAGCAGAATTGTCGTATATTTTGAGGGATCATGATAGAGAAAAATTTGAAGCAAAGAAAGAATTTGCAGCAAATGTTGCGAAGAAAATTAATGAAAAATATGGAAAAGAATTGGTAAGTGTTGAGATAAAAGACCAATATTACAACATGGGTGAAATAATTAAAGATCATATGAATGTAGTGGAAATCGCTAAAAAAGCAATGGAAAATTTGGGAATAAAACCAGTAATTGAACCAATTCGTGGTGGAACAGACGGTTCTAAAATTTCATTTATGGGACTTCCTACGCCAAATATTTTTGCAGGTGGAGAAAATTTTCATGGAAAATATGAATTTGTTGTACTTGAAAGTATGATTTTGGCAACTGATGTGATTGTCGAAATTGTGAAGTTGAATGGAGAAGGGAAATAATGAATGAGGAAAGCACTAGTAAAAACGTATATATATGAATTAATTTTTTTGTGTATTTATTTAATAGTTATGAATAAACTTTTGGAAATTTTTGAAGAAAAATTTATTTTAGGAGTTTTCATAATTTTAATAATAAACATAGTAGTGTTTTTTTATTTAATAATTTATTTAATAATTTCTTTAAAATCGCAATATCATGTATATAAATTGAATCTTTCAAAAAGTATTGTGATGGAGAAAAAACTATATAAGATGACAAAAATTAATATTAAGAAAGATATTCACAGAATTAATTTGTCAGCCTATTATAGGTTATTAAATAAAGAGGAAGAAGCATTGAGATATTTGAATGAAGTGAGAATAAGCAGGTTTACATTTCCAATAGTGAGATATTGTTATTATATGAATTTAGCAGAATATAAATATTACAATGGAAAAAAAGAAGAAGCTAGAAAAATACTTGATGAGAATATTAAGAAAGAATCTAACAAAAACTTATTAGAAATTTTTTTAGATTATGAAGATAATCCCGAACAAAAGGTTGTTGAACTTGAAAAAATATTACCAAAACATAAAAATAGATTGTATAAACTGCAAGTGGAGAATGCTTTAGCAATAACATACGAAGAAATTGGAGATTTTGAAAAAGCAATGGAATTTTATAAGAAAGTGGCTGAAAAGGAAAGTGAAATTTATTTTATTAAAGTTGCGAAAGAAAAAGTTTTGGAGTTAAGTTTGAGGAATAAAGAAATTTAGCAGGAAAGGATATGAGATAAAATGTTTGATTTAGCAGGTGAGGTTGCTCTTGTTACAGGAGGAGCAAAGGGAATTGGAAAAGGAATTGCAAAAGCATTGAAACAGGCTGGGGCAAAGGTTATTATTGGAGATATTGATAAGGAAAAAGGGGAGATGGCAGCAAATGAGCTGGATGGGGATTTTTACTATCTTGATGTTACAAATAAAGAACAAGTAAAGGATGTTGTTCAAAACATTTGTGAAAAATATGGAAAATTGAGTATTCTTTGTTCAAATGCAGGAATTTTCCCACAAGTGACTATTGAAAATATGACGGAAGAAGATTGGGACAAGGTTCAAAATATAAATATAAAGGGAACTTTTTTGATAATACAAGCAGCATTGAAACATATGAGAGAGCAAAATTATGGACGTATAGTATTAACATCTTCAATTACAGGTGATATTACCGGATATCCGGGATGGGCACATTATGGAGCGAGTAAAGCTGCTCAATTAGGATTTATGCGAACTGCAGCTTTAGAATATGCAAAATATGGAATTACAATTAATGCTATTCAACCAGGGAATATTTTGACAGATGGATTAATAGAAGCTGGAGAAGAATATATGAATAAAATGAAAAGTGTCATTCCAGTTAATGTTTTAGGAAAACCTGAAGATATTGGATATACAGCTGTTTTCTTGGCAAGTCGTGAAGCAGGATTTATTACAGGGCAAAGAATAGTTGTAGATGGTGGACAAATATTGCCAGAAACACCTGACTTTCAATAAATAAAATATTTTTATTTTCTTTTGAAAAAAGTGTTGAAATTATTGTATATTTCGTGTTAAAATAATATAATTAAAAAAAGTAATGTAAAAAATATGGTTTAGTTAGGGAAATTTTGAAAGATAAGAAAAATAAACAAAGTTTAAAAATAAAATGAGGAGGAATCTTAAAATGAGTCAAAAAGATAAAGTTGTAATTTCTGAAGGATTGACTTTTGATGATGTGCTGTTAATTCCGCAAGCATCTAGTGTTGTGCCGCATGAAGTGTCGTTAAAAACTAATTTAACTAAGAATTTGGTGTTGAATATTCCAATATTGAGTGCTGCGATGGATACGGTTACAGAATCAAAACTTGCGATTGCACTTGCAAGAGAAGGTGGAATTGGGTTTATTCATAAGAATATGACTATTGAAAGACAGGCTGACGAAGTATCGAAGGTAAAAAGATATGAAAGTGGGATGATTACAAATCCTATTACATTGAAAGAAAATGCTGTTTTAAAAGATGCTCATGACTTGATGAGAAATTATAAAGTTTCTGGATTGCCTGTGGTTGATGATGAAGGGAATTTAAAGGGAATTATTACGAATCGTGACTTAAAATATAGAGAAGATTTGTCATTAAGAGTTGTGGATATTATGACAAAGGATAATTTGGTAACTGCACCTGTTGGAACAACTCTTGAAGGAGCAAAATCTATTCTTTTGGAAAATAGAATTGAAAAATTGCCGATTGTGGAAGGTACTAAATTAAAAGGTCTGATTACAATTAAAGATATTGACAATGTTATTAATTATCCTAATGCTGCGAAGGATAAGGAAGGAAGACTTAGAGTTGGAGCAGGAGTTGGAATTGGAACTGATACTGTGAGAAGGGTTGCGGCTTTAGTGGATGCTGGAGTTGATATTATCGCTGTTGATTCAGCTCATGGACATTCGATTGGAGTTATTAATAAAATAAAGGAAATCAGGGCAGCTTTTCCTGACTTAGACATTATTGGTGGAAATATTGTAACTCCAGAAGCTGCGCTTGACTTGATTGAAGCTGGGGTAAATGCAGTAAAAGTCGGAGTTGGGCCTGGATCTATCTGTACAACAAGAGTTGTATCAGGAGTTGGAGTTCCACAAATAACAGCTGTTATGAATATTGCAGAAGTTTGTAAGGATAAAGGAATCGGAGTTATTGCTGACGGTGGAATTAAATTGTCTGGAGATGTTGTAAAAGCAATTGCGGCTGGAGCAGACTGCGTAATGCTTGGTGGAATGCTTGCGGGAACTGATGAAGCGCCTGGAGAAGAAATTCTTTATAACGGTAGAAAATTTAAAACTTATGCTGGAATGGGATCACTTGCGGCAATGAAGAGGGGAAGCAGTGATAGATATTTTCAGCTTGAGGCAGCAACTGAAAAATTAGTTCCAGAAGGAATCGAATCAATGGTTCCACATAAAGGTGCATTAAAAGACACAGTTTACCAAATTTGCGGTGGACTTCGTTCTGGAATGGGATACTGCGGAACACCTACAATTAATGAATTAAAAGAAAATGGAAAATTTGTAAAAATAACAGGAGCAGGACTTAAGGAAAGCCATCCTCATGATGTTATAATTACAAAGGAGGCACCTAATTATAACAATTCAAATAATTAATAGTTTATAACTGTAATAACAAATAAAAAGTAACTAAAATAATAGATTTATTTAAAAACTATAATTTGAAACTTTTAAAATTGGCAAAAATTAAGTAAAATTAATATTTAAGAGTATTTAGCAAAATGGGAAGTTTTTTGCAAAAAAGTAAAGGAAATGAAGAGAATGAATAAAGTAAAAAAAATAGCACTTTTATCTGTATTGGTGATGGGAATAAGTGTTTTGTCTTATTCTTATGAGGATTATTATCAAAAGGTCTACATTGTGAAAATTTCTAAGGAGGACTTGTTCAAAGTTGTAAATGCCACTAAAAATCAGCAAAAAAAATTATCAAAAATATTTGATGAATATCAGAAAAAGGCTGAAGGAGTAGAAAATGATTTAGTTCAGTTCGATAAAAAAAAGGATAAAATTGGGAAAATCGAACAAGATAGATACAGAGCAATTGCAAAAATTCTGTCTAATGAGCAGCTGGAAGCCTATAATTCTTATATAAATTCGCAAAAGGAATTATTTAACGAAAAAAATGATAAGGTTAAGAATCTTGTTGATAGTCTTAATTTGACAAATGTTCAGAAATCACGTGTTTTAAAATATGAAAGAGATTTTAAACGAGCAGTTGGCAAATTGAGGGATCAAAGATTGACAGAGAATGAATTTGTGGCAAAGTATAATGAATTAAGACAGGAAAGAAATGAAAAAATGAGAACTGTTTTGTTGGATGAGCAAGTGAAATTGATAGAAAATTTTTAAAGTATTGACAAAAGTGATAAAAAAATGGTAAAATACGATGATTATTAAATATAAATCACACTTTGTATTATTTAGAGATAGGGTGTTGCAATTTTTTAGAATATTTAAAAATTAGAAAAGTTTAAATAAAAAAGTGAAATTACAATCTGTCTTTTGAAGAGAAGTGGGAGAAAAACCAAAAAAAATTTAGGAGGAAAAACGTAATGGCAGTTATTACAATGAAACAATTATTAGAAGTGGGAGCACATTTTGGACATCAAGCAAAAAGATGGAATCCTAAAATGAAACCATATATCTTTACAGAAAGAAACGGAATCCATATTTTGGATTTACACCAAACTTTAGGAGCAACTGAAGCGGCTTATGAATTTGTTAGACAAATTTCTGAAGAAGGTGGAAAAGTATTATTCGTTGGAACTAAAAAACAAGCTCAAGAAGCTATTAAAGAAGAAGCAGAAAGAGCTGGAGGATTTTATGTAAATCACAGATGGCTAGGTGGATTATTAACTAACTTGGAAACTATCAAAAAAAGAGTAAAAAGATTAAAAGAATTAGAAGAAATGGATGCTGATGGAACTTTAGATACAGCTTACACTAAAAAAGAAGCTGGATTATTAAGAAAAGAAATGGCAAAACTTTCTAAAAATATCGGTGGAATCAAAGAAATGAACACTTTACCAGCTGCATTATTTGTAGTTGATATTAAAAAAGAATTCTTAGCATTAGAAGAAGCTAAAAAATTGGGAATCCCTGTAATCGCATTAATTGATACAAATGTAGATCCTGATTTAGTAACTTACAAAATTCCTGCAAATGATGATGCTATAAGATCAGTAAAATTATTTGCGCAAGTTATTGCAAATGCTGCAATTGAAGGAAACGGTGGAATTGAAAATGTTGCTGAAGGAGCAGAAGTGGAAGTTCCTGCAAGCGAAGAAATCGTTGAGGAAGTAGTAGAAGAAGTAGTAACTGAAGAATAATTTTTAAAAATCAAAGATATATATATAATTTGATGTGCCAAAATACAAAATTATTTAATTTTTTAGAAAAGATTTACTTTTTCTTTTAGTTAAATAATTTACCATGAAATGTATTTTAGGAGGAAATAATATGAAAAAAAAATTATATAAATCATTAAAAGATAGAAAAATAGCAGGAGTTTGTGGAGGAATAGCAGAATACTTTGATATTGATTCAAATGTTATAAGAATACTCTGGGTTATTTTTGCATCTGCATTTGGAACTGGAATACTACCATACATCGTCTGTGCTTTAATTTTAAAAGACAATCCAGACGAATATTAATCATAATCAAAACAAATATTTTTTTACTGAATTTAAAGGAACTGATAACAATAAATAGGAGGGAAATAAAGTGGCAATTACAACAGCACTTATTAAAGAATTAAGAGAAAGAACAGGAGCAGGAATGCTTGACTGTAAAAAGGCTTTACAAGAAAACGGTGGAGATATTGAAAAAGCAATTGACTGGCTGAGAGAAAAAGGGATTGCTAAAGCGGCTAAAAAGTCTGGAAGAGTTGCAGCAGAAGGATTAGTATTTGCAGCAGTTTCTGAAGATAGAAAAAAAGGTGCTATCTTGGAATTTAACTCTGAAACTGACTTTGTTGCTAAAAATGATGAATTTAAATCATTTGGGGAAAAATTGGTAGATTTGACTTTAAATCATGACTTGACAAGTGAAGATGAATTGAAGGCAATTGAATTTGAAGGAAAAACAGTTGAAACTCACTTAACTGAATTAATCGCTAAAATTGGTGAAAATATGAATATCAGAAGATTAAAGGTAATTTCTACTGACGGATTCATTGAAACTTATATTCACTTGGGTGGAAAAATTGGTGTATTATTAGATGTTAATGGAGAAGCTACTCCTGAAAATGTTGAAAAAGCAAGAGGTGTTGCAATGCACGTTGCAGCAATGGATCCAAAATACTTGGATAAGTCAGAAGTTACAGCTGATGACTTGGAAAGAGAAAAAGAAATTGCAAGACACCAATTAATAGCTGAAGGAAAACCAGCCAACATTATTGAAAAAATATTAGAAGGAAAAATGAGAAAATTCTACGAAGAAAACTGTTTAGTACAACAAAAATATGTTAGAGATGACAGCGTTACTATCGGGAAATTTATTGCCCCTAGCACAATAAATTCATTTGACAGATTTAAAGTTGGAGAAGGAATCGAAAAAGAAGAAGTAGATTTCGCTGCTGAAGTAGCTGCACAAATTTCTGGAAATTAATTTTTACTATAAGGGGAATTAAATCCCCTTATTTTTTCGCAAATTTTTAAATAATTGTTCTATACTGTTTTTCACTCAAGTGGAAAATTTATCAAGAAACTTTATTTGGCAAGGAGTCAAGACCCCTTGTTATAAAATAAAATCTTTTTCTGTTTTAAAATAGAATTTAGCATTAGACAAAATATGTTTAGAAAATTTTATTTAATTTATAAAATTTATGGAGGATTCTAAATGTTTAAATATAAAAGAATATTATTAAAATTAAGTGGAGAAGCACTTGCAGGAAATAAGGAATTTGGATTTTCAAATGAAGTGCTTAAAAGTTTTGCAAAACAAATAAAGGATGTTCATGAAAAAGGTGTACAAATTGCTATTGTTATTGGTGGTGGAAATATTTTTCGTGGAATTAGCGGGATGGAAAAGGGATTTGACAGAGTGACTGGAGATACGATGGGAATGCTTGCAACTATTATGAATGGACTGGCATTGCAAAATTCGATTGAAAGTTTAGGAGTTCCAACACGTGTGATGACTGCACTTCAAATGCCGCAAGTGGCAGAACTTTACATAAGACGTAAAGCTATAAGACATTTGGAAAAGGGAAGAGTGGTTATTTTTGCAGGTGGAACAAGTAATCCTTATTTTACAACAGATTCTTCGGGAGCTTTAAGAGCTGTGGAAATTCAAGCAGATGTGCTTGCAAAAGGTACAAAAGTTGATGGAATTTATGATAAGGATCCAATGAAATTTAGTGATGCTGTTAGATACGACACTGTAACTTTTGATGAAGTAATTTCAAAAAATTTAGGAGTAATGGATACAGCAGCACTTTCACTATGCCGGGAAAATCAAATGCCAATTGTAGTATTTAACGCTTTAGAAGAAGGAAATATACTAAAAATGGCTCAAGGTGAAAATATAGGAACAACTGTAAAAAAATAAAAAATATTAGGTAAAAAATTGAAAAAAGAAAAAAATAAAAATAAAAAGGTGGTAAGAATGTTAGACACAATTTTAAAAGAAGCTGAAGAAAAAATGGCAAAATCTGTGGAAAATACAAAAGATAAATTTTCACATGTAAGAGCAGGACGTGCGAGTGTTTCTATGCTTGACGGAGTAACTGTGGAAGCTTATGGTTCGCCAACTCCGCTTAACCAAGTTGGAACAGTTTCAGCTCCAGAAGCTAGATTATTAGTAATTGATCCTTGGGATAAATCATTAATTCCAGTAATTGAAAAAACTATTTTACAAGCAAACTTAGGATTTAATCCTTCAAATGATGGAAAAGTTATCAGACTTGTTGTGCCAGAACTTACAGAGGATCGTAGAAAAGAATATGTAAAAATGGTAAAAAAAGAAGCTGAAGAAGGAAAAGTTGCAATTAGAAACGTAAGAAAAGACATTAATAATAAACTTAGAAAACTTGAAAAAGATAGTGAAATTACAGAAGATGAACTGAAAGCAAATGAAGAAAAAGTTCAGAAAACAACAAATAAATTTATCGCACAAGTTGATGATGCCTTGAATAAAAAGGAAAAAGAATTATTAACAGTTTAGTTTTGAATAGAATTAAACTATATTTTGTTATTGTAAAAAAATTAAGCTAGATTTCTCTAGCTTTTTTATTTGAATATTTATTTTAAATTTCATATTTAAATAGTAAGTCAAAACTTCTTGTTATTAAATTATGAAGAAAAGTTTATTTGACAAGTTGCCATTTATTGTCGTTTCCTTTGGCAAATTTAACAGTAGATGTTGCTAAATTGATTTTTTTTGTATTCTTCAAATAATTATATTGAAGTTTTATATATTTTTCAATGTCAACTTCGACTTCGTCTTTTCCACTATCAACTTTTGCATATTGACTTGCATTATCTCCCAAATATTTATCCAATGCCTTTTCATCGTATCCTTTAATTAAAAATACAACTTCACCATCATTTCCATTTTCATTTACTTTGTAAACAGATACTTCAAATTGTTCAATAAGCATAGTATTTGAATCTTCCCATTGTTTTTTTAGTGTTGGGTTATTTATTTTTGCAACATATTTGTCGACATCTGGGTTAATTGATTTCAGTATTTCACGTGAACCATAATTTGAAATTTCTTGTAGTGCTTTTGCATAATCTTGGGCTGCAGTATTTAATGAATCATATTTTTTGATTTCTGCAGCTTCCTTTGCAGATGGAGCAGCAGTTGCAATAGTAGGAATTGCTGTTAATTGTCCCAATACCATTAATCCCATTAATATTTTTTTTGCTTTTGTAAATTTTATCATTTCTTTTTTTCCTCCAAATATTATTTAGTAAATTTATAAATTTTTCTTTTTGATTATTTCAGTTAATAATAATTTTTCTTTATATTATTATTATTTTTTTTTAACGTAAGGGCATCAGACGCCATGCCCTTACAACCTCGCTTTACGCAAAAATTTCTTATAAAGAAAAAAGAAAACTCGCTTTTGAAAATAGATTATTTTAATATGAATAAATGAATTTAACTTGAAATATGTTCCAAAAGCTCAAACAGTTCTTTTTTCTTTAACGAAATTTTGCTTGGTATTTTTTTATCTATATTTAAGTCTATTTTAAAATAAAATTTTTTTTAAAATTATAAATCTTGTTCCAAGTCGTCGGTAAATTTAAAGCCTTGACCTTCTAAATCCTGTTTTGACTTGTTGTGGAAGTTTTCGTAGATTTTTACTAGCATTTCTTTGTATGATGGCAGTTGTGGGGTGTTGTTTTCTTCACGCCATTTTATGGTGTCTTTTTCGTGGAATTCTACTCCTTCTTCAACTTTTTTCGCATTATAAGTGTCTTCAAATACGAATGTATCTAGTGGAACTCTTGGTTTTACTCTTGTTAGGCTTCTTTCGGCAGGGACTCCGATTGTTGTTCCAACGATTGGAAATACGTATTTTGGAAGTCCTAGCATTTTTATAAATTCTTTTGTTTCTTTTCTAATTGCGCCGATTACAGTACCTCCGTAACCAAGGGCAAAAGCTGCGGTTTGCAGTGCGTTTACCATAATTCCAGCATCTACTGCTCCAACTAGGATTCCATCGGCTGATTTTGGAGCGATGTTTCTTTTTCCAAGTGAATTTGAAGCATAAACTCCACGGTGGAAGTCAATTAGTACAAAAATAAATGCTTCAGCTTGGGCGATATGTTTTTGTCCGCCACATAATTCTGCGATTTTTGCTAATTTTTCCTTATCTCTTATGACAATCAATGAAGTTTGCTGACCATTAACTGAATTTGCAGCTCTTTGGGCAGTTTCAAGAATTGTTTGTAAATCTTCTTCCTTTAATTTTTCGCCTGTAAATTCCCTTACAGAACGTCTATTTTGTAATTGTTTTATTAATTCGTTCATTAAAACCACTTCCTTTTTAAATTTTACTAATTAATGGTATCATATTATATTTCTATTGTCAAACAGTTTAAAATCGTATTTTTTTATGGTATAATTTATAAATAAATGATAAAAATTTGCTATGAAGTGAAAAAATAAAAATAGAAAAGAATTGAAAGTGAAAAAATGTTAGAAAATAAAATAATGACTAATAAAACTTGTGGAAAGCTCTATATTTCTGGAGAATATTCGATTTTGACGGCTGGGCAAAGTGCAATTATAAAAAATGTAAATATATTTATGGAATCAAGAATAAGTTTTTCAAATATGGATGAATATATGGTTTTTTCAGATATGTTTGATTATAAATTGACTCTTGAAAAAGATACTTTTAATAATGAAAATATTTTGCAAAATTTTGATAAAAATTATTCGCTTATTTGTGAAGCAATATCTGTTATGAGTGAATATTTAAAGTTAAAAAATTTTGAAATCAAGCCTTTTGAGCTGGAAATTACTGGGAAAATGGAAAGAGATGGGAAAAAATTTGGAATCGGCTCAAGCGGGAGTGTTGTAATTTTGACAATAAAATCCATTTTGAATTTATATAATTTGGAAGTTTCTAAAGAAATGATTTTTAAATTGTCTTCTTATGTCTTGCTAAAACGTGGAGATAATGGCTCTATGGGCGATATTGCCTGTATTTCTTATGAAAGTCTGATTTTTTACAGATCTTTTGACAGAAAAAAAATTAGGGAATTAATAGAGAAGGAAACTTTGAAAGATGTATTAGAAGCTGATTGGAATTATGAAGTTTCTGAACTTTATTTTGATGAAAAAAAATTAAATCAAAATAATTTAAGTTGTGAATTTTTAGTTGGATGGACAAAGAAGCCTGCTATTTCAAAGGATTTGATAAATATTGTGAAAAATTCTATTTGTGAAAGTGAAAATTTTTTGGAAAATGTGGAAGAAGTTGTGAAAAAACTTAGGGAAGCTATAAGGAATGGGGATAAATTGACGATTAAAAAATGTATTGGTGAAAATGGGAAATTGCTTGAAAATTTAAATGAAAATATTTATAATAAAAAATTAAAAGAATTGGTAAATGCAACAAAAAATTTGGATATTTGTGCAAAAAGTAGCGGGGCAGGTGGTGGAGATTGTGGAATTGCACTTTCCTTTAATGAAAAGGATACTAGGATAGTTGTTGAAAAATGGAGAGAACTTGGGATTGAGTTGCTGTATTCTGAAAAATTATAAATAAATAAAAAAAGGAGATAAAAATTGAAAAATAGAAAAGATGAGCATATTAAGTATGCATTGGAACATAGAAGTGAATACAATAGTTTTGATGATGTTGAGCTTATCCATTGTTCAATTCCTAAGTATAATCTTGAAGAAATTGAGCTGAAAACTCAATTTGCAGGGTGTGAATTTGAAGTGCCGTTTTTTATTAATGCGATTACGGGTGGAAGTGAGAATGCGAAAAAAATTAATCAGAAATTGGCTAGAGTTGCGAATGAGTGTGGATTACTGTTTGTAACAGGGTCTTATAGTGCGGCTTTGAAAAATGCTGGAGATGATTCGTTTGAAATTGTAAAAAGGGAAAATCCAGGATTGAAACTTGCTACGAATATTGGGATTGATAAGGATTATACGGCTGGAGTTAAGGCGATTAAGGCTTTGGATCCGTTATTTTTACAAGTTCATGTAAATCTTATGCAGGAGCTTATTATGGCAGAGGGAAGTAGAAATTTTAGAGAATGGGAAAATAATTTACGGGAATTTGCACGAAATATTGAAATTCCGATTGTATTGAAGGAAGTTGGATTTGGAATGACTGAGAATGCAGTGAAAAAAGGGATTAAGCTTGGAATAAAGACTTTTGATATTAGCGGGCGTGGGGGAACCAGCTTTGCATTTATTGAAAATATGAGGCGGGAAAATGGGCTTCATTATTTGGATAATTGGGGACAGACTACAATTTCCTGCCTTTTGAATTTGAAAAAATATGTGGATAAAGTGGAAATTATTGCAAGTGGAGGAGTTAGAAATCCATTAGATATTATAAAATCATTAGTTTTAGGAGCAAAAGCAGTAGGAATTTCAAAAGTAATTTTAGAATTGGCTGTGAACTATGAAATTGAGAAAGTGATTGAAATTTTAGAGAGCTGGAAAAATGAATGCAGGATGATAATGTGTGCTTTAAATGCTAATAACATTGAGGAATTGCGGAATGTTAAATATGTTTTGTATGGGAAAACATTAGAATTTGCTATTCAGCAAAAATAGGATTTTTTAAATTTCTAGGTTTAAACTTTAGATAATTCTTGTGAACAAAAGTTAATTCATTTTTTTATATATTATTTTACTTTAAAAGTGCAAGGGGGAACAGTCGCCATCCCCCTTGCATCCCCGGCTAGTCTACGACATTTTTACGTACTGGCAAAAAACTCGCTTACGCTCAAACAGTTTTGTCAGCACATAAAAATGCTCCGACAGTAAATTGTGGTTTGTATTGTTGTAACAAAAAGAGGAAATATAAAATAAATTTTTAAAATATTCTGAAGCAAGGGGTCTTGACCCCTTGTCATAATTTTTTTAATTTGTTTAGAAAAGTGAGTTAAAAAAAAGCCCCTAAGGGCAGAGGTAGAGGTGAAATTCGGTTTTGTCAGACTATTTAGTTATTCTATAAACGATGTATAGAACAATGATAAGTCTGATAAGATCCTCGTTTGACATCTCTTACCTCCTGTTCGCTAAATATGAGTTTTACTAGAACTCCGTAATATTATAATAAAAAAAACTGGGAAAATCCAGTTTAATTTGCTAGTAAATTTTATTTAACGAACAAGTTCCCCTTAGGGTTCTTAAGGTGAGTTTATTATATCATATTTTATGAAAATGTCAAATAAATTTTTTTAAAGTTAGATTTGTTATTGGGAAATGGGAGGAGAGTTTATTAGATGAGAAAAGAAGAAGTTGGGAAGAAGAAAATTATTGTTTATGATTTTGATAAGACGCTTTATGATGGGGAGACAGGGGTTAATTTTTCGGTGTTTTATTTGAAGAAGTATCCGATTAGGTCGGTTTTATTTTTAATGAAATATTCTAAGGATTTGATTTTTTATTTGTTGAAAATAATTGACTTGACAACTTTGAAGGAGAGATATTTTGAGTTTTTGGAGAGACATTCTAAAGGAGAGGTTGAGAAATTGGTAGCTGGGTTTTGGGAGACTAAGAGGCATAAAATTTATTCTTGGACAAGGGAAGAACTGGAAAAAAATAAGAAGGAGTGTGAGATGGTTATTGTATCTTCGGCTAGTCCTTTGTTTTTGATTGAGAATTTTTTGTTGTCACTAGGGTATGATAAGGTTTTTGGGACTAATTTTGTAAATGATGGGAAGGATGATAAGGTAACTTTTGTTGCGAAAATTGATGGGGAGAATAATAAAGGAGATGAGAAGGTTAAAAAATTGGATGAATGGGCGAAGGAAAATGGGTTTGAATATGAGATTGTGAAATTTTATTCGGATAGCTTGGCGGATGAGCCATTGTATAATATTTCTTGTAGGAAGTATTGGATAAAGAAGGGGATTAAAATTGAGGGGATGCCTAAAAGGAAGACTTTATTTGATAAGTTGTTTTGGAAGTAAATTTTCTGATTTTATATTTAAATTATTTTTGTGAATAAAAATTAATACTATTCTTTATATATTATTTTATTTTAAAAGTGCAAGGGGGAACAGTCGCCATCCCCCTTGCATCCCCGGCTTGTCTAAGCATTTTTTTGAAACAAAAACGAAACTCGCTACGCTCAAACATCGTTTTTATTCCAAAAAAATCACGACATTTTTATTTGATTACAGGAATTAATTATAACAAAAAAAGCTAGAAAAATCTAGCCTTATTTTGTTAGTGATTTTTTATTTCATACCATAAAATTTCCCTAAGTTTTTTATTATATCATATTTTGTGAGAATGTCAAATACTTTTTTTTATAATTATAGATGTAAGGAATATTGATAAAAATAAAGAAAATTAATAGGGAGATTTTGAAAAATATAGAGGAAATATAAGGAAAATATTGGTGAGGATAAAGAAAAAATTTGTTAGGATTTTTTTAAAATACAATTAAAAATAGGGAGAAAATTTGAAAAAAGCTTGACTTATATTTTTTAATAGGGTATACTAAGATTATATCAATAGTCTTTTAAAAAGATATGGGTTTAATAAATAAAAAAGGTAAAGGTTGAGAGAAAATAAGTTTTATAAGGTTGAGCTATTAAATCTGTTGTGTTTAAATATTAATTTCATACGTTGAATATAGAGTTCGGGCAGGTTTTGGGACGAAATTGGTATGGATAAGGGCTTAGACAGGAATTTATAAGAATTGGGAAAATGGAAAACTAAGGACTGGAAGCGATGGATAGCTTTTGGTAGAGGAGTTGGATATTTGTCTTGAAATCTTACTAGGATTTACTGTTTAAGGATGGAGAGATTAGGGAGAATATAGAGTGAATTCCTTTTTTAAATCACTATCAAATCACTAAATCCACTATTTTTGTTTTAATGGTGGATTAATAATTATCACTTTTGAAGTCCTCTATGGCCCCCCTTAAGGACTCCACCCCTTCCATCCCTCATTTCTACTGGGATTTGCTGGACTTTGTTGAGGGTGTTTGAAAGGTTTTTGGAAAAATAAGGCTATTTCGATACTTTTTAGGCATTTCGCGGGAATACTTTTTCTTGGAAGCTTCATGGATGCCTAAATCAAAAAAACAGGCGGCTGTGAAAGCTGGAAAATTAATCAGCAAGCGCTGCATTAATTGGAACTGACGGCTTTTGCGGATGGCTATAAATTTACAAATTTTAGGAGGAAACAATGAGTAATAATTTGCGACAAATTGCAAGAGATTTGCGATCGTTTGTAAAAAGATGTAAAGACGTGCATTATTCTGACAGCCTGCTTATCTCTTTCCTGATAACAGGGCTTTTAACAATTGCGCCAAAGCTTCATGCTGACGTGGCAGACGTGGCAAGCGAACAGCAGGAAGTGACAGCACAGACATACGATGCCATAACAGATCTGCGGCAATCATTCATGCGTGCAAGAAAAGAGAACGAAAAATCATTAAAGGGAGCTCAAAGCGAACTTGTTCAGCTGTTAAGACAAGGGGACCAAGTAATCAAGAGCCCATGGTCATCATTCCAGTTCGGGACAGGATATATGAATAACGACTGGGGAACAACATATAGAGGTAGGGGCGGAAAATTCCTTGAATACTACAAGAGAGACAATGACCTTACCAAGTATGTGTTTGACCCTACTAAGCATTTATATGGGGCAACTAACCTGAATATACCTCGTAACAAGGAGCCGAATTCATTGACAATCAATCCGGCCAATATACATGAGCCTTATAAGCCTTATGTGCCTGAAAGATTGGATAATATCAATGGTCCAACTGCACCATCATTTAGACCTGATATAAAAATAAGTAACCCAGTTTCAACACGTGTAGAAACATATAATTTTAGTGAAAGCAGAAATCCGACTGTAGTATCAGCTCAAGGAGCTAGTAAAACATCTTGGGGGAATTTTGGTGTTGTAACTAATACTACAGGAGCACCATTAGAACCTGATTATACTTTCTCAAGTACTAATTATAAATCATATAATGGATGGGATGGTAATACAGCATCAGATGGATATGAGAGAAATCATATCAATGCTCCAAATGAAACTGCCACTATAACTAATATAGGAGGTTCGGGATGGGGAGCTATGGCATCTATGTGGAATGGACGTGATTTTAGTACTTCAACAGATCTAAATAATGTTCGTAATACAAACTGGAGCTGGTGGTATAATCCAACAACATCTTGGAGTTCAAGTGTTCAATATGAAAACTTAAATGGAACTTCAACATCTAGTATTACACCTGGAGCTAATAATACATTACCGTACTATACGCCTGGAAACTATTGGAACTCAAACCCTTATGTAGACAACCAAAACGTAGGTTATGATTATATTTATGCTAGAAGTGTTAGCACTTGGACTTATCCTGGTTGGTGGAATTGGAGTAATGAAAGTGCTACAAAAACTAATGCCTATAATTATTATATAGATCCAGCTCACCAAGGTGAAAGTATATATGGTACAGGAAATTCTTATACTAGTTATTATAATGCTGCTACATTATCGGGTACTAGATATGTAATATCAGGAGTAACTGGAAATTATGCTACTAAAGCTGACGCCGCCGCCGCCGCTGTTAGTCAACTTATAGATGCTCAACATAATTCATATTGGACTGCTAGATATAATGCATGGAATAATTTTGGAAGCAGTTATTCAGGAACAGGGGCATATAGAGAAACATTAATTTATGCTCCTTCAAATATGAATGTAAATTATACTAATGCATATATTGGAAACAATCATCCAGGTGGTTCATTTATGTTTGTAGGTCCACTTAGTGGTGGTAGTGGAGCAGTTGCAGCTAATATGGAGGCTACCCGTGTTCATTTGTATAACGGTACTTCTACTAAAAATAATGCTGCCTATGTAATTTCCACTTCTGGAGGAACTGATAGAACATTAAAACTTTCTAATGGAAGTTATATTTATGGAGATGGCAGTGGAAATAATATAGGATTTAATATCCAAGCACGTGATTGGAATCCAACAAGCAGTGCTGTAAATATATTTTCAAATGCAGATATGAGTTTTTATGGAAATAATAACTCTGTTTATAAAGTAAATAGTCATCTTGGGAAATTAAATATTAGCAATGGAGATGCTGCTCCTACTGCTGCTACTTTTGGACATGATAATGTTGCTTGGGATAATGGAGCATTTAATACAGGTGTAGTTAGAGTAAATGGAAATAATAATATAGTTTACGATGGTCTTGCTCCTGTTGAAGATAGCGGAGGTTCTAAATTATATCTTTCTGATGTACAAGTTGGTGGAGATAACAACATAATGGTTGCTTTACAACAGCAAGGATATTTCGGTGGAGAGATTAAATTACAAGGTGCTATGGGTGGAGGAGTTATGCCTGCTACTAGAAATAATGTAGCTGTATATGCTAACACTGCTCAAGGTTCTGTTCCTTATAGTGCTTATGCAATAAACAGTACTGGTCAGCCTGCAGGAGATATGTCAAAAGCTGTTGATATTAAAGTTCTTAATGTTGGAATGGGAGCCAACACTTCAAATAGTACATTAGTTTATGCAGATAATGCTACTCAAGTAAATGTATTAGCAGGAGACGCTAACAACAATAATATAATTTCTGATGGTGCTGAGTGGAGATTACCAGATGGTGTTACAACAACAAATGCACTTAATAGAGGTTATGATGTTAAAAGAGGTGCTGTCTCTACCAACGGTGTAATTGGTTATGCAACTGGTGGATTTACTGGAATTGGTAAAAATACTGCTGTTGACACAACTGCTTCATCTACTATTAATTTCAAAGCACCTGTTGATATGGTTTCATTAAATGGTGTTGCATATTATACTCAAGATGGTGGTATTATAACACAAATAAAAGATACTAGAGCTGCTGGTTACAAGTCAATAATTGCCTTAGCTGACGGAGTTGCACAAGGGAAAAATAGATTTTCTGCTTCAACTGTTAAAATAAAAGGTAATATTACAGCCGCTGATAACATTATGTATGTAGATCAAAATGCTTATAATGGTGCTGGGACTTTAGTTGCAAATGGGTATCAAAATATTGGAGGTGCCGCTATAAATGGTGGTTATGTCCTGATAGAAGGTGCAACAACTAATGGAGGAAGCACTATAGAAACTGGTACAGGAGCTAATGCTGCAAGTCCAGGAAAATCATTAATTTATGGTATGGGTGCTTATGCAAAAGGTACTGGTTCTACAGTAATTTATGCGAATGGTGACAATAATACTACAACAGCTGCAGTAAGTGTAGTGAGTGGTGACAGAGGAGCACTTTGGGCAGAAGATAATGGTGCAATAGAATTTAACGGAGAAATTACTCATCAAAATAATGTTGGATTAGGAAAAGTTATTAATACTAAAAATGGAACAACAGATGAACCAAGATTTGGTAGAGGTATCATAACGAATGATTCAGTAGGAGATCGTACTAATGATCACGATTCAATATCACCATTTTATGTAAAAAGAAATTTAAATGCAAATACTTTAGGTTCTAATTCAAATGATACAGCACATATTACATTCAATAAAGATACAACAATCTATATGTATGACGGTATCTTATTAAATGGTAATATCTATGGTTCTACATACAATAACGATAAAGGATATGCTATTTCTGATTATCATAAGGATGTAACAAGTGCTTCTGACCAATGGAAAGCTGCTAAATATAGAGGAATGTCGAAAGTAACAACTGAGATTAAATCTGACAATGTTGTAATTGGAGTTGTTAACCAAGCTAAAGATGAAATAGTATGGACTAGTACTAAAGCAGGAGGGACAGGAGTTCCTGGTACACCATCAACAAACTTTTTAAGTGGAATTGGTGCTTATGCTGGTAACATGGTAATCAAGAATACTGACAATCATAAGATTGACACCACTTTAATTAATGGTTCTTTAAAAATAGATAACGATGTCAATATAGAAGATATTCAAGAAACAAAACCAACTGGAGTAACAGATCCTAAAAATGATACTTTCAATCATATAAAGATGGAAAGTGAAATAGTAACTAACAATAAAAAAGTTAGTGGAGATGCAGCAAACAGAGCTCTTACAGGAGCTGACAATAAAACTAATTATCAAGTTAGAAATGTAGGGTTTGCTTTGGCTAACTCATTAAGCAGATGGGATAATCCAAATAATCAAAATCCAACTTGGATAAAAACATCTAAAGATCAATCTAAATTTGTGAATTTAAAAGAAGTTGACATTTGGGGTGGAAGAAAAGAAGGAACTGAAGCAAAACCAGTAATAACAGGACTTCTTGTAAACTTTGGAACTATTCAAAATGGTGACGGAACTAATAAAGGATATATAAGAGTTGACCATGGAAATGCAATTGTTGGTACTGATGGAAGTGTATTGCAAAATATGAAAGGCAGCGAAATTACAGTTACAGGGCAATATAAAAAACCAACATCAAATGCTCCAACAAGAGGAACTAATGGTAATAGAGGAGATGACACTGATTATGCTGGAGAAAATTATGGTATCGTAGGTATTTCTGATACTTATGAAGTAAGATATAATTATTCTGATTTGATTAACCATAGTGGTACAGATAATTCGGTTAAAATAGAACATGAAGATGCAAAAATCTTTGTTGAAGGTGATCAAGCAACAGGTATTTATGCCGAAAACAGAGGAAATGCTGCAAAAGATAATATAATTATTAATTACAAAAACGGTACTGCTGGTACAAATGGTATTGATGTAAGAAATTCAAATGTTACAAATGCAGATGCCCGTGGAATTGGTATTGCATTAGTAAATAATGTTAAAGATTATGTTAGCAAACTAAATGCAGGTGGAACTATTAACTTGACAGGTGCAAGTGATGGAGCATTCACATTTGGAAATAAAGCAACAAATACAGGACTTGGTTCACTTACTCTTCAAATGGGTAAAAATGATATTTTAACTGGTAAAAATGGTATAGGTATCTATGCAGAGGCTGCTAAGATTAACTTATCTAGTGATAAATTTACAGTAGAAACTCAAGATAACGGTGTAGGATTATGGGGAGTAGACGATACTAATGTCGCAGAAGGTGCTAACCACCAAAAAACTTTCCAATATAACTATAGTGGTGCAAGTAACAAAAATGGATTTGCAATGGCATTTACTGGTAAAAAATCTGGTGTAACAAATGCATCAAATGACTTAGATATTAAATTTACTAACGTAAAAGATACTAATGTAAATTTAGCTTATGAATTAACAGAATCTAAAGCAGCTACACCAACAGCCAATCGTGGAACTTACAAAGGAATTGTAGGTATCTTGGTAAACACTAACGATGGTGCAGATACTGTAACTAACAGAGGTAATATTGAAGAAGATTCATCATCTAAGACTAATGTAAGAGCTTACGGTGCTGTAGTAAATAAGGGAACATTCGTAAACTTTGGTAAGATTAAGCTTAACGACTCGCTAGATGCACAGGCTAGCACGCTAACTTCTGAAGACATGAAGAAAGTTAATGTGGGAATCTTTGCAAACTCTACTAATAAGCTTGATACAACTATCACAAACCGTGGAGATATTACAATTGGAGATTCTACAAACAACAAGAACATAGGAAGCTGGGCTATTTACGGATATAATGTAAATACTGACAGCAAGGAAGATGGAACTAAATCTAAGATTACAATTAACAGAAACAACTACGGTATCTATTCCGGTGACGGAAATGTCAACATTAAGAATACTAAATTGCTAGTTGGTAACGATACAGTTCTAGGGCATGTTCAGACTACATCAGGAGTTTCAACAGCGCCAGGAGCTTACCCTATTAACAGACAGACTGCTTATGCAAATGCAAACGACTTGTTATCTGGACTGGACAAGCCAAGAGAGCTTGACTCTGCAATTGGGGTATATATTGACAAGGGAAGCGTTGCAAGAAACATTAATGTAAGCGCTGACATGGACATTGACAGATTCTCTTACGGTATTGTCATGGCTGAAAAGAATGGAGGACCTGCAACAAACGTAACAATTGGTGATGGTGCCTACACTCTTGACGCAAGCGGAAAGGTTAATTCATTGACAGCGACAGATGCTCCGACAGTTGTACTGGCTTCCAACAGAACTGCAGGAGGACAGGTTAAGTCAACAGCCCCATCAAACCCTAAAGTTCCAGAAGAAACTAAGGAGCAGGGAAATGCAGTGTACTACTATTCAGCAGACACAGCATCAAGAGGTAAGTCATGGGCAAACGTAACAATGAACGGGGATTACAACACAGCCTACTATACTAAAGGTTCAATGGACAACTTCGGAACAATTGACCTGAGATCTAAATATGACGTTGACAACAACAACACAGCAAGAGGGTACGGAAACGTAGGTATCTTCTCGGCAAATACAAGCGCTCCGTCAACAAACTACGGAACAATCACTACAGGTATGTCTGACACTGTAAACATGGAATACTCGGCAGCGATGGCGGCAGGTAGAAACCACTACAAGACAGATGGAAACTTTGACAAGACGACAGAAGAAGGATACATTGTAAACAGGGGAAATATTATCGTCAAGGAAAAAGAAGGTATCGGTATGTTCGCAACTGGTGCAGGGTCTAAGGCAGTAAACTACGGTAATATCCGTCTTGAAGGAGAAAGCGCAATTGGTATGTACCTAGACAGAGGAGCAATTGGGGAAAACTATGGAGAAATCGAAGGTAACGCCCAAAGCTTGAAAGGGGTAGTGGCAATTAATGGAGGTTACATTAAGAACTACGGACATATTAATGTAACAGGATCAGGATCTTACGGAATCGTAACAGACGGATCAAGATTCATCGTAGACGCAAACGGAAACCCAACAGAAGTGCTTAAATCAACAGATTCAAGATATACTTCATCATCTGCCGTGACAGCAGGGCAAACTAATGGAAATGGCGGAACAGACCTTTACGGAGGAAAAGAAAGCTCAATTGAGGAAGGGACAAGCGGAAATCCTAAGACAACAGGTGTCGGAACAACTATAACAGCTCCAGACATCGTGCCTATAACTAAGGTAAGTGTTGACGGAATCGACACGCCAATCTTTGATGTTGAAAGTGATGCGGCAAATCCTGGAGACTGGGCTAAGAACATAACAGTAAGCAGCAGCATTCAAACTGGAGGAACAAGAATAATTGACCTTTCAGTTAAGAATGAATGGGGTAATCCAGTATGGGAACACGCATACAAAGACCCATTGTCAGAAGTAACGTCAATCGGAATGTATGTTGACACGTCAGGAGTCAGATACACTAACCCAATTGACGGAATCCAAAACTTGCCTAAACTAGGAAAAGTTGACTTGTACTTCGGACCGGAAGCTACACTGTATACAAACTCTAAGGCAATCAGAATTGGGGATAAGGTTGATGTAAACGGAAACGTAACTAAGAGCAACATCCTAAAACCATTTAACGATGCATTGTCAAGACTGCCTGGAGGAGCAAAAGTGAACGTTCTTTCTGCAAGCTTGACTTGGCAAGTATTAGCAAAACTTGACTCTAACAACCAGTTGTCAGAAATTTACATGAGTAAAGTTCCTTATCATTCATTCGCATATGATAATGACAAGTCTCTAGTAAACTTCACAAACAACTTGGACAACATTTATGAAATCGCAAGACAGGAAAGCGCTGAAAAAGTTATCTTCAACAAGCTGAACAGCTTAGGTAACGGAGAAGGGCATATATTGGCTCAAGCATTTGACCAAATGAGAGGTCACATTTATGGTGGAGTTCAACAAAGAATCAAGTCTACATCAGATATTCTAGGTGGAGAAATCAGCAGCTTGAGAAGTGAAAGAAACGTTTCCAAGGATTCTAACAAGTTCAAGGCATTTGGACAAAGAAACGAATTCAAGACAGATACAGCAGGAATGCCAGACTGGTACAGCAATGCAGGAGGATTTGCGTTTGTTCATGAAGATGAGACTGTAAGACTTGGACAGTCATCAGGATGGTCAGCAGGTGTAGTAAACAACTACTTCACATTCAAGGATCTATCTAAATCATATGAAAACCAGGCAATGGCAAAAGTTGGAGTGTTCAAGTCAATCCCGCTTGACGCAAACGGAACATTCATACTTAGCCTAGGTGGAGATGGATTCTTTGGAAGAAATGACATGAAACGTAGATTCTGGGTAGTGGATCAACAGTTCAGAGCGAAAGCAAGCTACTACTCTTACGGTGCAGGGCTTAATGCAGGGCTTGAAAAATCATTTGTAGTAAATGACGGATTCAGCATAGTTCCAAATTTAGGAATCAGAGCGGAATACGGAAGATTCTCGTCAATCCATGAAAAAGGTGACATGGCATTGAACGTCAAGAGCGACGACTACGTTTCAGTTAAGCCAAGCGTAGGAATTGACTTCAGATACAATCAGGAAGTATTCAAGAATTCAAACTTGACAGCAAGCTTAGGATTTGCGTATGAAAACGAAATTGGAAAACTATACGATGTTGAAAATGAAGCAAGAATAGTAGGAGCATGGACAGACTACTTTGGAATAAGAGGAGACAAGGAAGACAAGAGAGGAAACTTCAAGTCAGACTTGAAACTTGGACTGGACAATGGAAGATTCGGATTCAACGTAAACACAGGATACGATTCAAAAGGTCACAATTTCAGAGCAGGAATGGGCTTGAAAGTATTGTACTAAAAAATTCTAGGAATGAGGGAAACATGCTAGACAAAATGGGAGGAGGGCTGCCAGTGATGGCGGCTCTTCTTTTTGTTTATCGAACTTAGTAAAAAAATTTTTAATAAAAGCAATATTTAATGGAAAATTTTGAAAAATATGGTAAAATAATAGTATAAATTAAAAATTATTTATTTTAGGAGGAAAAAAAGATGAAAAAAATTATGAGAGGTGTACTGTTATTCGGTATGTTAGGAGGAATGCTTTTGTCTTGTGGAAATAAGAAGGGTAATGATTCTCAAGAGCAAAAAAAGGATTCTAAAGTTAGTGAAAAAGTTTATAAAATTGGGCTGTCGCAAATTGTGGATCATCCAGCGTTGAATGCGGCAAAGCAAGGATTTAAGGATGCGTTGGCTAAGGCTGGAGTGAAGGCTGATTATGATGATAAGATTGCAAATAATGATATGAGTAACCAGACTTTGATTATGCAGCAGTTTGCAGCAGACAAGAAGGATTTGGTTTTTGCAATTACTACTCCAACGGCACAGGCGGCTAAGAATCAAGTTGGGCATGAAACACCAGTTGTATTTGGATCAGTTACAGATCCTAAGAGTGCAGGGCTTGAAGGAATCCCAAATGTTACAGGAACAAGCGGCGCAGCACCAGTTACTGAAAATTTGAAATTAATGAGAGAGTTGTTACCAGGAGCTAAGAAAATAGGGATAATTTATAATTCATCTGAACAAAATTCGGTTTCTGAAGTAAATAATTTGAAAAAGCTGGCAGGGAAATATGGATTTACAGTAATTGAAAAGGCTGTTACAAATGGTACAGAAATGGTTGCGGCTGCAAATCTTATTGCAAAAGATATTGATATTTATTATGCTATTCAAGACAATACGGTAGCTTCATATTTTGCGGCAATACTTGATGTGTTTAATAAATCAAAAATACCAGTTCTAGCTACAAATAACGTATTCTCCAATGCAGGAGGGCTAATTTCCCAAGGAACTACCGATTATAACATTGGTTACCGTTCTGGTGAAATTGCAGCAGAAATTTTATTAAAAGGCAAAAAACCAAGCGAGATTCCAATAGAAACTGTTAAAAATCTTCAAATAGAAATTAATAAGCAAAATATGGAATCATTGGGTATAAAAATACCGGACAGCATTTTAAAACAGGCTAAGATGGTAGAAACTAAAAAATAATTAATATAATAAAAAGCTGGAGCTGTTTAAATAACTCCAGTTTTTTTATTTAGTTTAAGGTATTACAGTTTTATCAGTTTTTATTTTCGTGTTTTTTTCTTTCATTAGCATTCAAATATTTTTTTCTAAGTCTAATAAAGTTAGGTGTAATTTCTACCAATTCATCATTTTCAATATATTCAAGTGCCAGTTCCAATGTAAATTCCTTTGGAGGTGCTAATTTTACAGCGTCATCACTTCCAGCAGCCCTCATATTTGTAAGTTTTTTACCTTTACATACGTTTACAACCAAGTCATTTTCTCTTGAATGTTCTCCAACTATCATACCTTCATAAACTTCCACTCCTGGTCCAATAAATAGGATTCCACGTGGCTGCAAGTTGTTTAATGAATAACCTAGACTTGTTCCTGGCTCCATTGCAATTAGAACTCCCCTTCTTCTTCCTGTAACTTCCCCTTTGAAAGGTTCGTATTCGTAAAAAGAGTGATTCAGGATTCCTGTTCCTCTTGTTTCTGTTAAAAATTCGTTTCTAAATCCGATTAATCCACGTGATGGCACTTTGAACTCAAGTCTTGTGTAGCCGTCGCTTCCTTGATTCATATTTACCATTTCACCTTTCCTAAGTCCTAATTTTTCAATTACAACTCCTACAAATTCATCGGCAACATCAATAATTGCAAGTTCGATTGGCTCCATTTTCTGTCCATTTTTTTCCTTAAAGATAACTTCAGGCTTTGAAACTGCCACTTCGTATCCTTCTCTCCTCATATTTTCAAGCAAAATAGATAATTGAAGTTCGCCTCTTCCTTTTACAATAAAGGCATCTGGCGAGTCTGTCATTTCAAGTCTCATACTAACGTTATGATTTACCTCCTTTTGTAATCTTTCCAAAATATTTCTAGAAGTTACAAATTTCCCATCTTGCCCAGCAAATGGCGAATCATTTACAACAAAAGTCATCGCAAGCGTTGGCTCGTCAATGTCAATTAGCGGCAATGGTTTTGGATTTTCCTTACTTGCCACAGTTTCTCCTATGTCAATTTTTTCAATTCCTGCAATTGTTACAATGTCTCCGGCAAACGCTTCTTCCATTTCAACTTTTTTAAGTCCGTCATATCCATAAATTCTAGTAATTTTTCCATTCACCAAGTCGCCATTTCTTTTAATTAACGTAACTTCCTGATTTTTTTCAATTTTTCCGTTGTAAATTCTTCCAGTCCCTAATTTTCCAACATATTCATCATATTCCGTATTTGTAACAAGCATTTGCAATGGTTCATTTACATCACCTTCAGGATCATCAACGTGCTTCATAATTTCATCATAAAGTGGTTTCATATCCTTATCTTCATCTTCCAATTCCAGTTTAGCATATCCATTTTTAGCCGATGCATAAACTACTGGAAAATCAAGCTGAGCATCATTTGCTCCCAAATCCACAAACAAATCAAATACAGAATCCACAACAGCATCAGGATCTGAATTTGGCCTGTCAATCTTATTAACTACCACAATTGGACGAAGCCCATGTTCTAGTGCCTGTTTTAATACATATTTAGTCTGTGGCATGACTCCTTCAAAAGCGTCCACCAAAAGCAATACAGAATCCACCATTTTCAAGATTCTTTGCACCTCTCCACCAAAATCCGCATGCCCTGGAGTATCCACAATATTTATCTTATATCCATCATAATGAAATGAAGCATTTTTAGAAAAGATTGTAATCCCTCTTTCCTTCTCCAAATCATCACTATCCATAATTCTTTCATCTACTTTTTCATGTTCCCCAAATGTCCCCGCCTGTTTTAATAAAGCATCGACAAGAGTTGTTTTCCCGTGATCTACGTGCGCAATAATTGCAATATTTTTAATTTTGTTCATCCTTTATTTTAACAAATTTTTTGTTAATTTTTCCTCCTTAAATTTTAAAATTACTATCCCCTAAGGGTTGAGGAGCAGAGGTGAAATTCATGTCCTATCTATTCAAGCTGTAAAAAATAATTACAAATAGAATAAATATCGCAATGAAATCTACCATCCCACTACCTCCTCATATACAAATTGTGAATTATGCTAAAATTCACTTAATTATTATAACAAAAAAGACTGGAAAAATCCAGCCTAATTTATGGCATATTTTTTTTAAACGTTATATAAAGTTCTCCTTAGAGATTTTATACAAATTTATTATAACATATTTTACAAAAATGTCAAATATTAAATTCAGACCGACAGAGTAAAAAATATAGGGGCAAATAAATTTAATCAAATTTTTAATTAACAAAAAAGAGGAAACCAGTTACAATATAATCGCCAAACTCTATTGAAAGGTGGTTCCCTCTATGATTAGAATATCAGATTTTTCTTCGCTTGTAAAGACTTTTTTTAAAAATATTTTTTCCTTCAGACTTCCGTTTGAGCAGCAGTTTAAGCTGTTTGTCTCAAAGGCCTTTGAAACGCTGTTTAGAGTTTATGTCAAAAGAGTTGATGATGCCTTTTTCCATTCCGATGAAAGAAAAGATAAATTTAAAAGCAAAGGATTTGTTAAAAGAACTGTTACTACTGCTTTCGGGCATGTCACTTTTGAACGTCGAAAATATGCAGACAAGAAAACAGGCATTCACTACTACATTGATGAAAAAATTGGGCTTAAGCGGTACAGAAGGCTTTCTGAGGAGCTGATTTTTACTATACTTTTTTGAGTATCAATATGCTACGGCTTCATTTCTTGCAAAGACTTACGGTGTTTCAAGGGCTACTGTGTACAATCTTGTCAATTCTTTTGAAATGCCGAAACTTGATATTGAAAGATTTGAAAGGGATGACGATTCGCCAGTATATATGGAGATTGATGAAGACCATATGAAGTGCAGAAGAAGTAAAAACACATATATGAGGATGGTTTCAATACATCGTGGAATTGAGGAACTCTGCAGGGACAGAAACAAACTTATTGACAAACACACAATAATGTTCCCTGCATCCGTATCCCTTGAGGAAGTGTCGGAATATGTGCTTAACTATCTTGAAAAGAGATACAATATGGACAAGAAGAAGCTGATTGTGAACTCTGATGGGGGAATATGGATAGACAGCTTTGCAGGGGAGCTTAGGATTTACAATCCGATACACATTTATGACAAGTTTCATCTAGCAAAAGCTATAGTTGAAATTTCCAAGAAGGACAAGGGAATATCAAAAAATCTTTACAGGTGGCTTGAGAAAGATAACTTTGCAGGACTTGAAAATTTTTATGAGAATTTCAAGGAAAAGGAGAATGTGAGCCAGAGAAGAAAGGAGCAGATGAAGATGCTGCTTAACCAGTATGAGAAGATAAGAAGGATATATACTGAAGAGGATTACATAGGCTCAAGGACGGAAGCCCTTGTGTCCCACGAATGCTCAAGATTTTTGTCAAGCAGGTCGAAAGCGTTTTCAAGAAGGAAGATAAAGGCAAGAGCGTTATACCACACTTTCTTTGCAAACTATGGAAAAAACAGGGAAAAGGCGTATGAACTGTACTTTAGCGGCAAAAGAACGAGTTCACTAGAAAAGGTAATAGAGATGGAACGCTTGCCAGAAATTGTTAATGAAACAGGAAAAAGCACAAACATTCCATATTTGAGAGGAGGAGAATGTCCGATTAGGGAAGTTTTGAAAGAAATATCACAAAGTAAAATATTTTAAAAAAAGCAGTCAAAAAAGATTTGTTGTGGTATTTAATGACCGCCCCTATATTTTTTACTCTGTCTTCAGACCCCTAAGGGTTGAGGAGCAGAGGTGAAATTCATTCTCTATCTATTCAAGCTGTAATAAACAATTACAAACAGAATAAATATCGCAATGAAATCTACCATCTCACTACCTCCTTTATATAACGTTTCGTGAATCATGCCAAAATTCACTTAATTATTATAACAAAAAAGACCGGAAAAATCCAGTCTAATTTGTAGCATATTTTTTTTATTTGTATATGAGTTCCCCTTAGAGATTTTATACAAATTTATTATAACATATTTTACAAAAATGTCAAATATTAAATTCAGACCCCTAAGGGTTGAGGAGCAGAGGTGAAATTCATTCTCTATCTATTCAAGCTGTAAAAAATAATTACAAATAGAATAAATATCGCAATGAAATCTACCATCTCACTACCTTCTTTGTAGAATTTTTTGTGAATTGTGCTAAAACTCACCTAAGTATTATAACAAAAAAGACTGGAAAAATCCAGCCTAATTTGTAGCACATTTTTTTTATTATTCTACAAAGTTTCCCCCCTAAAGGTTTTTTACATATTTATTATAACATATTTTACAAAAATGTCAATTACTGAAATTTTATTTTTTATTTTTATGGAAAAAACTTTTTAAAACTGTTATAATTAGAAAAAGGTAATAATAATTTATAAATTATAGATTATTAAATACGTCTATGAAAAAATATTAAAGGAGAATTTATTTTGAGCAAAAAAATTATTTTTATATTTGTGTTTTTATTATTGGGAACTTTTTCTTGTACTCCGCTTTCAGAGGGGCTTTCAATGAAAAGTCAGGTTTATAATGCGGATGATGTGGATTTTTACTATGATTTGACTTATAAGAAAGATGGGGAAACGCATTATGAAAGACAGATCTGGGAACAGGCTTATAAGATTTTAGATGAAGCACAGGATTTTTTTCTGATGGATATTTTTGTATTTAATGATTTTGTTGGAAAGGGTGTTGAAGAAAAATTACATCCATTACCGCTTGCAGAGGAATTTACAGAAAAGATACTGGAAAAGCGGAAAAAAGATCCAAATGTGGAAATTTATCTGATACTTGATGAAAGCAATACATTTTACGGGGCTTACGACAATAAGATGCATAAAAAATTGGAACAGGCTGGAGTAAAAATTGGATATGTTGATTTAATGAAGCTGAGAGATCCAATGCTTGTTTATTCTGCACCATGGCGACTATTTATACAGCCTTTCGGAAATCCAAAAAATCGTGGAAAAATAAAAAATCCAATTTACGAAGGAACTGATAAAGTTACAATCCGTAGCATTTTGAGAGCATTAAATGCAAAAGCGGATCACAGAAAACTAATTATGAATGAAAATACTGCAATGCTGACATCAGCCAATCCACATGCTGAAGGTTCAAAACATTCAAATATAGCATTTAAGTTTTCAGCACCAATCTTAAAGGAAATTTACGATGCTGAAAAGCCAGTTGCAAGAATTACTAAAAAAGATGGAAGTTTAAAAAGAAGGCTTCCAAATAAGGATTTTAGCAAAATTCCGTTTTCTTCAAATGACAAGCTGAAAATACAATATTTTACAAATGATGCAACAGCTAAAGATATTTCAGAAGAGTTAAAAAATACACAATTTGGAGAAAAAGTTATCATTGCTCAATTTTTCCTTGCTGATAGAGGAATAATAAATGACATTAGAAAGGCGGCAAAACGTGGAGTAAAATTTGAGATAATATTAAATAATTCAGATGCCGGATTGCCAAATAAAGCGGCGGCTGGAGAATTAATGAAATATGCAAGAAAACATAACTATGACATAGATGTCAAATTTTATAACAAAGGTGAAGAAATGTACCATGTAAAAATGATGTCAATTCTGAAAAAGAATTATCTAATAACTTACGGAGGCTCTACAAACTTTACAAGAAGAAATATGAGAAACTATAATTTAGAAAATGAATTGAAAATAATGTCAGCTTACGACCAGAAAGTTTCCAAAGATATTTTAGACTATTATGACAGATTATGGACAAACAGAGATGGTGACTTTACATTACCCTACGATACACAAAAAAATGAAAAATTTATGAATGACATGTTATTCAGATTTATGGAAGTAAACGGATTTGGAGCCTTTTAAAAAAATTTTAAATATAATGAAAGAAGTGCGATTCCTATGGAAAACAGAGTTAAGGTTGAAAGAATAGATGAAAATAATTATGATAGAATATTTGCAATTTCTGATCTTCATGGTCAATATGATTTATTTTTAAAATTACTTGAAAAGATTAATCTAAAAAGAGAAGATTTACTTTTAATTTTAGGAGATATTTGTGATAGAGGAAAAAAATCTTATGAAATTTATATGAAATGCATGAAAATGATAAAACTTGGATATAATCTGAAGTTTATCTTGGGAAATCATGAAGATATGCTTCTGGAGAATTTTGAAAATGATTATCCGTTGAATTATGAAACAGAGTATTCGATTTATAAAAATTCTAAATATTTTGAAAAGAAAAATATAGAGAAATGGCATAAGGAAAATTTTTATGCTGAAGTAAAATGGCTGATAAAATGGTTAAAGGATTGTCCGCTCATAGTTTACGGAAATGAGAATATTTTTGTTCATGCAGGGCTAGATTTAAGCAAGGATTTGGAAAATCAGGAAAGGGAAAATGTGCTTTGGACACGAGAAGAGTTTTGGATGGATAAGAAAAATATTCTTGAAGAATATAAAAATAAAAATATATATTTTGGTCATACACCAAATATGAATGGAAAAATATCTAAAAAGTCTAATAAAATTTATGATATTGACTGTGGAGCATTTTTTACACATTCATTAGGGTGTATGGAAGTAAAAAATAAAAAATCAAAGGGCATAAGGGAAATTTACGTACATTGTTAAAATTCTATTTTGATTAACTATTTATTTTAAAGGAGATAAAATGAAGAAAATTCCTGTTGGTATTGAAGATTTTAAAGAAATTATAAATAATAATTGCTATTATATTGATAAAACTAAATTTATTGCTAACATTTTAGATGATGGTTCTAAAGTAAAACTTTTCATACGTCCAAGGAGATTTGGAAAAACTTTAAATATGTCAACATTAAAGTATTTTTTCGATATTCATAATGCTAAAGAAAATAAAAAATTATTTAATGGCTTAGATATTAAGAAATCTAAACATTTTTCAGAGCAAGGACAACATCCAGCTGTTTTTATTTCACTGAAGGGGATTAAGGCTGACAGCTGGGAAAATTTCTTAAATGCCATTAAATCCCTAATATCAAATCTTTATAATGAATTTGAATATGTAAGAAATTCATTAAATGAAGCTGAACTGAAAAATTTTGATAAAATATGGTTCAAAAAAGATGATGGTGATTATGAAAATTCTCTAAAGTATTTGACAGCTTATTTATACAAATATTACAATAAAGAGGTTGTTCTTTTAATTGATGAATATGACAGCCCTTTAATTTCAGCTTATGAATATCACTATTATGACAAAGCAGTTATATTTTTTAAGATCTTTTACGGAGAGGCATTAAAAACTAATCAGTATTTAAAAATGGGGATTATGACTGGAATTATAAGAGTTATAAAGGCTGGTATTTTTTCAGATTTAAATAATCTTAGCATTTATTCGATTTTAAATGAACATTATTCTGATTTTTTTGGATTTACAGAAGCAGAAGTTGAAAAAGTTCTTAAAGATTTTGAAATTGAGTTTAAACTTTCTGATGTAAAATCTTGGTATAATGGCTATAAGTTTGGAAATTCTGATGTTTATAATCCATGGAGTATTTTGAAGTTCTTACAATTTAAAAAATTAGCTCCTTATTGGGTTGAAACTTCTGGAAATTTTCTTATTAATGATATTTTAAAAAATGCAGATACAGAAACAACGGAAACTTTGGAACAGTTATTTTCAGGAGAAAGTGTAGAAGAAAATATTAATGGAAACTCTGATTTGTCTGTATTGCTTGGGCAGGAGAAAATTTGGGAACTGCTTTTGTTTAGTGGATATTTGACGATTGATGAGAAAATTGGAGAGGATTACGAGAATGTTTATTCTTTGAGATTACCTAATCGGGAAGTCAGGGAATTTTTTAGGCAGAAGTTTATTGAAGTGAATTTTGGGGAAAGTTTATTTAGGAAAGCGATGGAATCACTTAAAAGGTTGAAATTTAATTATTTTGAGAAATATTTACAAAATATTTTGCTGAAGTCGACTAGCTATAATGACACTAAAAATGAGGATTTTTATCATGGGTTAGTTTTAGGAATGATGTTTTATTTGGATAATCATTATTACGTGAAGTCTAACGAAGAATCCGGGCTTGGAAGATATGATTTGATGATAGAGCCTAAAAATAAGAATACTAGGGGATTTATACTGGAATTTAAGGTTACTAAAGATGAAAATAGTCTTGAAAAGGTTTCAAAGGAGGCTGTCAATCAAATTATTAAAAAAAAATATGATGTTGCTTTGAAAAACAGGGGAATTGAAGATGTTACTTTAGTTGGAGTTGCTTTTTGTGGAAAATTAGTCAAAATTTCTTATTTTTAGCAATAATAATAAAATCAATATACTTTTAAATTGAAAAAAAATAACAAGAGCAGTTTACTAGCTGCTCTTTTTTTGATTTCCTTACAAAAAAGAAGAGCCGCCATTACTGGCAGCCCTCCTCCCATTTTGTCTAGCATGTTTCCCTCATTCCTAGAATTTATTAGTATAATACTTTCAATCCTAATCCTGCTCTGAAGTTGTGTCCTTTTGAGTCGTATCCTGTGTTTACGTTGAATCCGAATCTTCCGTTGTCCAGTCCCAGTTTCAAGTCTGACTTGAAGTTTCCTCTCTTGTCTTCCTTGTCTCCTCTGATTCCAAAGTAGTCTGTCCATGCTCCTACTATTCTTGCTTCATTTTCAACATCGTATAGTTTTCCAATTTCGTTTTCATACGCAAATCCTAAGCTTGCTGTCAAGTTTGAATTCTTGAATACTTCCTGATTGTATCTGAAGTCAATTCCTACGCTTGGCTTAACTGAAACGTAGTCGTCGCTCTTGACGTTCAATGCCATGTCACCTTTTTCATGGATTGACGAGAATCTTCCGTATTCCGCTCTGATTCCTAAATTTGGAACTATGCTGAATCCGTCATTTACTACAAATGATTTTTCAAGCCCTGCATTAAGCCCTGCACCGTAAGAGTAGTAGCTTGCTTTCGCTCTGAACTGTTGATCCACTACCCAGAATCTACGTTTCATGTCATTTCTTCCAAAGAATCCATCTCCACCTAGGCTAAGTATGAATGTTCCGTTTGCGTCAAGCGGGATTGACTTGAACACTCCAACTTTTGCCATTGCCTGGTTTTCATATGATTTAGATAGATCCTTGAATGTGAAGTAGTTGTTTACTACACCTGCTGACCATCCTGATGACTGTCCAAGTCTTACAGTCTCATCTTCATGAACAAACGCAAATCCTCCTGCATTGCTGTACCAGTCTGGCATTCCTGCTGTATCTGTCTTGAATTCGTTTCTTTGTCCAAATGCCTTGAACTTGTTAGAATCCTTGGAAACGTTTCTTTCACTTCTCAAGCTGCTGATTTCTCCACCTAGAATATCTGATGTAGACTTGATTCTTTGTTGAACTCCACCATAAATGTGACCTCTCATTTGGTCAAATGCTTGAGCCAATATATGCCCTTCTCCGTTACCTAAGCTGTTCAGCTTGTTGAAGATAACTTTTTCAGCGCTTTCCTGTCTTGCGATTTCATAAATGTTGTCCAAGTTGTTTGTGAAGTTTACTAGAGACTTGTCATTATCATATGCGAATGAATGATAAGGAACTTTACTCATGTAAATTTCTGACAACTGGTTGTTAGAGTCAAGTTTTGCTAATACTTGCCAAGTCAAGCTTGCAGAAAGAACGTTCACTTTTGCTCCTCCAGGCAGTCTTGACAATGCATCGTTAAATGGTTTTAGGATGTTGCTCTTAGTTACGTTTCCGTTTACATCAACCTTATCCCCAATTCTGATTGCCTTAGAGTTTGTATACAGTGTAGCTTCCGGTCCGAAGTACAAGTCAACTTTTCCTAGTTTAGGCAAGTTTTGGATTCCGTCAATTGGGTTAGTGTATCTGACTCCTGACGTGTCAACATACATTCCGATTGACGTTACTTCTGACAATGGGTCTTTGTATGCGTGTTCCCATACTGGATTACCCCATTCATTCTTAACTGAAAGGTCAATTATTCTTGTTCCTCCAGTTTGAATGCTGCTGCTTACTGTTATGTTCTTAGCCCAGTCTCCAGGATTTGCCGCATCACTTTCAACATCAAAGATTGGCGTGTCGATTCCGTCAACACTTACCTTAGTTATAGGCACGATGTCTGGAGCTGTTATAGTTGTTCCGACACCTGTTGTCTTAGGATTTCCGCTTGTCCCTTCCTCAATTGAGCTTTCTTTTCCTCCGTAAAGGTCTGTTCCGCCATTTCCATTAGTTTGCCCTGCTGTCACGGCAGATGATGAAGTATATCTTGAATCTGTTGATTTAAGCACTTCTGTTGGGTTTCCGTTTGCGTCTACGATGAATCTTGATCCGTCTGTTACGATTCCGTAAGATCCCGATCCTGTTACATTAATATGTCCGTAGTTCTTAATGTAACCTCCATTAATTGCCACTACCCCTTTCAAGCTTTGGGCGTTACCTTCGATTTCTCCATAGTTTTCCCCAATTGCTCCTCTGTCTAGGTACATACCAATTGCGCTTTCTCCTTCAAGACGGATATTACCGTAGTTTACTGCCTTAGACCCTGCACCAGTTGCGAACATACCGATACCTTCTTTTTCCTTGACGATAATATTTCCCCTGTTTACAATGTATCCTTCTTCTGTCGTCTTGTCAAAGTTTCCATCTGTCTTGTAGTGGTTTCTACCTGCCGCCATCGCTGCCGAGTATTCCATGTTTACAGTGTCAGACATACCTGTAGTGATTGTTCCGTAGTTTGTTGACGGAGCGCTTGTATTTGCCGAGAAGATACCTACGTTTCCGTACCCTCTTGCTGTGTTGTTGTTGTCAACATCGTATTTAGATCTCAGGTCAATTGTTCCGAAGTTGTCCATTGAACCTTTAGTATAGTAGGCTGTGTTGTAATCCCCGTTCATTGTTACGTTTGCCCATGACTTACCTCTTGATGCTGTGTCTGCTGAATAGTAGTACACTGCATTTCCCTGCTCCTTAGTTTCTTCTGGAACTTTAGGGTTTGATGGGGCTGTTGACTTGACCTGTCCTCCTGCAGTTCTGTTGGAAGCCAGTACAACTGTCGGAGCATCTGTCGCTGTCAATGAACTAACCTTTCCGCTTGCGTCAAGAGTGTAGGCACCATCACCAATTGTTACGTTTGTTGCAGGTCCTCCATTCTTTTCAGCCATGACAATACCGTAAGAGAATCTGTCAATGTCCATGTCAGCGCTTACATTAATGTTTCTTGCAACGCTTCCCTTGTCAATATATACCCCAATTGCAGAGTCAAGCTCTCTTGGCTTGTCCAGTCCAGATAACAAGTCGTTTGCATTTGCATAAGCAGTCTGTCTGTTAATAGGGTAAGCTCCTGGCGCTGTTGAAACTCCTGATGTAGTCTGAACATGCCCTAGAACTGTATCGTTACCAACTAGCAATTTAGTATTCTTAATGTTGACATTTCCGTCACCGGAATAGATACCGTAGTTGTTTCTGTTAATTGTAATCTTAGATTTAGTTCCATCTTCCTTGCTGTCAGTATTTACATTATATCCGTAAATAGCCCAGCTTCCTATGTTCTTGTTGTTTGTAGAATCTCCAATTGTAATATCTCCACGGTTTGTGATAGTTGTATCAAGCTTATTAGTAGAGTTTGCAAAGATTCCCACATTAACTTTCTTCATGTCTTCAGAAGTTAGCGTGCTAGCCTGTGCATCTAGCGAGTCGTTAAGCTTAATCTTACCAAAGTTTACGAATGTTCCCTTATTTACTACAGCACCGTAAGCTCTTACATTAGTCTTAGATGATGAATCTTCTTCAATATTACCTCTGTTAGTTACAGTATCTGCACCATCGTTAGTGTTTACCAAGATACCTGCGATTCCTTTGTAAGTTCCACCATTAACAGCAGCCACTTTAGATTTGGCTTGTTCGTAAGCCAAGTCTACTGGACTTGTAGCATGGTTAGAGAATTTAATATCTAAGTCATTTGATGCATGTGTAATTCCTGTATTTCTTCCACCAAATGCCATTGCAAATCCATTTTTATTATTTTTTCCAAAATAGTTATATTGGAAAGTTTTATTATGATTAGCACCTGTAGCAATTTCAGAATTATCAGTTACCCAAATTCCAACACCATCATCTCTAGTTGTAACTGTGAACTTATCAGAATTTAACTGAATTTTCGCATTTTCAGCATAAATACCAATACCATTTTCTTTAGTTACAATATCGTTACTACCACTTGCATCTGATCCAAGGCTTCCACCAAATCCTTTTAATGTAATTAGTCCACCGTTACCGTTTGAATTTTCATTAACTAATGCTATACCTACTCCTCTACTGCTTGAAGGTGAACCGCTAGCTTGTACTTCTATTCCTGCAGTATTACCAATTTGAGTATCATCATAGCTGATAGTTACATTATTTTGTTTTGCATTAACATTTTTAGCAAAAATACCAGTTGCAGTTACAGATCCATTATTAGATTCTCCACCATCAACTTTAATTTTACCTTCAGACGTAATAGCAGTTGCATCAGTATCAACAATTGATCCATCTATTGTGTAGCTGTTAAGATAATTAGTTGTGTCTTTTCTTGAAATTCCAACTATACCGTAGTTTGCTCCACTAGGAGTAGATTCAGTAGTACTGTTTATATTTAATGAATTTGCTGTTAAACCAGTTGGTTTTGTATATTTACCAGAAACTTCGATAGTTGCATCTTTTGTATTAGTAAGAATACTGTTGTCAGTTCCAACTAAAGCGTTTCCATGATCAACTTTTACATCTTTTTCATTCTGAATAGTTCCATAAGATACATTTAATGCAGTTACAGCCTGATCTTTAGAACCTCCAGTTATATCAACAGTTCCTTTATTTACAAATCCTGATTCAGAATTTTTAGTTTTTCTCCATGTTGTATCATTACCATACACATCATTCCATCTAAATAGGCTATTTGCCATGCTAAGTCCCACATTTTGTAATTGATAGTTTGTATTTCCTTTAGCATCTTTTAAATCTCTATTTGTACCTCTTACATCACCTTCTACTTTTTTATTAGTATCAATTGTTACAAAAGTACTTTCCATTTTTATATCATTAAATGGATCATTCTTAGTTGGAGGAGTAGTTGCTGTTCTTGTTTCTTCTTTGTTTTCTAAATTAACATCTTCCCCTATTTTTACTTTACCGTTAATTATAGTAACATCAAGTTTATATGAATCACTTGCACTTGTACCATTTTTAATTTTCATTCCACCTGCATATTCACCAATTCCACTTAAGAAATTACCAGTTGCTGCACCAGTACCTGCTCCCCAGCTTTTATCACTGTTCCAGTTAATTTCATTTTTTGGCTGGTTAATAACTCCGATTGTTACGTTATCACTAAGGATATTTGCTGTTACTTTATCCATACCTTTGTATTTTGCATTAGTTTTAACATTTGCTTCTGAATTACTTCCTGCATAATCCCATTCTCTAGCAATTGAATCCCCACCAGCAATAATATTTCCTGCACTAGCAAAGCTTCCATTATATTTATTACCGCTTAATAAGATTCCGTCATACATATCTATATTAGTAACAGTAGAAGTACCAAAATCTATACTAGCTGTATCATTAATTCCTGTTCTGTGAACATAAAACGGACTTATATTGGCATGGTCATTCTCACCTGTATAACTAGGAGCCATACCTTTTCTAGTTCCAGAAAATGTAGCATTAGAAGTAGCTAAGGTAATATCCCCATTTCCATTTGGAGACTTATTATTTTGATGTAAAATATTACCTCCTTCATATTTAATAGAACCACCATTAGTAGCATATAAAGCTCCACTAGCACCACTTACAACAGAAACTTTTTCCATTTCAATATTAGAATTTGGTCCAGTTGCTACAGCTCCAATACCATAAATCAATGATTTATTGTTTGCATAATCAGTAACATCTGCTGAAGCATTCGCACCAACAACTTTAATAGTACCACCATTTTCAGCATAAGCACCTATATTTTGATATGTATGAGGTCTTGCACTTGCACTACCGCTACCATATTTACCGTTGCTTGTGTTTAAAACTAAATAATCAGTAGCATTAATATCTCCCTCAATTTTAATTTGTGGAGTGTTGATAGAAGCAAGGGCATTTGCACCATTAGCATATGCAATTATAGACTGAGGTGCGGCAGCTCTAGTAGATTTAGCATCTATACTTCCAGAATTTATAGCAAAGTAAGCTATACTTCCTAAATCTGGATTATTGTCACTTGCCTTACCAGCCATATCCACTGGACTCTTGAATTCAATTCTTGAAGGTTTTACAGCTGATGTGGTACTTTGAGCATATCCGGTATTTTGTATAACACCATCAGCATAACCAACAATAGTGTGTTCAGCAACAGAATTTAAGTACATGTCGTCATAATCTCTTTTAACAGCACCTGCATTCCAATAAACTGAATCACTTATAACAGTATTTTTACCAGTAACTTCAACTGTTGTTCCATTAGTTGCTTTAATCAAAGTATTATTTCTACTAGGTGTATTACCACCATTTTGAATACCAAATCCAACGTTTAGTTTCTCAACTTTAACATTATCCAAAGTCCCACTAAGTGCTGAAGAGATATGTTGCTTACCAATTCCACTACCTTGTCCAGAAGCAGCATCTACAACAACATTATTATCCCCAAACATAGCTCCTTGAATATAAATTTTACCTGCAAAAGCCCCAACTTGAGCATTACCGCTAGCATTACCGTCTGGTTTTTTCAAAGCAACCATAACATTGTTGTTACCTTTCATTTGTACATCGCTCAAAGTAAGTTTACTTGTATCATCATTTACAAATCCTTGTCCATCATAAACAACATTATCGTTACCATTAACCCAAATTCTACCTTTACCCGTAGTAGAACCATCACTAGTTTGAAGATTATCTGCACCAAGTGTTCCATGGCTATTACCACTATCTCCATTAGCTAATTGTAATTTTCCGATATAGTTATTAACACGATATACTGATACATTGCTATTATTTCCTTTAAGATCTATATCAACTGTTCCTTTGATTTCAACCTCACTATTATATGCTACATTTCCATTTTGGAAGTTAAAAATAACTTCTCCATCTAAACCTACACCGTTATCATAAATTTTATTCTTTTCACTTCCACCACTAGTACCAAAAGCAATCTCACTTTTAGTGTTCGTATTTGTATCTATAACAAACGCTGCTTGTTTTCCAGTTCCATTTAAATCTACTTCTACGTTATTTACACTATATTTACCACCTTGTATTTGAGCAAAAGCATCATTAGTTCCTAAAACATGTGCATTAAAGTTTTGCAATGTAACTGTTTGTCCTGTATTTGAAATTAAGACATCCCTATCTGCATCACCACTTCCACCTGGTGTCCAAGCTTCCCTGTATACGGTATACCAGTTAGACCAACCGTTTGAACTGTTATTATATTGAGCATCAACTAATTGATAAAACAAATTTTGTCTAGCTATTGCTTCAGTAGCACCAGTTGCTGTTACTCCTCCTAATGTAACAGTATAGGAAGAATAAGGTGGTGTTCCAACACCAGTAGGTGTACTATCAAGAATATTCTGATAAGTAACTCTAGAACCTCCTATCTCCGCATTTGGATTAGATGTATGATAATTACGAATCAAAGATTGTTGGTAAGAAGAATGTCCACCATATCCCCAATAATTGTACCACCAATAACCAGAACCTGGATAAGCTGAAGTAATACCATCATATCCAGCAGTTCCACCGTTTGGCGTATATGATTCAGTTGTTCCACTACCTGGTGCAGGACTGCTTAGGTTTTGATATCTTACAGTTGCAGACCAAGTTCTTGATGGATCCCACCACCAAGTCGAAGTACCAGTTGCATGACCTACAGAAGTCGTTCCACTGAAATTACCACCGATTGTCATATCTCCTTCACTTGTAGAGCTTGCACCCCCTAGTGTTGTTGAGGCTAAAGTATTGTTAGTACCATTTCTTTGGTTATATGTATTCATAGTATTCGCAGACCAACCATTCCAGGCTCTATATAAATTACTAGTACCATAAGTAAAGGTAGAATCATTACTCCAACTTCCACTAGTACCACCAATAGTATTAGTATTAGCTCGAGGGGTTCTACCAAATGCATTTCGTGCAGTAACAGTAGTATTTACTATATTAGGACTATATACAGTTGGATCGAATGTAGGATTAACTGGCATATTCACATTATCCAATCTTTCAGGCACATAAGGCTTATAAGGCTCATGTATATTAGCCGGATTGATTGTCAATGAATTCGGCTCCTTGTTACGAGGTATATTCAGGTTAGTTGCCCCATATAAATGCTTAGTAGGGTCAAACACATACTTGGTAAGGTCATTGTCTCTCTTGTAGTATTCAAGGAATTTTCCTCCCCTACCTCTATATGTTGTACCCCAGTCGTTGTTCATATATCCTGTCCCGAACTGGAATGATGACCATGGGCTCTTGATTACTTGGTCCCCTTGTCTTAACAGCTGAACAAGTTCGCTTTGAGCTCCCTTTAATGATTTTTCGTTCTCTTTTCTTGCACGCATGAATGATTGCCGCAGATCTGTTATGGCATCGTATGTCTGTGCTGTCACTTCCTGCTGTTCGCTTGCCACGTCTGCCACGTCAGCATGAAGCTTTGGCGCAATTGTTAAAAGCCCTGTTATCAGGAAAGAGATAAGCAGGCTGTCAGAATAATGCACGTCTTTACATCTTTTTACAAACGATCGCAAATCTCTTACAATTTGTCGCAAATTATTACTCATTGTTTCCTCCTAAAATTTGTAAATTTATAGCCATCCGCAAAAGCCGTCAGTTCCAATTAATGCAGCGCTTGCTGATTAATTTTCCAGCTTTCACAGCCGCCTGTTTTTTTGATTTAGGCTTTCACAACTTCCAAGAAAAAATATTCCCGCGAAATGCCTAAAAAGTATCGAAATAGCCTTATTTTTCCAAAAACCTTTCAAACACCCTCAACAAAGTCCAGCAAATTCCAGTAGAAATGAGGGATGGAAGGGGTGGAGTCCTTAAGGGGGGCCATAGAGGACTATTTTGAAGTAAAATTTAATATTTTATTTAAAATAATAAGTTTTAAAAAAAATATTTCTAATATAATTTATATAATATTTATATTAAATATTAAATATTTTTGATGGTTATTTTTAAATAAATTTTAGTGAAATGGTAAAAAATTATTAATAACCAAAAAAGACTAGAAACATTAAGGACTTGATGTTTACTATTTTTTTATTGCTGAGGTTGTTTTGTTTTTCTTGCACAATTACTGAATCTGTCCGATAGTTATGCAAACTCAGAATTTAACAAAATAAATAATCTGAAGCAAGGGTCTTGACCTCTTATAGAGATAAAAAGAATTAGGTTGTCGAATATATCGTCATATCATAAATTTTTTTATATAATATAGAAAAAATACTTGACAAAAAACGATTACTATTGTAAACTTATAACATAAAAGATTACAAATGTAAACATTTTAGACGAGGTAGAGATTATGAAAGAAAGTAGCAGAATTGATCAGAAGTGGTATATAACTGATGCAGAATGGGAAGTGATGCGTGTTGTTTGGGCAAATAATGAAGTGACGAGCAGGTTTGTGGCAGAGGTGCTTTGTGAAAAGATGAATTGGAAGCAGGCTACGATAAAGACTTTGTTGAATCGGTTGCTGGAAAAGGGCGTTTTGAAAAAGAGGGAAATAGGGAATAAGTATATTTATTCGACGGATTTTACAGAAAAGGAAGTGGCTAATAGTTATATATTGGGGACTTTTAATAAGATTTGTAAAACGAAGGTTGGGGAAATGATTGGGAAGGTTATTGAGAACAGTGAACTTAGTTTTGATGACTTGGAGCTGATTTTGAAGGCTGTGGAGGAAAAGAGGAAGACGGCTGTGGAGGAGGTTTTGTGTGACTGTGTGAAAGGGCAGTGTAATTGTGAGCATAATGGGCATAGGCATGTTTGAAAATATAAAAAAAATTAATCTGTTAAATTTATAAATTTTTTAAGTAATTGTAAAAGTAAATTATTAAAAATTAAGAAACAGTAATATTTTTGATAGTAAAGTTTAAGAGGAGGAAAAAAATATGGCAGAAAAAATTTATACAGTAACTGGGATGAGCTGTGCGGCTTGTGCTAATGCTGTGGAGAAGGCACTTAACAAGAATGAGGATATTAATGCTTCGGTTAATATTGCAACTGAAAAATTGAATGTTGAGTATGATGAAAGGAAGTATGATTTTGATAAGATTAGGAAAATAGTGGAATCGGCTGGGTATGGGCTAGTTGAAAATATGACTGAGGACAGGAAAGTTGAACTTTATCAGGAAAAAATAGCGAGTTTGAAAAAACGATTGATTTTGGCGATTGTATTTGTTGTTCCACTTTTGTATATTTCGATGGGACACATGCTTGGGGCGGCGCTTCCTGAGTTTTTGAATCCTAAGGTAAATGCGCTTAATTTTGCATTGGCACAATTTGTGCTGACTTTGCCAATCATTTATGCTGGGAGAGATTTTTTTTCGCATGGTTTTAAAAATTTGGTAAGAAAATCACCAACAATGGATTCGTTAATTGCAATTGGAGCGACAGCGGCGATACTTTATGGAATTTATGCAACATATAGAATTGTTACTGTGGATCCTGAAGCGCACATGGATTTGTATTATGAATCGGCTGGTGTAATTATTACGTTAATTTTGTTTGGAAAGTTGCTAGAAGCAAAGACAAAAGGGCAAACTTCATCGGCAATAAAAAAACTTATCGGACTTCAGCCTAAAAAAGCTAAAATTATTGAAAATGGTGTGGAAAAGGAGATTTTAATTGAAAATCTGAAGGTTGGAGATATTGTGATTGTAAAGCCTGGAGAAAAAATTGCAGTTGATGGGAAAATTGTGGAAGGTGCAACTTCTGTGGATGAATCAATGTTGACTGGGGAAAGTTTACCTGTTAGTAAAAAAGTTGGGGATAAAGTTGTTGGAGGAAGTATTAATAAAAATGGGAGTATTAGATTTGAAGCAACTGAAATTGGGAAAAATACAGTCTTATCACAAATTATAAAGCTAGTTGAGGAAGCGCAAGGGTCGAAAGCTCCAATTTCACGAATGGCTGATGTTGTGGCGGCGTATTTTGTGCCGATTGTTATTGGAATTGCGATAATTACAGGAGTTGCCTGGTTTGTGAGCGGAAGCGGATTAGTTACTGCATTGTCGTTTTTTATCGCCGTACTTGTAATTGCATGTCCGTGTGCATTGGGACTTGCGACTCCGACATCAATAATGGTTGGAACTGGAAAAGGTGCTGAAAACGGGATTCTTATTAAAAGTGGAGAAGCTCTTGAAACAACATATAAAATTAAAACAATTGTATTTGATAAAACAGGAACAATTACTAAAGGAAAGCCTGTATTAACTGATTTGATTGCTTATGGAAATTACAAGGAAGATGAACTTTTAAAAATTGCCGCAAGTGTGGAAAATGATTCTGAACATCCGCTGGCAGAGGCAATTGTAAATGAGGCAAAGGGGAAAAATGTTGAAATTAAGCCTTATGAAAAATTTAGGGCAATGCCAGGTTATGGGATTCGTGCGACTTTTGAAGGCAAGGAAATTCAAATTGGAAATAAAAAATTAATGGAAAATAAAAAAATTGATGTGAAAATTTCTCAAAAGGACTATAATATTTTATCAAATGAAGGAAAAACTCCAATGTATATTTCGATTGACAATGAATTGGCAGGAATTGTTGCAGTTGCCGATGTTATTAAGGAAACAAGCAAAGAAGCCATTGAAAAATTGAAAAAAATGGGAATTAAAACAATAATGCTTACAGGAGATAATGAAAAAACTGCAGAATTTATCGCAAAGCAAGTGGGAATTGATGATGTAATTTCAGAAGTTCTGCCTTATCAAAAATCTCAAAAAATAAAGGAACTTCAGGAAAAAGATGAATTTGTCGCAATGGTCGGAGATGGAATCAACGATTCGCCAGCGTTAGCCCAAGCAAATGTAGGAATTGCAATAGGAAATGGAACAGATGTGGCTATAGAATCAGCTGATATTGTTTTAATTAGAAACGATTTGCGGGATGTGGCTGGAGCGATTGCATTAAGCAAGGCAACAATTACAAATATAAAGGAAAATTTATTCTGGGCATTCTTTTACAACGTACTTGGAATTCCTTTTGCAGCTGGAATATTTTATGCATTTTTTAATGGACCGAAGTTAGACCCGATGATTGCGGCTTTTGCAATGTCGTTTAGTTCGGTGTCGGTTTTGGGAAATGCTTTGAGATTGAAGTTTTTTAAAGTTAAATAATATTTTTAAAAAATAGGTTGAATTTATCCTATATTTATGATATTATACTTTATAAGAGGTGAGCAATATGAAAGCAGAATTAGACAACTTAGTTTCAATGAAGGAAGCTAATCAAAATTTTTCAAAAGTGGCAAGAATGGTAGATACAAATGGATCTGTTGTCATTTTAAAAAATAATACCCCAAAATATATTTTAGTTGATTACAATTTAGCAAAAGAAGTTGAAAAAGAACCAGTAAAATTTGCGGAAGATAATGAATTGGAAATGGTTTCATCTAAAATTTTAAAGAAATACAAAAAAACATTTGAGGAATTGGCAAAATGATTCTTTTATCTGAAAAGCAAATATTAAAACTTCATTCTGAATTGGTAGAAAAATTTGGAGGAATTGATGGAGTTAGGGACAAAGGTTTAATTGAAAGTTCAATAAATAATGTTTATCAATCTTATTTTGGAGTTGAAAAATATCCAACAATAGAAGAAAAGGCTGCAAGATTATGTTATAGTTTTATTAAAAATCATGCTTTTTTAGATGGAAATAAGAGAATTGGAATTTATGTTATGATGGTTCTTCTTGAGTTAAATGGAATTAGTTTAAATTGTTCTAATGATGAACTTACAGAATTGGGGTTAAAAATAGCAGATTCTAGTATAGGATATTCTGAAATTCTTGAATTTATTTATAAGTTCAAGTAATATTAAAAATTTATTTATAAAAAAACCGTTTTAAATGAATTAATCAAATAAGACGGTTTTTTATTTTGTTTTTAAATTAAAATATATTTAAAATTTTATCCTTCTTTTATGGCAGGTTTTAATGCTCCTAAAACAATAGCCGAAACAATACTTCCAATTATAACTGCTACTAAATATAGGAAGAAGTTGTTACTTAATGCCATTACTAGGATTCCACCATGTGGAGCAGGTATTTTTATATTAAATAGTCCTGTTAATGCTCCTGCGATTGCGGAACCTACGACACTTGCTGGTATTACTCTTGTTGGATCTGCCGCTGCATAAGGGATTGCACCTTCTGTGATGAATGAGAATCCCATAATGTAGTTTGTAAGTCCAGCTTCTCTTTCTTGTGCAGTAAATTTATTTTTAAATAATGTTGATGCTAATGCGATTGCGATTGGAGGAACCATTCCACCAGCCATAACTGCTGCCATTGGTAAACTTCCACCAGATGTCATTGTAGCTGCCAATGTTCCAGAACCAAATACATAGGCTGCCTTATTTACAGGGCCTCCCATATCAATAGCCATCATTCCACCAAGAACTGCACCTAATAGAACAGCGCTTGAACCAGACATTCCATTTAACCAAGCATTTAAACCGTTGTTAATTATTGCTGCAAATGGATTTATAACAAGTACCATTGCTACACCTGTGATTAATACTGATAAAACTGGATACAATAATATCATTTTTAATCCGCTTAAAGATCTTGGCATACCTGATAATGCTTTTACTAAACCTTGTACAACATATCCAGCTAAAAATCCACCAAGCAATGCACCAATAAATCCAGAACCACCAGCTGTTGCAATAGCTCCTGCAACTAGTCCTGCCGCCAATGCCGCTCTTTCACTAATACTGTAAGCAATATATCCAGCTAATACTGGAACAAACAATCCAAATGCCTGTCCGCCAATATCTTTTAACATTTTAGCTAATGGCGCTTTAGAACCATATTCTGCTCCCGCTCCACCATTACCAGACAATGTATCAACTAAAAATGCCAGTGCTATCAAAATTCCTCCACTTATTACTAACGGAAGCATATATGAAACTCCACTTAATAAGTGTTTGTAAAGTCCTTTTTTCTCAGATGAAGATGATTCAGAAGAATCTGCAGTTTTTGAACCGCTTGCATGGAAAATAGGAGCTTTTCCATCTAAAACCTGTTGAATTAACGCTTTTGCATTGTTAATTCCTTCTTTTGCTTCCACTTGAATTAACGGTTTTCCGTCAAATCTGTCAACTTCGATATTTCTGTTAATTGCTAAAATTACACCAGTAGCTTTTTTAATATCTTCATCAGTCAAGACATTTTTTCTGCCATCCGCACCATTTGTTTCAACTTTTATGTTTATTCCCATTTCATCAGCTGCTTTTTTTAGTGCTTCTGCCGCCATATAAGTATGGGCAATTCCTGTCGGGCAGGCTGTTGCTGCAATTATGTAAGGAGCATTTTCATCAGTTGGAGCTTGTGCAGTTACAGCATCTTTCTTTTCTTCTTCTGCAAATTTTTCTGCTTCAGCTTTATTAATAATTTCCAGTACTTCATCAGCTGTCTTTGCATTTTCAAGAGCTTCCTTGAAATCATCATCCAATAATAATTGTGATAATCTTGCAAGTGTTTCAATATGAGTGTTATTTGCACCATCTGGAGCGGCAATCATAAAGAACAATGTTGCAGGTTCTCCATCTAATGAATCATAGTCAATTCCTTCTGGTTTTCTACCCATTGCGAGTGCAGGTTTTTTTACATATTTTGTCTTAGCATGTGGAATTGCGATTCCTTCACCAATTCCAGTTGAGCTTTGAGCTTCTCTAGCCATCAATGCCTCTACATATCCGTCATAATCATTCAGAACACCTGTTTTTTCGTGCAATCTGGCAAGTTCTTTAATTATGTCAACTTTAGTTGTAGATTTTACATCTAGACTAATTCTATCTTTGATTAGTAAGTCAGATATTTTCATTTTTACACCATCCTTATTTATTATTTTTTTATTTTATTCTTTTAAAGTAAATAATTCTTATTTTTAGCCATAGTAAAGCAACTTTAAAATTCAATACAAAAATCATCACTATTTTACTTCAATATATTAAGTTTACTTATCTTTTAAAAAGTTTCCTTTGAAATTTCAATTTCATCATATAATTTATCTACTAAATCCTTTTCTGCAAGCCCATAAGAATAAGCTGTAGCACTTCCTGAAGCAACTGCCAGTCTAAATGAATCTTCTGGAGAAAGCCCCTTTACAAATCCTGCAGTAAACCCTGCAACCATAGAATCTCCAGCACCAATTGAGTTAATTAATTGCCCTTTTGGAACAGATGCTTCCAGCACAAAGTCCTTGTTTACAAGCAATGCCCCTTCGCCACCTCTAGATAAAATGACATTTTTAACTCCTCTGTCTAAAAAGAATTTACATTTTTCTACGATTTCAGCCTTTGTTTCCAATTTTTCGTTAAACATTTCTCTTAGTTCATGAATATTCGGCTTAACAAAAAGATTATTGTGAATATTGTCTTGTAATAAATTTCCTCTTGTATCAAGCACAATTTCCACATTTGCTTTTACATTTTCAGATAATTGCTTATAAATTTTGCTGCTGATTGAAGATGGGATGCTTCCAGATAAAACAAGTATATCTCCATCTTTTAAATCAGAAATTTTGTTAGTTAGTTCCTGCAATTTTTCCTCTGTAATTTCTGGTGAAACTCCGGTAAGTTCAGTTTCCTTGTCATTCCCATTAACCTTTACATTAATTCTAGTGTTTCCTTCAAGTTCCACAAATTCAGATTTAATGTTATCCTTTTTCAAATCTCTGACAATAAAATCTCCAACAAATCCAGCAACAAATCCAATCGCTATAGATTCCACATCCAGATTTTTCAATACTTTAGAAACATTAATCCCTTTTCCGCCAGCTCTATAATTTACTTTGTGAGCAAGATTCAAATGTTCTGCCCGCAAATCATCCTTTAGATACATATCATAATCCAACGCTGGATTTAATGTCAATGTGTAAATCATCTTTTTCTCCTCCTAAATTTAAATATATTTTAAAACTATTTTTCAAACCATTTAATAGATATGTTTTAAAATTTGATTTTTTTTATTTTAGCAAAGGTTCCAGATTTTTTGCTTCATAATATCTGTTTTATTATAATTCTAATATAATTTCAAAACAAGTCTAATATGGTTTTACTACATTATTTGCCACTATATATTTATAACATTTGAAAATTAAAAAGTCAAATAATTTACGCTATTAAATTTATTTTCTCATTTTTCTTTAATGTTAATATATTATAATTAAATTAAATCAAGTCAAGATTCAAATCAAATTATAACGGGAGTGGTCTATATGAAAAGTAAAATAAAAAAGATATTTATTTATGCCTTGCTTTTATCCCTAATAAGCTGTGGAAGTAGTGGTGGAAATGGCAGTACAGGAAAAACACCAACACCAGCCCCAAAGCCAAAACCAGCAGATCCAAAACCAAAACCAGCAGATCCAAAACCAAAAGGACCAAGTGCCTCAGATGTTTATTATAACGGTGAAATTGTGATCCGAAATGGAGGATATTCGTCAAAATATCCAAATGGTACAATACTTACAACGACAACAAGTGATATAGTTAAAATTCCAAGTACAGCTGGGATACCAATAAGAAAGCAAGATTATCAAACGTCTTCAGGAATTCCAATGAATGGAAAGATATTTTTGCACAGTACAGGAACTACACAGCAAGTTACAGATTTTAGTTCAGATTTAACTGCTTCAAATAGTTATCGAGCAGCAATTGGCGGAGATTTAATGGACGAGTATATTGCAAGAGTAAATTCAGTTTCAGGTGGAGATAATTTATATATTTGGCCAGCAGGGAACATCAGAGGAAATAAAAATCCGTCACTTGAAGGAGGACTTCCTTATTTTGAAAAAACTTTGGAAAAATCTTGGATAAATGTAGTTGCACTTGTGAATAAATCTGGAACTGCAGGATTGGAATGGAAGGATTTAGAGCCATTGTCAAATGCAGGGGTAGCTAGTAAATGGACTATAACTGCGGTAAGTGAAGATGGAACATCAGCAAAAGCAGCGGAAAATGTTGCAAAAGCGGTAGATCAGGTACGTGAAAAATTTCCTGGAATGAAAATGGATATGATTAGAGACATAATTCTTTCAACAGCTACTGATATCGGAGCAGCAGGAGTGGATGATGTATTTGGATATGGACTTTTAGATGCTACTACTGCTTTAAATGGACCAAAAAGATTAGATTATGGAACGAGCAAATTTTATGTTCCAAATACAAAAACTTGGGTTTTTAAAAATAATATTTATGGTTCGTATACAGATTTAGAAAAAAGTGGAAAAGGAACATTAGTTTTAGAAGGAAAAAATTCTTTTTATAAAATAAAAGTAGATGGTGGAACACTGATTTTAAAAGGATACAATACTTCTAGATATGAAACAATAATAAAAAATGGAACACTCGATGTTAAGAGAAAATTTACTCCTCGAAATATTGAAATAGAAACGGATGGTACATTGATTACAAATCCTAATACTGTGATAGGAGAAATTACTAAAGATTATTATACGAATGAGATAACTGTTAATGTGGCAGTTAATATTGTAAATAAAGGAACACTAAAAAATATTGGAAAAGGAGCGATTATAACTGGAAATTACACAGCGAAATATGGTTCAGTGACAGAAGCAGAAATTGGATCAAAATTGATAGTAAAAGGAACAATAAAAATTGATGGAAGAGAAAGAAATCAAACTTTGGGAAGCTCAGTAAAACTTTTAAGTAATGGATACGTTACTGCAACACCAACAACATCGACAGTTATTGAAGCCGAAAAAGGAATAGAAGGACAATTTGCAAAAGTGGAAACTGATGAATTGATTAATGGAAAAGTGGAAAATAAAGGAAATTCAATTGAAGCTACAATTAGTAGAAAAAATGTGGAAGATTATGTAAATAGTTTGAAAAATAGCGATGAAATGCAGAAGAATACTGCTAAAAATGTAGAGGTTTTCTTTAAAGAATTAGATAAAAAAATAGCTGAAGGAAATACAAATGTTTCTAATTTTGCTTTAGGTGCGGCAAAACTTCAAAAAAATTCCCTATCTCTAAGTTCAAGTATATTAGATAGTTTATCAGGACAAATTTATGCTTCAGCTCAAGCTTTAACATTTCAACAATCGCAAACAATAAATAAGGATTTATCAAATAGACTTGTAATGCTCGGAACGCTTGATAATGCTAGTGATAAATTTGGATTATGGATTTCTTCCATTGGAGCTAATGGGAAATTAAAACAAAATGGGTATGCTGAAGGAAAAACTAAAGTTTATGGAGGACAGGTTGGAATTGATAAGCAATTTGGAGAAAATTTGATTTTAGGAACGGCTTTAGCTTATTCAAAAGGAAATGTGAAATTTGATAGACATGGTGGAAAGTCAGATGCAGATAATTTTGGAATTTCATTGTATGGAAGAGTTGGAAATAAAGATAATCCGATGTATTTGCAAGGAAGAGTTGGACTTGGATTTGTAAATAGTGAAGTTAAAAGGGATATTATTTTATCTGAAAATGATATTTCACGAGGAAAAATTGAGCATAATGATAAAGTAATTTCAGGATATTTAGAAACAGGGTATGATGTGAAAAAAGGTGATTTTGTATTGACACCATTTGCTGGAATCTCGCACGATACAGTTCAAAGAGGAGCATTTCACGAGGAAAATAGCCAATTTGGATTAAAGGCGGATAAAAAGACTTACAAACAAACAAGTGGACTTGCTGGAGTTAGAGTTAGTCAAAAATTTAATTTTGAAAATGGTTCAAAAACTACATTACAAGGATACATAACACATCAAAGGGCATTTAATAATGAAAATTTGAATTTTAAAGCATCGTATTCAGGACTACCAGATGCAAAATTTAAAGTAAAGGGAATAGGGCTTTCAAAGAGTCAAACATGGGTAGGAGCTGGAGTTTTAAATGAAGTTAGTTCAAAATTTGCCTGGTATTTGAATTATGATGGAAAAATTGATAAAAAGGCTAAAAATAATGTATTTACAGCTGGTATGAGAGTTAATTTTTGATAGACTTTTTTAAATGATAAATTTATAAATTTTTTATGAATTTTAAACTATATATGTTCACTTATCATTGGTAAGATATTTTTAAATAAAAGTTTAGTTCAAAAATTAAAAATAAGTTTTAGGAGATGATTTTTATGAAAAAGAAAAAAGTTTTAATATTAATTCTATTGGCATTTATGATGGTAACACCAGTAATGAAAGCAGATTTTTGGTCAAAATTAAGAGATGCTTTTATAGGTGGAGATAATTATTCAAGTTCGAGTTCAAGCTCAAGTGATAAAAATATTGTAGATGGTAAAATTTATAATCCAAAGGATAATAGAGAATATAGACTAGTTGAAAAAATGAAAGATGAAAGAGAAAATTCCCAAAGTGACTATAGAAAATTTGAAAATTCATCAAGTAAAACTTTTTATTATGAATGTACAATAAATTCAAAAGATTTTTTATCAATAATAGGATTTAGGACTTTTTATGGATATGCTGATTTTCCTGTATATGAAATTAGTTCAGGAGTGGAAAAGTGTTATGAAAAGAAGGAAAATGAATATAAAAAGGAAGTTTCTAAAAGGAAAATTTATATAGATGGTAAATTGGCAAAACATATTTTAAAAAATGAAATTAATGTTCAAAAAATAGCAGTTTATGATGCAAAATTAAATGACAGAGGCTATCCTTTGTTTAGTTCAAAAAATCCGAGAGTTTTGATAAATGATAAATTAGTATCTTATTAAAATGATAAAAATTAAAAAGTAAAAAATAAGAAAAAATGTAACTAACAATTTAAGTTAATTACATTTTTTTATTTACATAGATGACTTAAAATCATTAAATATACTTGAACACATCTAAAATTAAACTGATAAAAATTATATAAATTTAGAATTTGAGTAAAATAATTATAGTTTTTGAGATCAGTTTTAAGTAAGTTTTACTATAATTTTAAATTGATTAATGTTTATGTCCACATCCGCAAGAATGTGAGTGCATATCAATTACCATACGTCCTTGAATTGTTCCTTCTTCCATTTCCTTAAAGATTTCAGGAGCTTCTTCAATAGTTCTAGTTTGAACTACTGGCACAACCAATCCTTCGGCTCCAAATTGGAATGCTTCTCTCAAGTCTTCTCTTGTCCCTACCAATGAACCAATTACTTCAATACCGTCTAATACAGTTTTTACGATTGGCAAGTCCATAGTTTCTGATGGTAATCCAACAGCCACAACTTTTCCTGCAGCTCTTACTGAATCAACAGCTTGGTTAAATGCAACTTTTGATACAGCAGTAACTACAGCAATATGAGCTCCAATTCCGCTTAATTCTTTAATTTTTGCAACTGGATCTTCTTTTTTGCCATTTATAACATAATCTGCTCCAACTTCTTTAGCAAGTGCCAATTTATCATCATTAATATCAACAGCAATTACGTGAGTGTTAAACACTTTTTTAGCATATTGAACTCCCAAATTTCCCAATCCTCCTGCACCGTAAATTACTACCCATTGTCCTGGTTGAGGTTTTCCAACTTTTATTGCTTTATAAGTTGTAACTCCTGCACAAGTGATGCTGCTGGCTTGAGCTGGATCCAGTCCTTCAGGTACCTTTACTGCATAATCGGCCGTAACAATACATTGTTCAGCCATTCCGCCATCTGCAGAATATCCAGCATTTATTACATCTCTACATAGTGTTTCCTGTCCATTAATACAGTATTCACATCTTCCACATCCTTCAAAGAACCAAGCAATACTTACTCTATCTCCTGGTTTGAGTGATGTCACACCTTCAGCAACTTCTCTTACAATCCCAATTCCTTCATGCCCTAAAACTCTTCCCGGAACTTTCCCAAAGTTACCATGAGCCACATGCAAATCAGTATGGCAGACACCGCAATATTCCACATCAACTAATGCTTCTCCAGCTTTTAATCCTCTTAATTCTTTTTCTACAACTTCTATTCCTGTTCCTTCTTTATTAACTACTACTGCTTTCATTTTATTTCCCTTCCTTTTTTATTTATTTTCAATTTTTAAGTTTTTAAATTTAGTTATATGAATATTTAATCATATAACATATATATACCTCATAAAATCTAAAAAGTCAAATTTTTTTTATAAAATAATTTATTATATTTTTTATTTTTTAAATGAAATTTAGTATTAGAGGTTAATCAAATTTCTAGAAATTTATTGACAATAGTTAGTTTGTTTGGTAGAATTTTTGTGGGCATAAGTTTTATCGGTTATTTATCTTAATTTTTGTTTTGATTTTGAATATAAAATAATAGATATAAATATTTCAAATTTATGCTATTTTTGTTGTTTTATGGAGGTAGATATCTTGAACGAGGAAGTCCCGGAAGAGAGATTTAAAAATCTGAATAAATTAAAATTTACAAATTTGTGCAAATACGGATAAAGGGAATATCTTCGTTGCTGTTATTCTCCTGATTTTTATTTGCAGAAAAATTTTAAAAAATTAAAAGTGCAAAGAAGAAAAAAGAAAGGAGATAATAATGGAAAACAACATTATTCAAAAACTTATAGATGAAAAAAAATATTTTGAAATTAGAAAATATTTAAACGATTTAAACATTGTGGAAGTTTCAGAGCTGCTAAATCAGTTTGAATCTTCTGAATTAATAATGATTTTTAGGTTACTTTCCAAAAATAGGGCAGCTGATGTATTTTCGTATCTGGACAGTGAACATCAGGAAATGATTATTAAAACCATGACAGATGTGGAAACAAAAAATATATTTGATGAGCTTTATTTTGATGACATTGTCGATATCATCGAAGAAATGCCATCAAACGTGGTCAAAAAGATACTAAAGAACACCGACGCAAAAGATAGACACACAATAAATCTTTTGTTAAAATATCCTGAAAATTCAGCTGGAAGCATTATGACAACTGAATACATGGATTTGAAAAAGAATATGACAGCTTCTTCTGCAATTTCTAAAATTAGAAATGTTGTGGAAGATATGGCAAATGTCTACACTTGCTATGTGATTGATGAAAGTAGAAAGCTGGAAGGGGTAGTTTCTTTAAAAGAGCTTATTACAAGCGAGGACGATGAACCTATTCAAAATCTTATGAATAAAAATGTGATAAGTGTTCATACAAATGATGATCAGGAAAAAGTTGCAGAAATAATAAAAAAATATAATCTTATCGTACTTCCTGTGACAGATAACGAGAATAGACTTTTAGGAATTATCACGATTGATGATGTAATGGATGTTGTAGAACAGGAAGCGACAGAGGATTTTCATAGAATGGCTGGGATTTCACCTGTGGAGGAATCTTATTTGAAAACAAGCGCCTTTACAATGGCAAGACAGAGAATTAGCTGGTTAATTGTACTTATGATTTCTGCCACATTTACTGGAAGAATTATAAGCAAATATGAAGATGTGCTGCAGTCTGTAGTTATACTTTCTTCATTTATTCCAATGCTGATGGATACTGGAGGAAATGCAGGCGCACAGTCTTCGACAATTGTAATTCGTGCTTTAGCGTTGGGGGAAGTTGATATAAAAGATACTTTTAAAATATTAAAAAAAGAATTTCTTATTTCATTTATAGTAGCTATCGTTTTGGCAGCAATAAATTTTTTAAGAATTATAACTTTGACAAAGACACCTTTAAATGTTGCAATAACAGTTTCAGTAACTTTAATTTTTGTAGTTATAATTTCTAAAATAATAGGTGCTTTTTTACCAGTTATTGCTAAAGCCTTTAAAATGGATCCGGCAATAATGGCAGGGCCTTTAATAACTACGATTTTAGATGCGCTTACTCTTACTATTTACTTTAGATTTGCAACTATGTTTTTAAGTAATGTTATAAAGTAAATATTTTTATAAAATTTAAGAATGTAAAAATTGATTGTCTAATCGAAGTTTTATGATAACTATTTAAAAAAAATGAGGTGAGAAAAAAATGAAAAAAATAAAAAGAATAGTTGAAGATCTTTTGAAAGAAAAAAAATATTTTGAAATAAAAAAAGAATTAGATAAATTAAATGCAGTTGAAATTTCTGATGTGATAAATTTATTTAAACTCCCAGAGCTTGTAATAATGATTTTTAGACTTTTAAAAAAAGATAAAGCGGCGGATGTGTTTTCATATTTGGACAGCGAACATCAGGAAATGATTATTCACGCTTCAACTGATGTTGAAACACGAGAAATATTTGATGAACTGTATTTTGATGATATTGTCGACATTATCGAGGAAATGCCGTCGGATATTGTAAAAAAAATCTTGAAAAATACGGATAGAAAAGATAGACACTTGATAAATCAGCTTCTAAAATATCCAGATAATTCAGCTGGAAGCATTATGACGACTGAATATGTGGATTTTCAGAAAAATATGACAGTTCAAGAGGCGATAGGACAGCTTAAAAAAACTGGGAAAGACAAGGAAAATATTTATACTTGCTATGTTACGGACAAAAACGGGAAATTGGAAGGCGTGCTTTCACTAAAGGAATTAATTTCTAAAAAGGACGGTGCTGTAATTGAAGATATTATGAATACAAATTTTGTAAGTGTAAATACAAATGATGATCAGGAAAAAGTCGCAGATTTGTTTAAAAAATACGATTTTATCGTTATGCCAGTCGTTGACCAAGAAAATAGGATTTTAGGAATAATTACGGTGGATGACGTTTTGGATGTTGTGGATCAGGAAGTTACGGAAGATTTTCATAAAATGGCTGGAATTACTTCACCTACAGATGATTCCTATTTAAAGACAAGTATCTTTACGATGGCAAGACAAAGAATCGGGTGGCTTGCAGTTCTTATGATTTCTGACACAATTTCTGGAAACATAATACAAGGCTATGAAAAAGTTCTGGCAAAGTCAATAATTTTAACGGCATTTATTCCAATGCTTATGTCAAGCGGAGGAAATGTTGGTTCACAATCTTCAACGGTTGTAATCCGTTCACTTGCACTTGGGGAAATTTCTCCAAAGGACGCTTTTAAAGTGATTAAAAAGGAATTTTCAATTGGAATAATGGTTTCAATAGTTTTGGCGATATTAAATTTTATAAGACTTGTTACACTTGAAAAAACTAATTTTGTAATTGCTTTTGTCGTTTCATTGACACTTGTATTTACAGTAATAGTTTCAAAGCTAGTAGGAGCACTGCTTCCACTTGGGGCAAAAATTGTGAAGGCTGATCCGGCGGTTATGGCAACACCTTTGATAACAACGATTTCTGATGCCGTAACACTTATAATTTATTTTAATTTTGCAACAATGTTTTTGAAACTTTAGTAAATATAAACAATAGCAGTTTATTAAGTAATGTAAATCTAATGAAATACTGGATATATATTTATATATTTTATGGTATGATATAGCAAATTTTTAAGGAGGAAAGTAATCTTATGAAGGTTAAAATATTAATTTTATTAGGTATGCTTCTATTTGTAGTAAGTTGTGGAACTCATCCAGCACAAAAGGAATTTGAACGGCAAATGAAAGTAATACAGTCAGGAAATTTATCAAAATTTGGTAAAGCAAGTGGAGATGTAGTGGTTATTTTAAACCAATTTAGTAAAATGTATGGTGAAGGAATGAAAAAGATAACTTACAAAATTAATAAAGTTGAAGCAAAAGGAGATACAGCTACAATTAATGTTACCGTAAAGTCTCCAGATATAACACCATATATTCCAGAACTTCAAAGTAGAATATCTCAAAAACTTTCAAAGGCTATGCCAAAAAATAACGAAGAATTACAAAATCAGATATCAGAACTTGGAAAAGAATTTTTTAATGAAAAATTTAATAGCAAGGATTTGAAATATACAGAAAAAACTTTGGATGTTAAGTATGTAAAAAATGGAAAAGAATGGGAAATGAGCGATGAAAATGAAGAATTTTTTAAAATCTTAACTTTTGGGCTTATGAATTAGTTTAAAAAAAAGAAGTTACTTTGATTTGGATAACTTCTTTTTTATTTTCTTTGCTTGTAAAATTATAGTAAGACGGATTTAAAACAGAATCCAAAAACCATGACTATTTTATTTTGATTCAAGTCCTAAATTTATATGATTTTTGATAGTTTAATTTTGAACGAGTTAGAGTATATTTTAAAAATAGAAAACGTATTGTTTATTTTCCATGTCAAACAAAACCTATAACGAATTTTTAAATATCATAAACTCTCGAAGTTCATTTTCTTTAAGTGTATCTGGATGTTTTCTAAATTGAATTTTCCCAAGAGATTCTGTTATATCAAATTCTGATATAAAATATATATGCAATTCAAATTTTGTCTGTGTGCTGCAAATCCAAACTGTTCCTTTGGATAAATCTGTAAATGCATAACCGACGCTGCTGTTTTTATTCCATTTGAAAATCTGATTTTTGGGGACTGGAAGTTTTGACATTCTTCGGTTAAGTTCCTTGCTAACTATATTTTCACATGCATTAGTGCCAAAAACTATAGAAGATGAAATTACAAAACAGATACCAATAACAAATATTCCAAGTTTTAAAAGAACTGGTGTTGATATACAGGCTAAAAAAATCAAAAATCTTGCTGTATAAGCTAATTTTATATATTTATAATTTTTTATAATCATTATCCTTTTCTCCTTTGCATTAGATAATATTCTAATTGGTTATCTAGAAATTCCTTTACCATATTTAATTCTTGAGTTTTAGCATTAGCAGTTTGATCCGAATTTCTATCTGGATGCACTTTTTTTATTTCCCTTCTGTATGCTTTTTTTATTACATCCTCATTTATTTCTCCATTTTTATCAATTTTTAAAACAGCAAGATATTCTTCAAATTTCTGAATAATTTCTCCATCATTTGTGCTTTGGTAATCAAAATTTGAATAGTCATTATTTTTTCTTTCATATTGCTCCCTTGAGTATTCCTGTTGATGTCTATAGTATGAGTATTCTTGGGATTTTTCTTTCCAGTACTGTTTTTCCCTGTCCTGCTGCTTCTGATATTCTTCCTGATCTTTTCTTCTTCTTTCATATTCTTGATTCCTTGCACTTTCAAACCATTGCTCATATTTTTTGTAAATTTTTTTATTTTCTTCTCTTTCATTCAGAAGAATTCCCAAAATAAAATTCAAAAATTCTGGAATGGCTTTAAAAATCAGAAAAACTGCACAAGCAATTAGAACGTAAATAAGAACACCTAAGAGCCAGCTCCAGTTTCCAGCAAAAATAAAAGCAAGAAGAGCAAAAAATACTAAAATTGGCAATATTGTATAAAATCCTATAGCCATTATTGCCAATGAAATTAAACTGCATAATTCAGCAATTTCACTTAATATAAATTGTACTAATCTTATTAAGGTTTTCACTATTTACCTCCTTTTTAAAATTTCTCATTTAAATAATAAATTAATAAATTTTATTCAATAAGTATTCAAAATTTCTTATTTTCAAATAAAAAATATTTTTAATTTTTAAATGAGATTTAGAATTAATAAGAAACTCTTAAATTAATATCATTTTACTCAATTATAAATTAATTGTCAACTTTTTGTATTTTTTATAAATAGCGGAAAAAAATGAGGTTGTCTCATAAGATAAATAAAATTCCCAAATCATAAATTTTATATATTTTACTATATTTATAAAGTCAATAAAAATAATATTTATTGATTTTTAAAATATATAATACTTATGTTAGTAAAAATTATTTTTGAATTACGAGACACCCTCATCATATACTAAATCATGAATTTATTATAGATTTTTTTTAGCAAGGAGATGATTCCTTGTTACTAAATAATTAAGTAAATGCAATAAAATTAATATTTTGTAATTAAATAATCAAATGCTCCAAGAGCTGCTTTTGCCCCTTCTCCCATTGCAATGATTATTTGTTTTTGTTTGATATTTGTAACATCTCCTGCTGCGAAGATTCCTGCTGCGGAAGTTGAGTTGTTTTCAGGGTTGATTACGATTTCTCCAATTTTGTTTGTTTCAACTAAATCTTTTACAACTTCGCTTCTAGGTGATAATCCTACTTCCACGAACATTCCTTCCACATTTAATGTTTTTTCTTCTTCAGTTTCTCTGTTTTTGTAGATGATATTTTCTACAAATTCATTTCCGTTTACTTTAGTAGTTGCGGAATTTAAAATTACTTTTATGTTTGATTGCTCAGCCAATTTTTCCTGTAAAACTTTATCAGCCTTTAATTCAGGCATAAATTCGATTAATGTAACTGATTTTGCAATTCCAGATAGGTCAAGAGCCGCTTCAACACCTGAATTCCCACCACCAATTACAGCAACATCCAGTCCTTTGTAGAAAGGCCCGTCACAAGTTGAGCAGTAATGAACCCCTTTTCCAACGTATTCGGCTTCTCCTGGAATATTAAGACTTCTTGGTTTTGCTCCAGTTGCTATAATAACAGTTTTCGATTTATAACTTTTTCCATCATCAGTTACTAAAATTTTATCTTTTCCATCTTCCTTTATTTCTTTTACCAAATGTCCTTCTTTAAATGCAACTTCGTATTCCTTCAGATGTTTTTCCAAAGTTTGGGCAAATTTAGCTCCAGTAGTCGAGATAGTTCCAATAATATTTTCAATTTCATTTGTATCAAGAACTTGCCCTCCGATTTTCACACCAATCATCGCCACATTAAGCCCTTTTCTAGCTGCATAGATTGCCGCTGAGACAGCTGCAGGTCCAGAACCTACTACAGTTACATCGTAAAGTTTATTTTCATCAATTTTTGCCAGTTTCCCTTCATCTAAAGCCCCAAGATTTAAGCTAAAATCCATTTTTTATACCTCCAAATTTTATTTTTATTTATACAAATTTATTTAATTTTGTAATCATTACAATTTATTTTAATATAAATTTTTAAAATTGTCAACATCTAAATTTTTAATTTGGTCCTGAAGAATAAATTTTTAAAGAAAATTCAATATCAGACTTGTTTGAAAACTATATGTATTTAGAATTTAATGAGAAAAATATAAAAATTTTGTCTATCAAAAATTATTTATATTTATCTGGAGATATGCTATAATAATTTTAAGGGAAATTAGAGAAATAAAATTATTTTTAAAGAGGAATTTTTATGGATAAAGTAAAAAAAGAACTGGTTATAATAACTGGGATGAGTGGAGCTGGAAAATCTGAGGCTATGAAATTTTTTGAAGATAGGGAATATTTTTGCATTGATAATTTTCCTATTAATTTGTTTCAATATTTGAATGAGATTTTTTTAAGCAGTGAAAAGAGAAATCAAGTGGCAATAGCGATAGATGTTAGAAATCAGGAATTTATCGAGCAGTTGACAAAACAGCTGGAAATATTGGATAAAGAAGAAATTTCTCATACTATGATCTATTTGGATGCAAGAACAGATGTTTTACTAAGTAGATATGAGCTTTCCAGAAGAAAGCACCCGTTAAATATGTATGACACTTTACTTGCCAATATAAAGGCGGAACGTAAAATTATAAAGGATTTTATGGTAAAAGCTGATTTGGTAATTGATACAAGCACATTGACAGTAAAAAAATTGCAGGAAGTTTTGGAAAAGGAATTTTCAGGACAAAGAAAAAAAATAAGCGTCAATTTAACTTCCTTTGGATTTAAATATGGAATTCCGCTGGATTTACATTTAATGTTTGATTTACGATTTTTACCAAATCCCTATTATATCGACAATTTAAAAAGAAAAACTGGAAATCATAAGGAAGTACAGGATTATGTAATGGGACTTCCAGAAAGCCAGGAATTTTATAAAATGCTTTTAAATATGCTTTTGTATCTAATTCCAAAATATGAAAAGGAAGGAAAATCACATTTACGTATAGGAATAGGATGTTCAGGTGGACAGCATCGTTCAGCTACTTTTGTGAATAAACTTTACGATGATCTTTCACAAAAAATGGATTATCATATTGGAAAATTTCATAGAGAAGTAGGAGATAAAAAAGAAATTTAACAAAAAGATAGCAAGAAGTCTCCAACTTCTATAAGTGGGAGATGAATTGCTTTTTTTGTAAAAAAATTGAAAAAAGGATACACCTATGATACAATTTTTGTGTAAAATATTGAAGAGAAGTCATTAAAAATAATATTCAAAATTAAAAGGAGGTGTAATTTTATGAAATATAATTTAGCATTCAAATACAGAATTTATCCAAATAAAGAGCAGGAATTGTTGATAAACAAGACTTTTGGATGTGTTCGTTTTATTTACAATACAATTTTGTATACTGCGAATAAAATTTATGAAGAAACTGGAAAAAATAAAATAATTACACCTGCCAGTTTGAAAAGTGAAAATCAATTTTTAAAAGAAGTAGACAGTCTGGCACTTTCAAATGCTCAATTGAATGTAAAACGATCGTTTACAAATTTTTTTCAGAAGAGAGCGAAGTTTCCAAAGTTCAAATCTAAAAAGAATAATGTTAAAAGTTACACGACAAATTGTGTGAATAATTCGATACGAATTGAGGAAAACAAGTATTTAGTTTTGCCAAAATTGAAAAGAGTAAAATTAAAATATCATAGAGAAATACCGAAGGATTACAAGATAAAGTCAGTAACATTGACAAACAGTAATGGAAATTACTATGTTTCCATCTTGACAGAATTTGAAAAAGAAATTCAAAAAAATCCAAGTAATGATAAAGTGATTGGACTTGATTTTTCAATGTCTGAATTATTTGTCAGCTCTGAAAACCAAAGAGCTGATTATCCAAGATATTTTAGGATGCTGGAGAAAAAATTGAAGAAATTACAGAAATCATTGTCAAGAAAAGTGAAATTTTCTAAAAATTGGTATAAGCAAAAAGCGAAAATATCAAAATTGCATGAATATATCAAAAATTGTCGAAGGGATTTTTTGCATAAATTATCGAAAAAATTGTCTGAAGTGTATAATGCTGTGGTTGTTGAGGATTTGAATATGAGAGGAATAAGCCAGGCATTAAATTTTGGAAAAAGTGTAGGAGATAATGGATGGGGAATATTTTTGAGGATGCTTGAGTATAAGTTGATGTTTTTAGGGAAACAATTTTTGAAGATAGATAAATGGTTTCCGTCATCGAAAACTTGTAGTAGATGTGGAAATATTAAAGAAAAACTGAAATTATCAGAAAGAAGTTATAAATGTGAGTGCTGTGGGATTGGAATTGATAGAGATTACAATGCGGCATTGAATATAAAAAACATTGGAAAAGCGATGTTGGAATATTAGGAAATAAAAAAACAGGGCAGGGATTGTCCGAAGAGCTTGGTAAATATATTTGGCTAGCAAAAGCAGATACTTCCCAAGAAGCTCCTGCTTCTAAAAACGGGAGTAGTTCACTTTATACAAATTGAAAGAAAGAATAAAAAAAACACAAAAATGGAAGAGGAAAGAAAATTAGAGAAGAAAATAAAATTAGAAAAAGAAATAAAATCACCAATTAAATATAAGGATATTCCCACAAATCCAGGGGTTTATTTGATGAAAAATGAACGTGGAAAGATTATTTATGTGGGTAAGGCGAAAAATTTACAAAATAGGGTAAAGTCCTATTTTACAAATGTAAATTCGCACAATCAGAAAACACTGGAATTGGTGAAGAATATTAGAGATATTGAGTTTTTCATTTGTAAATCAGAAGTTGAGGCACTTATTTTGGAAAATAACTTGATAAAAAAGAATAAGCCTAAATACAACATTTTATTAAAGGATGAAAAAACTTATCCGTATATAAAGTTTACAAAGGAAAAATTTCCTAAAGTGGAAATTGTGAGAAGTACGAAAAAATTAAATGACAATGCAGAATATTTTGGTCCTTATCCAATGGGAATATTTTTTGCAATGAAAACTTTGTTAAAAATATTTCCAATGAGAGATTGTAATCGAAATATGGAAAAAATAACAAGACCTTGCTTAAAATATTATATGAAAACTTGTCCCGCTCCTTGCCAGTATAAAAACATAGAAGAAGAATACAGTGCAAATGTAAAAAATTTTAAAGATTTTCTGAAAGGGCGTTCAGATAAGGTTATTGAAATGCTAGAAAGCAGAATGAAGAAGTTTAGTGATAATATGGAATTTGAACGTGCAATTAGTGAGCGTGAAAAATTGACTGTACTAAAAAAAATGCTGGAAATACAGATTATCGAATACAGCAAGGAAATTGACGAGGATGTGTTTGTATTTGAGGAAAAAAGAGAAAATGTGTTTTTATGTGTGCTGAACATTCGGGAAGGGAAGGTTATTAATAAAAATCACATAATAATTTCAATGGAAAGAAGTCAAGAGGAAAGCCTTTTTGAACGGTTAATCACTTCATATTATGAAAAAAGGAATATTCCAAAGCATATTATTTGTGACGAGAGATTTTTGCAAAGTGAGCATTTGATAAAGGAATGGGCAAAAATTGAAAAACATAAGGAGATAAAAATTTATTTTCCAAAGATAAATAGCCGAAGATTAAAGCTTCTGGAAATGGGTTATTTGAACTTGCGAGAAGAAGTGGATAAATACTATAGAAAACGGCGTTTGGTTCAAGAAGGGTTGCGTAATTTGAAAAAAGAACTGAGATTAAAAAGTCTGCCTTATAGAATAGAATGCTTTGATATTTCAAATATACAGGGAAAAGATGCAGTTGCAGCAATGACGGTGGCACTTGATGGAGAAACAGTTCCAAGGGAATATAGACATTTTAAAATTACAGTAAAAGATACACCAGACGACTTCTTAATGATGAGGGAAGCATTGACACGGAGATATTCTAAAATAGAAAATGATAAAATGCCCAATCTGATTTTAATTGATGGTGGAAAAGGTCAGCTTGGAGTAGCTGTGAATGTGCTTGAAAAACTTGGGAAAATAGAGTATACTGATGTGATTGGAATTGCAAAAAGAGAAGAGGAAATTTTTAAAAGTTATGAAAGTGAGCCGTATTTATTTGAAAAAACAGATGAAACATTGAAAATTTTGCAAAGATTGCGGGATGAAGCTCATAGGTTTGGAATTACACATCATAGAAAATTGAGAAGTAAGCGGAATGTCAAAAGTGCATTGGATGATATTTATGGAATTGGCCCGAAACGGAAAAAGGAATTAATAAAAAAATTTGGATTAATAAAAAATATACGAAATGCAACACTTGCGGAACTGATGGAAATTGTACCAGAAAATATTGCTATTTCTATAAAGGAAAATTTATAAAGTAAAAATAGAAAATTGTAAAAGTTAAAAATGGGATGATAACAGTATTTAAAGCAAGAAGTTAAAACTTTTTTTCAAAAAGTGAGAAGATTAAAAAATTAAAATTGAAAAATGCTGTATTAATAAGATTTTATGAATTTTTACAAATAGTTATGTAAAATAAAAGTATTAGGAGGAAAAACTTGAAGAAATTAATAATGTTAATATTACTTGGGTGCAGTATGACAAGTTTTGCTCTTTTTGATAAAATAAAAAAGGAGATAAAATGGAGGGAAGAGGAAAAGCCGCGATTTAACCAGGTAAAAGTGACAATTGATGGAAAAGAAAAAATGCGTAAGGTCATTCCAGGACGTTATGAAATTAAATTATTTGAAATTACATATCCGACAGATTTGTTTGGGAAAAATAGATTTTATAATGAGTTTAATGCTTTTTTGAAGAATATAAAAAAAGGAAAAAAGTATTCATTGCTTTTGGAAGATAGATTTTATCAAGAAATGCAAGATATAAAAGTTGATCAATTATCAGAAGAGGAAAAAATATTGGAATTGCCAGCATCTTCATTGGATGAATATTACAGACAGCAGATAATTGCAATGTCAAAAGAAGTTAATTTAACTGAATATGTGGGAACAGATCAGGAATATTTGAATAGACAAATTTATGTTCTTTATGAACTTTTGAATAAAACTGATTTTAATCCAAAAAACGTTTATTCTGAATTAGATAAGGAATTTTTAATTGAAGAATTAAAAAATAACCGTAAGGAAGTTGTAGAAAACTTTGAAAAATCAAACGTTGAATTTTTTATAAAGGAAACCTATGAAAACTCAGGATTAAATAAATTTAAAGATGATTCAGTATATAAATTTGACAAAGATATCTTAATTTCTGATAAACTGGAAGATCAGGCTGTATTGCCAGAACTTCAAAGAAACGTTTATTTGACAGGTTTTCCTAATGAAATTATTGAAGAACTTGCAAAAAATCAGTTAAAATTAAAAAGAACACCGTTACTTCTTGAAAATAGCGAATATCATGGGTATACTTATAATGAAAATAATACAGTAGTGTTTATAGGAGGAGAAAAGCCCAAATACTATTATAATGATTATAAAATAAACGTAGTTAAAAAGCCAATAGAAGTACTTAATTTGTTAAAAACAAGTTCAAATTATTATGTATCAGACTTTTTTTAAAATTTTATTTTTGGTATAAAATATAAAATCCTAAATCATTCATCTAAAAGACTTTTTTATTTTAGGTTATTTTTATTAATAATAGTTTTTTCTTTACTTTTTACTTTTTAACTTTTTTAACGCAAGGGCATCAAACGCCATGCCCTTGCATCCCCGCTTTACGCAAAACTTTCTTATAAAGAAAAAAGAAAACTCGCTTTTGAATATAGATAATATTGATAGGTAGAAATTAATTCAATTTAAAATATATTCCAAAAGCTCAAACAGTTCTTTTTTCTTTAACGAAATTTTGCTTATCAATTTTTAAGAAGGTTATCTTAACAATTATAATTTTTTCAAAATAATATTTGTAGTCAAATTAAAATTATCGTGATTTTTTGGAAATAAAATCGACTGTTTGAGTAAAGCGAGTTTCGATTTCGTTTTCAAAAAATGCTTAGACGAGCGGGGGGTTCAAAGGAAATGGCGAATGATTCTCTTTGAATATTCAAAATAAAAAAATATATAAAAAAGAAGTGATAATTATTTATAAAAATAATTTGAAAATATAAATTTAGAAAAAAGTTTTTGGATGAATGATTTATGGATAAAAAAATATTGAATAAGGATAAATCTTAGAGAAGCAGGAGGAAAAATGAGCGAATATATTTTGGAAATGAAAAATATACGGAAGGAATTTTTAGGTGGGAAGATTGTTGCAAATGATGATATTACGCTGAAGGTTAAAAAGGGGGAGATTCATGCGATTGTTGGGGAAAATGGGGCTGGGAAATCTACGCTTATGAAGATTTTGAATGGGCTGTATTCTCCGACTTCTGGTGAGATTTTTTACAAGGGGGAGAAAATTGACATTGACAGTCCTACAACTGCGGCAAATTTGGGAATTGGAATGGTTTATCAGCATTTTATGCTAATTGATACCTTGACAGTTGCCGAAAATATGGTTCTGGGATTTGAGCCTAAAAAAGGTGGAGTATTTTTTGACTTGAATACTGCTAGAAAGCAGGTCAGGGAAGTTTCTGAAAAATATGGCTTAAACATTGATCCAGATGCAAAAGTGTCGGATCTGTCAGTTGGGATTCATCAGAGAATTGAGATTTTGAAAATATTATTTAAGGGTGCGGAACTTCTGGTATTTGATGAGCCGAGTGCAGTGCTGACTCCACAGGAAGTGAAGGAACTTTATGAAATTATGAGAAATCTTATAAAAGAAGGGAAAACAATTATTTTTATTTCACATAAATTACAGGAAGTGCTTGATTTATCTGATAATATTACAGTTATTCGACGTGGAAGCGATGTTGGAGAATTGAAAACTAAGGAAGCTACGAAGGAAAAGATTGCCAATCTTATGGTTGGGCGTGTTGTGCTGTTTGAAGTGAAACGTCCAGATGTGAAATTGGGAAATGTGGTTGTGAAAGTTGATAATTTGACAGTGAAAAGTGGAGGCATCGAGAAAGTTAAGGGTGTTTCGTTTGAAATCCGTGAAGGTGAAGTGCTGGGAATAGCTGGAGTGCAGGGGAATGGACAGACTGAACTTATTGAGGCTTTGGCAGGGCTTGCAAAAGTTGACAGCGGAACATATTTTATAGATAATGATGAGCTAGAAAACAAGACGCCAAAACTTATTAAGGAAAAGGGGCTTTCACACATACCTGAAGACAGACACAAAAGAGCGACTATTGATGATTTTACAATGGAAGAAAATATGGCCTTGGGACTTCAAGATCAGTATTCTAAGGGAGCATTGCTGGATTATAGCGAAATTGAGAAAAAAACTAATGAATATATAGAAAAATATGATATTAGGCCAACAGATGGGAAAATCAAGTTTGGCGGGCTGTCTGGTGGAAATCAGCAGAAAGTCGTAGTAGCAAGGGAGCTGGAACGTGAAAATAAATTTATTATTGCGGCACAACCTACAAGGGGGGTCGATATTGGTGCAATTGAGATGATTCACAATACAATTTTGAATGAAAAAACTCAGAAAAAGGCGATAATGCTTGTTTCGGCTGAGTTATCGGAAATAATGGCGTTAAGTGACAGAATTGCGGTAATGTATTCAGGAAAAATTGTAGGAATTTTGGATAGAAAAGATGCAACAACAGAAAAATTAGGAATATTAATGGCAGGAGGGGAAATAAATGATTAAAAATAAGATAAAGGATTTTCTACCATCTATAATTGCAGTATTAATTGCATTAATTATTGGTGGAATAATAATGATAACAAAGGGTGTAAATCCGTTTACAGCCTACATTGATATGATGCGGGCGGCTTTTTATCAGCCTTATCCAAGATCTCCGTTATTTAGTGGACTTGCAAATACATTATTTATCGCAACTCCGTTAATATTTTCAGCACTTGCTACAATGGTGGCCTTTAAAGCGGGATTATTTAATATAGGAATGCAAGGACAGATGATTGCTGGAGGATTAGCTGCGACTTTTTGGGCAATCACATTTAAAAATTATGTTTTCGGAAATGTGCTTGTTGTAATAATTGTGGCTGTAATTGCTGGATTTTTGTGGGCTGGAATAGCAGGATTTTTACGGGCAAAATTTGGAGTAAGTGAAGTAATTAGTACAATTATGTTAAATTATATTATGCTAGAATTACAAAATTTCCTGTTAAATGGGCCTTTAAAGGATCCAGCTTCACAAAATACACAATCTCCACGTGTTTTTGAAGGGGCAAGATTACCGTTACTTTTTGCAAATGTTACAAGACAAAACTTAAATTTTGGTTTTATAATCGCAATTCTTTTGACAATAGGGATATTTTTCTTTTTCAAATATTTCAAAAAAGGATACGAGATAAAAGCAGTTGGACAAAGTGATACAGTTGCTGAAAATGCAGGAATTAATCCAAAATATATCATGTTTTTAGCAATGGGAATCGCTGGAGCTTGTGCTGGACTTGGTGGAGCTGAACGTGTTTTAGGAGGAGCTTCAGAATATTCATACACTGAACTTATAATGGGAGATTACGGATTTACAGGACTTGCGGTAGCACTTCTTGGAAAAAATAATCCATTTGGAATATTAGTTGCGGCAATATTTTATGCGGCACTTGAAGTTGGGGGACAAATGTTGCAGCAAAGATATCAGATTGATAAGGAAATTGTATTTATTATACAAGCATTAATCATCATTTTTGTAGCATCAGAAAATTTATTTAAATTTATGCTTAATAAAAAGAAAGCAGCGTAAATTGGTTATCAAATAAAAAATATTAAGTCAGAAAGGAAAATTAAAATGATTATAAAGCAAATATTCGATTTAATACAGCAAACAATAGTAATAGCACCTCCAATTCTTATAACAGCCGTAGGAGCGTGTATTTCTGAAAAAAGTGGAGTCATTAATATTGGACTAGAAGGAATTATGCTGAGTTCAGCATTTGCAACGGCAGTTGTCAATATTGCCACAGGAAATCCATATTTAGGGATAATTTTTGGAGTAATAGTAGGAATCTTAATTTCACTAATTCACGCAGTAATCAGTATTAACCTGAAAGGAAATCAAATTATAAGCGGAGTTGCAATTAATCTATTCGCAGCAGCAACAACATCATACCTAATAAAAGCCATTTACAAAACAGCTGGAAATACTCCATTAGCAAAATCATTGGCAAACCGTCCATTAATGATAATTGTAATCTACGGAATCGCAATCGCAATGTATTTCTTCTTATATAAAACAGTTTTAGGTTTAAGAATCCGTTCAGTTGGAGAACATCCGCTAGCAGCCGACACGGTAGGAATAAGCGTTTACAAAACAAGATATATAAGCGTACTTATATCAGGAGCATTGGGAGGACTGGGAGGAGCTTATCTTACAGCAGTCCTACTCCCAGCCTTTTCAAATAACATGTCAGCAGGACGTGGATATATCGCAATGGCTGCAATGATCTTTGGAAAATGGAATCCGCTAGGAGCAATCTTGGCAAGTCTATTATTCGCTTTTGGACAAGCATTTGCCGACGTTTCCAAAACAATAGGACTTCCAATATCTCAGCAATTTTTGACAATGATACCATATATTTTGACTTTGTTGGCATTAGTTGGATTTGTAGGAAAATCGAAAGCGCCGAAGGCTTCGGGATTGCCGTATGAAAAATAAAATTAAATGATTTAAAAGAGGAATAAAAATGATAAAATCTTATCAAGAAATAAATGCAGAAACAATTGACCGATGGGTTGAAGAAGGCTGGGAATGGGGACAGCCAATTAGCCATGAAACTTATTTAAATGCTAAGAATGGTAATTGGAATGTTCTCCTAACACCAACAAATCCTGTACCACACGAGTGGTTTGGAAATATAAAAGATAAAAAAATATTAGGACTGGCTTCTGGTGGTGGACAGCAAATGCCTATATTTAGTGCTTTAGGGGCAAACTGTACTGTTTTGGATTATTCAGATAAACAGCTGGAAGCTGAAAAAATGGTTGCAGAACGTGAAAAATATGAAATAGAAATTATCAAAGCCGATATGACAAAAAAATTGCCATTTGCAGATAACAGTTTTGACATAATTTTTCATCCAGTAAGCAACTGCTATATTGAAAAAGTTGAGCCAGTATTTAAAGAATGTTACCGAATCTTGAAAAAAGGTGGAATTTTATTGTGTGGCCTGGATATTGGGACAAATTATACTGTAGATGAAAAGGAAGAAAAAATCATCAATAGTCTTCCATTCAACCCATTAGTCAATGAAGAGCAAAGAACACAGCTGGAAGAACAGGACTGTGGAATTCAATTTTCCCATACAATATCAGAACAGATAGGTGGACAGTTGAAAGCTGGATTTAGATTAACAGATATTTATGATGATACAAATGGATTTGGAAGGTTGCATGAACTTAATATTGCAAGTTTTGTGGCGACAAGAGCAATAAAAGAATAAAAACATAAAAGGAATATTTAATATGAGAAAAATAATTTTTATATTTGTGGTATTTTCTTTAGTTTCTTTTTCAAAGGATTTGGAAATAAAAACAGTCAAATTTTTTAGTGCGTGTGGGGAAAATGATAATGAACATTTAAAAATACTGGAAAATGAACAAGGAAAAATGAATGAAATATATAATAAATTAATTCAGAAATTTAATAAAAATGGAAGGCATCACTCTAAATTGAAGCAAAAGTTAATTAATTCTCAAGAAATATGGATAAAATATTCAGATGAAGAAATGAGAAATTATGGAATGTATAGAAATTGGTATAATCTATGCGTTAGAGAAAAATCTGAAACAAGAGAACAGATTAATTTAATACAACAAAGAATATTAGAATTAACAAATGAATATAAAAAATATTTAGATTAAAATAATAATTGAAAAAATCTGTTTCATAGATTGTAAAAAAAATTTGTGAAACAGGCTTTTTTATCTTTAAAACAGTAAAAAATTTATTTTAAAGTTTATAAAATAGTGGTTATTAATGAATGTTTTTTCTGTAATTTATATGTTTTTTCTTTTTTATAAAGCAAAGGGGAACAGTCGCCATCCCCTTTGCAAACCCGGCTCGTCTAAGCATTTTTTTGAAATAAAAATGAAACTCGCTACGTAAAACTTCGCTCAAACAATCATTTTCATTCCAAAAAAATCACGACAATTTTAATTTAATTATAAAAAGTAAACTAACTAAAATAAATAAAGAAAAATTTAAATACTATAGAAAATACTTATTAATTATTTCATAAACTTTAAAAGTAAAAATTTAAATTTAAAATAAAAAAATAAAATGGAATTGGTTTATTGAGGGAAATTTTAGGAGAGAGGAACATTGAAGAAAATGAAAGACAACAAAATAAAGATTACTGGAGCTAGAGAGCATAATTTACAAAATATTGATATTGAGATTCCAAAGAATGAACTGGTTGTAATTACTGGGGTTTCAGGAAGTGGGAAGTCTTCGCTTGCGTTTGATACGATTTATTCAGAAGGGCAGAGAAGGTATGTTGAGAGCTTGTCGGCTTATGCGAGAATGTTTATTGGACAGATGAAGAAACCAGAATTAGATAGTATTGAAGGGCTTTCTCCTGCGATTTCGATTGAACAGAAAAGTGTGTCAAAAAATCCTCGTTCGACTGTTGGTACAACTACTGAAATTTATGACTATATGAGGCTTTTGTGGGCACATATTGGAGAGGCACATTGTCCGATTTGTCATAGAAAAGTGGAAAAACAGTCGATTCAGGAAATTGTCGATAATTTGATGAGTTCTAGGAAAGAAAAGGATAAAATGATAATTTTGTCGCCAGTTGTGATTGATAAAAAGGGGACTCATAAAAATTTGTTTTTGAATTTGCAGAAAAGAGGGTTTCAAAGAGTTCGAGTGAATGGCGATATTCTTGATTTGAGTGATGAAATTGTTTTGGATAAGAATAAAAGGCATCATATTGAAGTTGTTGTTGATAGGGTTGTGTTTAAGGCGGATAATAAGGAATTTTTGAGTCGATTGACGGAGGCGATTGAAACTGCGAGCGAGCTTTCTGATGGGAAAATAATTGTGAATATTAATGGAGAAGATAACAAATTTAGTGAGAATTTTTCTTGTCCAGAACATCCAGATGTTATGTTTCCAGATGTCGTGCCAAGACTTTTTTCGTTTAATGCACCTTATGGAGCTTGTGAAGTTTGTAATGGGCTTGGTTCAAGATTGGAAGTTGACGAAAATAAATTAATTGTTGATGAGAATTTGTCGATTAATGAAGGTGGGATAATTTTTCCAGGAGCGACGACTAAAAAGGGTTGGAACTGGGATTTATTCATAGCGATGGCTAAGGCACATAAAATCGACTTGGATAAAAAGGTGTCTGAATTGACTCGAAAAGAGAAGGATATAATTTTTTATGGAAGTAATAAGAAATTTAAGTTTTCTTGGAGCGGAGATAGTTTTAGTTATAATGGAAATAGGGATTTTGAGGGAATTGTGAATGGTATTGAGCGTCGATATAGAGAAACTGCTTCGGAGTCGGCAAAGGAAGAGATGGAAGCCAAATATATGACAGAGAGAACTTGTAAAACTTGTCACGGGAAACGGCTTAAAGATGTTGTACTGGCGATAACGGTTAATGATAAGAGTATTATTGACTTGACTGAAGTGAGTGTTGTTGATGCACTTGATTTTTATGAAAAAATTCAGCTTACGGAAAAACAAATGCAGATTGCAGCTGAAATTTTGAAGGAAATAAAAGAACGGCTAAAATTTATGATAAATGTTGGGCTTGATTACTTGAGTCTTGCTAGAATGACGAAAACGCTGTCTGGTGGGGAATCGCAGAGAATTAGACTTGCGACTCAAATTGGAAGTAGGCTTACTGGCGTGATTTATGTGCTTGATGAGCCGAGTATTGGACTTCATCAGCGGGATAATGACAAGTTACTTGCGACTTTGAAGGATTTGCGTGACATCGGGAATAGCTTGATAGTTGTAGAGCATGATGAGGATACGATGAGAGAAGCGGATTATTTAATTGACATAGGTCCAGGTGCTGGAATTAATGGAGGAAAGGTTGTAGCACAAGGAACGCCAAAACAAGTTATGAGAAACAAAAAATCATTGACAGCACAATATTTGAACGGAAAAATTAAAATTGAAGTGCCTGAAAAAAGAAGAAAAGCGACTAAAGAAATTGTTTTGAAAAATGCAAAAGGAAATAATTTGAAAAATGTGACAGCACATATTCCACTTGAAGTTTTAACGGTTGTAACGGGGGTTTCAGGAAGTGGGAAGTCGACATTGATTAATCAGACATTGTTTCCGGAGCTTCACAACAGGCTAAATAAAGGGAAATTGTATCCACTTGAAAATGGTGGAATCGATGGGCTTGAAAACTTGGAAAAAGTGATTGACATTGACCAGTCGCCGATTGGGAGAACTCCAAGATCAAATACTGCGACATATACTAAAATTTTTGATGATATTCGTGATTTATTTTCACAGACAAACGATGCGAAAGTGCGTGGATATTCGAAAGGAAGATTTTCATTTAATGTAAAAGGTGGACGATGTGAAGCGTGTAGCGGTGCTGGAATTAATAAAATTGAAATGAATTTCTTACCAGATGTTTATGTGGAATGTGAAGTTTGTAAAGGAAAACGATACAATCGAGAAACATTAGAAGTTCAGTACAAAGGAAAAAGTATCGCAGATGTGCTAGAAATGACAGTTGAAGAAGCATACGAATTTTTTAAAAATATTCCATCACTTGAGAGAAAATTGCAAACATTGATGGATGTAGGAATGAATTACATTCAATTAGGACAACCTGCGACAACTCTTTCAGGAGGGGAAGCTCAACGTATAAAACTTGCAACTGAATTATCAAAAATGTCAAGAGGAAAAACTATTTACATTTTGGACGAACCTACGACAGGGCTTCACTTTGAAGATATCAGAAAATTATTAGAAGTGTTAAACAGATTGGTTGATAAAGGGAATACAGTCTTAGTAATTGAGCATAATCTGGATGTAATTAAGGTTGCGGACCACATTATCGATATAGGGCCTGAAGGTGGTTACAAAGGTGGACAGATTATTGCAGAAGGAACGCCTGAGGAAATTGCTAAAAATAAAAAATCTTGGACAGGAAAATTTTTGAAAAAATATTTGAAAAAAGATTATTGATGGAATTTTGTAGCAAGTGATAACAGTAAATTTTAGCAAATGGTCAGTAAATAAAATAAAATTTTGGGGTTAAAAGATAAAACTAATTTTAAAAATATGAAATAATAAATAATATTTTGTATGATTAGTTAAAGTAGATTTAGTTATAAAAGTTTAAAAATATTGTATTAATGGACTTTTAAAACTAATTGTAAAAAGAAGAAAAGGAGAATGAGATTGGTAATGAAAAATAAAAATTTATTTTTAAAAATAGTATTATTTATGCTTGTAATAGCATTTGGAATAGTATCTTGCGATCTTTTGGCGAATAAAACGTTGAGAGTGCCTGATTCTATGATTACAAAAGAATTAAATAAAAAGTTTCCGATTGAAAAGAATTTCTTGTTGGGAAAAGTTGGGCTCAAAAGTCCTGTAATTAGTTTTGCAGGAGATAGACTTTATTTTTCAGCTGAGTATGATGTTTCACTTTTGGCAGGAAAAGCGAAAGGTTCGATATTTTTAAACAGTCAAGTAAAATTTGATCCAAAAACAAATAAATTGTATCTGGTAGATTTAGACGTTACTAAAATTACTGATGAAAAAGGTAATAAAATAGATGATTCAGTCATGGCAAAATCACTGAAGGCGCTTGTTTCAAATTACTTGGAAACTAATGAGGTTTATACTTATGATGATGACAAAAAAGTTAAAGTAAAAAATATGTTTATAAAAGATGGAAAACTATTTGTTCAAACTTAATAAAATATTTTAAATTACGGCAAAATTTCGGTTTTGCTGTTTTTTTTGTTGAAAAAATGAAAATTCTTTGGTAAGATAATATTTAGTGTGAATTGAGAATATTTTTTGAAAGGAAAGTAAAAGTTGGAAGGAATATTTGACAGATTGAGAAAATTAACTGCTTTGTCTATTGTGAATAGGGGAGTTGAGTATTTTAATAAGCAAAAAGTAAAATTAATGTTGTTTATGAAAAAAGATGATAAAATAGTGGTAGAATCACAAGTTGATGGAAATTATAGAAATGCCTACAATGTTAATATAACTTATTTTTATGAAGATGGAAAGCCAGATAATAGAATTATATATGGTTGTGACTGTCCTAACTTTAAAGATACAAAAAAGCCTTGCAAGCATATTATTGCAACTGGGATGGCTGCAGATGTTGAAGTTAAGGCTGGAAATATTTATTTTAAGGAAAATAGAGAATTTAAAAGAGAAAAAGAAGATAAAAATAGCAGTAATCGTATAAAAATTTCAGAAAATGAAGTGTATGATGAAATTCTTAGAGAAGCTGAAAAGATTTTAGGAAAAAAAGAAGAAAATACTTATGAGAAGATTGAAGAAAAAGAAATTAAAGAGTTTAGGGAAAAGCTGGAAAAATTAAAAAAAAGAATTGATAAAACTAAGATTCCAGATTCAGAAAAAAACGAGTATAAGCTGGCACTTGAAATAGAGCAGTTATCATCTACATTATCAACATTGAGAGTAAAGGCAGGAGAAAAAAGTTTAAATTATATAAAGGAGTTAGAATATTTTATTTATTCAGTAGAAAATGAGCAGTTTTATGAAATTACTCAAAAAAATATTTATAATCCAAATTTGCATTATTTTAATGAAATAGATAAAAAAGTGATAAAAAACCTTGGCAACTATTTTAAGAAAAAAAATGAATTTGGAATGAATTTTAATAATAATAGTTATTATTATTATGGAAAGCCACAAGGTGAAATAATGAATCCAATGCTGGCAGAACAGATATTTTCAGCCATAGAAAATAAAAAGACAATAAGATCTGGCAGTAAGACAATTTATGTGACTGGAGAATACGAGCCAATATTTGCATTTCAAGAAGATAAGAATGGAAATAAAAAAATAATTATAAGAAACTTTACAGTTTTATCATCAACAAGTCGTTATTTTACCTTAAAAAATGGTGTGTCAAATATTGAAAAATTTCATAAAATGAGTGATGCAGAGTGGGAAATAATGAATACTCTTACAGATGGAACTAGAAAGGGGACAGAATATCTGAATGAAATATCAGGAAAGCTGTTTGATGAAATAAAAGAAGTTCTTTCAAAATACGAAATTCCAATTGCTAAGGTTACAGAAAAGTACGGAGCAGTAAATATTTTTGTAGAGGAAGGCAATGGAAAAAATAAACTTCAAGTAACGATTTCCTGCATTGAGGAAAGTATTAGGACAGATGACGAATATTTTATTCCTAAAAAAAATAAAAAACTTCAAAGGGAAATTTCTGAAGATTTTCAAAAATATGCAAGTGCTCAGATTATTGATTTAGAGTATAAAATTTATATTGGGTTTAGAGAAAAGCAGTTAAAATCAGATGACATTGTACTAGTGATTGATAGAAATGAATTTTCAGCAATGGCTGATATTATTGATGAAAAATATTCAGAAAAAGTGAATATTAATGTAAGTGATAAAATAAAAAAAGTTCGTAAAATTGGCGTGGATATTAATATAAGATCTGTAGGAAATGAACTTTTTAGTGTAAATTTCAATATTGAGGGAATTGATGAGAAGGATGTTGAAACAGTTCTGGAATCAGTAAGAAATGAAGAGAAATTTGTGACATTGTCAAGCGGTGAACTTGTGAAAATTGCCAATAGGAGCACTGAAGAAATGGTTGGAATCGTTGATGCAATGAACGATTTGAAAATTGGTGAAAATAAAATTTCTAAAATAAAGGCATTGCAGCTGGCACAGGTTTCTAGCAGTATTAACAAGGAATTGAATGAAATTGAAGAATTTAAGCAGCTTTTTCAGAAAATAAAAAAACGTGAAAATAAAGAGCCTTCAAATATAAAGGTAAAATTATTTCCATATCAGCAAATTGGGTTTAATTGGCTTAAAAATATGTATGATATTGGATTTGGTGGAATTTTGGCAGATGATATGGGACTTGGGAAAACTTTGCAGGCGATTTCGCTTATTTCGGAAATTCAGTTAGAAAATGAAGATTTGCTTGGGATAATTATTGTTCCGACTTCGCTTTTACATAACTGGAAGGAGGAGTTTTATAAATTTTCGGATATAAAGCCGATTCTTGTAGAAGGAAATGCTGAAACAAGGAAAGAATTAATTGAAAAAACTGAAAGAGGAATTTTGATAACGACTTATCAAACTTTTAGAAATGATGTGAAAAATTATAACAATAAGAAATTTGATGTGGCAATATTGGATGAAGCGCAAAATATAAAAAATGTATCTTCTCTTGTAAAAAAAGCGACAAGTAAGTTAAAAAGCACTGTAAACTTTGCTTTGACAGGAACTCCAATTGAAAACAGCATTATGGAACTTTGGTCGATTTTTGACTTTATTTTGCCTGGTTATCTTGATAACATAACAAAATTTAGAAAAAAATATAAAAATTCATTAAATAATCCAGATTCAAAAAAAATATTTAATTTGAAAAATATAGTTTCTCCATTTATTCTGCGAAGAACAAAAGATGAAGTGCTAACAGAATTGCCTGAAAAAGTTGAAAATAATATGATTGTAGAATTGAGCAAAGAGCAGAAAAAGCTGTATATGGCTTATGTTAAAAGGGCGAAGAAGGAGCTTAGGGGATTTGACAAGGAGGAAAATAACAACCTAAAAGTTCTGGCAATTTTGACAAAATTACGGCAAATTTGCAATTCTCCACAATTATTTGATGAGAATTATACTGGTGAAGTTGCTAAAATTGAATTATTGAGGGAAATGATACCAGATATTTTAGAAAATGGTCATAGAATGATTATTTTTTCACAATTTTTAGGAACATTGGAAGAAATAAAGGAAGAATTGGAAAAAGAAAAAGTAGAATATTTTTACATTGATGGAAGTGTAAAGTCCAAAGAAAGAATGGAAATTTCTAAAAAATTCAATTCAGGCGAAGGGCAAGTTGTCTTAATTTCCCTGAAGGCTGGCGGAACAGGATTAAATCTAGTTGGAGCAGATGTTGTAATTCACTATGATCCGTGGTGGAATTTTGCTGTGGAAAATCAGGCGAGCGATAGAGCCCACAGAATTGGTCAGAAAAGGAGTGTTCAAGTTATTAAGCTTATAACTGAAGGAACAATTGAGGAAAAAATAATAAAAATTCAGGAGAATAAGCGGGCTTTGAGTGAAAATATTTTAGGTAAAAATAATGGAAATAATAATAAGGATTCAAAAGAGATTTTTGAAATGGATGAGAAGGAATTGATGGAGCTTTTGAGTTTTGAGAAATAATTTATTTAATAAAAAATTTAAATTTTTCGCAGATATTACAGAAGGCATTAAAACAGGAAGTGTACATAAAATAAAAAAAATAATTTTTTATAATGTTGACAATTTTGAAAAAAAGTGATATACTAACTAAGTCATACTAGCCGGGGAGTTAGCGGTGCCCTGTATCTACAACCCGCTTTAGTAGAGGTGATGTCAAATTTGAGGGAAGTTTTAGTGTCAACGTCTTATTTCAAAAGTGTTGAGAAAATAGTCCTATATTGTAGAGAGTTAGCGAAATGTGTCAGGTCGGGAACGAAGCAGCACTAAGTTGATTTCTTTAGGTTTATAGGGTAGCTGTTTTTGAGCTTTTGACTTAAGAAACGGATGGTAGAACGTTTTCGAGAGTTTGATGTATGACTTTTTATTTTTATTTGAGTAATTATTTTAAAATCTTAAACTTGTTTATTTTGATTTCTTTAGCTATGAATGGAGGTTTCACAATGAAAGTAGTGGAATGGGATAGAAAAGAGAATATTAATAAAATTTTAATAGATATATTGGAGATAGATCCGAAATTTTCTTTTGATAAGGAAAAGGAGGATATATATTTTTTATATAATGAAGAAGATTTATATGGTTATGCAGTTCTTTCTTTAAATGATATTGCAGAACTGAAAAAAATATTTATTTTACCGAAATTGAGAAATAATGGATATGGGACGTTTTTTTTGAAACATATAATTAATTGGCTTACAAATAAAAATTTTGGTTCACTAATTATAACTAATCATAAAAAAATGAATAATTTTCTTGAAAAACATCGGTTTATAAGAACACAAGACGGATATATATTGAATAATTTGAGAGAAAGAAAAAAGCAGGAAGAAAATATGCTTTTTATTTCAAAATTTGCAATTTGTGTAAATATTATTTTAGCTTTTTTAAAGATTGTGGCTGGAAAGATTTTTTTCAGCATGTCGCTACTTTCAGACGGATTAAATTCACTTTCAGATCTGATTACGAATGTGTTGGTTATTGTGGGATTAAAAGTTGGAAGTAATCCTGAAGATAAGGAACATCCTTTTGGACATGGGAAGATAGAGTCAGTTTTTAGTGTGATAATAGGGACATTTATAATGATAACGGCTTTTGAGCTGATAAAAGATAATTTTTCAAAGTTGATATCTCTTAGTAGTGAAAATAATTTAAATATTACAGTTATTCCAATAGTTGTAACGATTTTGGCAATATTAATAAAAATATTTCAGTTGTCTTTTATGAAGAAAAGAGCAAAAAAATATAATAATTCATTAATAAATTCACTGCTTGCAGATTATAACACAGATATTGTAATTTCAACTTCTGTTTTAGTAGGATTATTTTTATCAAGAATTCATCCAGTATTTGATACAATTGTAGGATTTATCGTGTCAATTTATATTATAAAAAGCGGTTATGAGCTGATAAAGGAAAATTCATTAATATTGCTGGATTCGCAAGACAATGAATTAATTGAGAAAATACGTTCTGAAATATTGCAGTTTAAGGAAATTGAAAATGCACATGACTTTAGAATGACTACTTCTGGAAAGGATATTTATGTGTTTGCAGATGTAAGGATGGATAAAAATAAGACTATTGAAGAGGCACATGAAGTTACAAATAGGATTTCAAAAAAAATTAAGCATAAATATAAAAATATAAAGAGGGTATTAATTCATATTGAGCCTGTTTATGAAGATGATTAAGTTTGTTGGAATAAAAAAACTGTACTTATCGTATTTTTAGACTTTTACAAATGACTATAATATAAAAATATAAAGGAGATATAGTAAAATGATAGAAAAAATAAAACATGAGAAATATAAAATTTTAAAACGAAATATTATTGAAGATTCTGATTTTACAAAGGAAACGATGTTTATTCTTATTTGTGCAATGATTATTGCTTCGATAGGTTTAAATACAAATTCTGTTGCTGTAATTATTGGAGCTATGCTGATTTCACCATTAATGTCACCAATTCAATCAATAGGATTGGGACTGTCAAATGGAAATTTAAAAAGAGTCTATGTGTCGCTTTTTAGGCTGGGAATTTTTATATTAATAAGTGTGATAAGTTCCACTTTTTATTTTTTAGTAAGCCCTATAAATGAAGCGACTCCGCAAATATTAGCTCGAACTTCTCCAACTTTATGGGATGTATTAATTGCAATTTTTGGTGGAATTGCAGGAGTAATTGGAAAAGCGGAGGAAGATGGCGGAAATGTTGTTCCTGGAGTAGCAATTGCAACTGCATTAATGCCGCCTTTATGTGTAGTAGGATTTGGAATTGCTCATGGGAATCCCAAAATTTTTCTTGGAGCAGGATATTTATTTATAATAAATGTATTTTTTATAATGATGGCAACATTAGTTGGTTTGATAATATATTCTGGAAATATTTTTGAAGCAGGACATAAAATTTCAATAAAAAAGCAAATAATATTTTATATAGGAAGTTTAATTGTAATTGTTCCAAGTATATATACAGCGGCAACTTTGGTTCAGGATACAGCAACTGAAAATTCATTAAAAAAATTTATTTCAAAGGAATTAAATAATCATTATGTTTTTGATAATTCTGTTAATAAAAAAGATAAAACTGTTACTTTAAAAATTGTAGGAGAGGCTTTTAAAAAACAGGATATTGAAAAATTAGAAAAAAAACTGGAAAAATATAAATTGAAAAACTACAAATTAAAAATACAGCAGTTATCAAATGAAAAATATTTGACAGCACAGGACTTATCAAAATATTTAAATGAAGAAAAAACAAAAGAAAATACAGAAAGCATTGCATTACCAAGTAAAAATGAAGATCAGGCAATTTTGGAAAGTGATTTAAAAACTGTTGAAAACGTTTTGTATAAAAATTTTTCAAATAGCATTAGTGGAGTTAAAATTGGGAAACTGATAGATGCAAATAATAATGAAAACTTTGTTGTTTTAGTTATTGGAAATGAAACAATGACAGATGAAATCGCTGAAAAAATAAAAAATCTTGAGTTTAATACTGAGAAAAATTATAAAATTATTATTGAAAAAAATTAAGTGGCTATGAAAGTAAAAGAGGTAAAAATTGACTAACAGTAGTATTTGTAGTTATAAGCATCGGAATTTCTTCTCTCAAAGAGTGGAAAAAAACAAGAAATTTAAACAATAGACCTGTTTGGCAACTATATGTATTTAGAATTTAATAAAATAAAAATAATTTTTTTGTAACATAAATTGCATAATAAAATGTAGTAAGATCTGCCAAAATAGTAAAAAGTTTTATGAATAAATGTAAAAAATAGATTAAAGCCTTGACAAATGGCTTTAGATTTATTATAATAGTTTGTATAAGTGTAAAAAATTATGATTTTCTATAATTGTTTTTACAATATTAAATTAAAATATTAAAGATATAAAAATTAGAAAGGAGTCGATAAATAATGGCAGTACCTAAGAAAAGAACCTCTAAAGCGAAAAGAAATATGAGAAGATCACACGATTCAATCAAAGCTCCAAACATCGTCGTAGAAGCTGATGGATCAATAAGAAGACCACACAGATTAAACTTGGAAACAGGAGTTTACAGAGGTAGACAAGTAATAGCTAATGAAGCTACGGAAGCCGAATAGTTTTTCAAAGCAGGATTTATGTCTTGCTTTTTTTTTAACTTTTTTAGTTTGATAATTTTGGTGTTTTGCAGTTGTATTTTTAAGTTTTTTGTGATAGACTTTAGTAGAATAATTTTAAATTTGAAAAGTGTAAAATTATGCAAAAGAAAAGAAATATAAATGGGAAAAATAAAAATAAATCTGAGGTGAGATATGAAAGTTGGGATTTTAGGAACAGGATCTTATGTGCCTGAAAAGATAATGACAAATGATGATTTGGCAGGGATTGTGGATACAAATGATGAATGGATAACAGTTAGAACTGGTATCAAGGAAAGAAGAATTGCAGATGAAAATGAAGCTACATCTGATTTGGCATTTAGGGCAGCAGAAAAGGCGATTGAAGATGCAGGAATAGATAAGAATGAAATTGATTTGATCATTGTTGCAACAATGACTCCAGATTACGGAACACCGTCAACTGCGGCATTAGTTCAAGATAAATTGGGAATAAATGCTGCTGCATTTGATTTAGGTGCAGCTTGTACAGGATTTGTTTATGCCTATTCATCTGGACATAGCTTTATTGCGGCTGGACTTTATAAAAAAGTGCTTGTTATTGGGGCAGAAACAATGTCAAGAGTAGTTGACTGGACAGATAGGGGAACTTGCATCCTATTTGGAGATGGTGCAGGAGCTGTTGTACTTGGAGAAGTGGAAAATGGAGGATATTTGGCAAGCCATCTTGTGGCTGACGGTTCTGGAGCAAGTGAACTTTTAGTGCCTGCAGGAGGAACTAAAGAACCTATATCAAAAGAAAAGATTGAAAATAAGGATATTTATTTGAAAATGAATGGAAGAGAAATATTTAAATTTGCAGTAAGAGTATTTCCAGAAACAGTCGAAAATGTGCTAGAGCAAGCAGGAATTACTGCAGATGATATTGATTTGTTTATTCCGCATCAAGCAAATATTAGAATTATTGAGTCAATTGCAAAAAGATTTAAACAGCCGTTAGATAAATTTTTTGTAAATTTGAATAAATATGGAAATACTTCGGCGGGTTCAATTCCAATAGCACTTGATGAAGCAATAAAGGAAGGAAAACTTAAAAAGGGAGATAAGTTTGTTGCTACTGGATTTGGTGGAGGGCTTACTTATGGTTCGATTATGGTTGAAATTTCAAAATAATAATTTATAAAAATTATTGATTTGTTATAAACATACAATTAAAAAATTGTCAAAACTTGTAATTTTAAAAATTTTAGAGTATAATGTAATAGAGAATATTTAAAATTAAATATATTAGATTTACTCTATAAATTTAGAATTATAATAAAATATTATAAATTAAAGACATTTTGAATTTTTATCAAAATAAAAAAATAAAATACCGAGTAATTTGTTAGTCTAAAACTATAAATAGTAACTTAAATAAAAATTTCTGTATGTAAAAAATAAAATTTTTAAATATTAAGGAGGAAAAATTATGAATTCAAAAATATTTTGGGGATTGGTAATTGTAGTTTTAAGTTTATTTAAATTTATACCTGAAGATATTATGAAGTACATTGTAAATTATCAAGTAGTTATGATTCTTGTAGGAGCTTATTTCTTAGTTAAAAAGAAAAAACATGGATGGATTTTTCTTGGTATAGGAGTATATTTGTATATTACTAGTTATGTTTGGGAAGGTTTACCATTATTCATAGTTCCATTGATTTTTGGACTAGCTGTTATTGGACTCGGTATAAAAGAAACTGTTGATAAAGAAAAATTAACTAAATTTAGTAATAAAAATACTAAAGAGTCAAAAGAAGAAGTAGTTGATGCTGAAGAAATAAAAAAATAGTTTTTTTAATTTTGAAAAAAGTTTTTGAGTATTAAAAAACAAAGAATTAAAAGGAGAGTTTATATGTCAAAAATTGCTTTTGTATTTCCAGGACAGGGAACACAGTATGCTGGAATGGGAAAAAAGTTATATGATGAGGTAAATGATGAAAATAAAAAATTAATTGATAAGATTTTTGAAAATAATGAAGATGTGAAAAAAGTTATTTTTGAAGGAACTGATGAAGAGTTAAAAAATACAAAATATGCACAGCCTGCAATTGCACTATTTTCAGTTATCTTAACAAAATTATTAAAGAAAAAGGGAATGAATGCAGATTTTGTGGCTGGACACAGTTTAGGAGAATACAGTTCATTATATGCTGCTGGAGTTTTGAATGAAATTGATACATTAAAATTAATTTCAAAAAGAGGGGAAATAATGAGCAATGCTAATATTAGTGGTGGGATGGCTGCAATATTGGGACTTAGTGCAGCAGATATTGAAAATATCTGCAATGAAATTGATGGAACTGTAGAAGCAGTAAATTATAACGAACCAAAGCAAACTGTTATTGCTGGAGAAAAAGAAGTAATTGAAAAAAATCTTGAATTATTTAAGGCAAAAGGTGCAAGAAGAGCATTGCCACTAGCAGTTTCAGGACCTTTCCATTCATCATTGATGAAGCCTGTTGCCGAAACTTTAAAAAAAGAATTTGAAAATTATACTTGGAGTGATCCAACAACTCCAATTATTGCAAATACTACAGCAAACATTTTAGCCTCTGCTGAAGAAATAAAACGTGAATTGTACAATCAAACATTTGGTCCAGTAAAATGGGTTGACACAATAAATAGACTGTCTGAAAATGGAGTTACAAAGATTTATGAAATTGGACCAGGAAAAGTATTAGCTGGATTAATTAAAAAAATTAATAAAGAAATTGAAGTTATAAATATTGAAAATGTAGAAAGTTTATAATTTTTATTTATAATGTAAATTTAAAAAAGACTGACTTAAAAAGAGAATTTTTAAGTATAGTCTTTTTTTTTAAAATCAAAACTTAAAGTTTTTAATAATTTTAAAAAAAAATTAATTTTTTGTTGACATTTATTTAAAAATATAGTATAAATAATTAAATAAATATTAATAAAAGAGGTGGGTAGTTGTGAATAAGGATATGAAAAATGTGAAAAACAAAATTGAAAAGACGAAAAGAAAGGAGGAAGATAAAGAGTTACGAGATCGTGAAAAGGGATTTACACTTGTGGAAGTGATTCTGGTAGTGGCAATTATTACAATAATATCAGCAATTGCTGTGCCTCAAGTGGGGAAATATTTGAATAAGGCTAATAGAAGTAAGGTTATTGGAGCAGTTGCAGAGCTTAATAATACTACAACTTCTTGGAGTATTGATCATGGAGGAAATTCACCTAAAAATTTGCAGGATATTTTGACAGAGCATGGAAATCTAAATAAACTTGGGATTGGACTGGATAGCAGCGGAAAATTTAAAATTGGAAATATTGAAGGAAATATAGTTTATCAGGATGGAGAGGTTTTTGCTAAAGTTGCTGCGGGAAGTAAGGCATTTGCGGGGGAAGAAATTAGAAAATAATGAAATTTGAAATAATAAATAGTATAATCGAAGTTGTTAAATATTGTATTTTTTTTAGAATAATTTGGGTTGATATAAAAAAGAGGATAATTCCTGAAGAGAGTGTTGTTATTTTAATTATTTTAGGATTAATAGCCGCAATTCAAAACGATAATTTAGAAAAGTATTATTTGGGAATTTGTGCCTATTCAATGCCAATGATAGTGCTTTATATTTTAGAAGATTATTTTAGAAAAACGTTGATAGGCTTTGGGGATGTGAAGCTAATGATGGGGATTGGTGGACTTTTGGAATATTTTGGAATAGAGAAAATATTGAATTTTTATATGATTTTGTATATTTTTTCAGGAGTTATTGCTTCTTTATTTTTATTTTTGAAAAAATGGAAGAAGTATGAATATATACCATTTGCACCATTTATTGTTGCAAGTTATATTATTTTTGAAATTTTAATAAATAAAAGTTGGTGAAAATATGGTAAAAAATAGGGGAGAAACGTTAATTGAAAGTCTTATTTCGATGTTTTTTGTTACAGTTGCTATCATTCCAATTGCAAATTTATTTTTGAAAACATTTCAGACAGATGTGAAAGTGGATGATTTGAATAAAAAAAATGTGAATATTGAAAATATGATTGAAATAATAAAGGCAAAAAAATATGAAGAAATACTGAATTTTAATGGGAAATATGAGATTTCAGAAGTGGATGATTTTTATAATAGATTTGCAGTTGAAAAAAAATATCAAATTTTAAAAAATTTGGAAGGGAGGAAGGATAAAAAAGGAAAAACACAAGAAGAGAAAATAAATGTGGAGATAAAAAGAACAGATGAGTATTTTATAAATGAGTCTGGAAAAAAGGAATATATTTTTGAAATAAAAGTTGATAAAATAAAGGATTATTATTTTCCTGATTTTGATAAAAATAGTTAATTATAAAAATAAAAGTTTAAAATTTTTGTATTAATTGGATTTTATAGATTTCTGTAAGTATCTAATACTATCCCCTGTTTAAAAAGCGAATATAATATCAGGTTTAATCTGCTAAAAAGATTTACAATGTATTTGTTATTCAAATGGGGTTTAGTATAAATACATTTAATAGATAAAAAGTGAAATCTTTAAAAATTAGTTAAATAGTATTTGTAGTAACAAGAAGTCAAGCTTCCTAAACGATAAATGGTAAAAATATGAAAATTAAAGTTGAAAAATGCTGTATTGATGAGATTATATAAACTTTTAAAAATGATAAAAATTAAGGAGGAAAATGATTGGAAAAATAAAAAGTAGAAAAGATGGATATTTGCTGGTAGAAATATTGATAAGTATGTCTATATTTTCTGTGCTCGTGTTTGTAATTTCTGTATTTTTAAAGCGGATAGTTATTGTGGAAAAGGCTAAGAAGAATAATCAGAAAATGTATGAGAAAATGTATTTTTCAATGGATAAGATTGTTTTGGATATAAAAAATAGGGATATTCGGAAATTTTCTTACGAGAAGGAAAATAATGATATTTTTATCAGGGAAAATTTGATAGTTTTTAAATTGAATGAAATTTTTTATAAAATTGAATATGAAAAAGGAAAACTTTTTGTTTCAGATGCTGAAAATTTAGGAAAATTTGGAAGTAAAGTGGAAATTGGAAAATTTGATGAAGCAAAGTTTGAAAAAGTGGGAGAATTGTTAATTATTCGATTGAAAGAAAATAAAAATGAAGATGTCAGAGTTGTAAAAATTTAATATGATTTCTATAAATAACGGATTTTTTTATCAAGAAGTTAAGTTTACGTTATCAAATAATGGTATTCAGTATAAATTGAGGTTTTGGGTAATGAAAAATAAATATTTTGATGAAATAAGAAATAAAAGATTGGATAGAGAAAAGTCAAATTTAAATAATAAAGGAGTAAAAAATAAAAAAAGAAATAAAGGGGCAAGTTTAGTTTATGTTTTAGTAATTTTATCAATAATTTCAGCATTTTCAATTAATTTTGTCTATTATGTGCAACAGAAGAAGGATATGATATTTTTAAAAAGCCATAAGGAAACTAAGATAGAAAAAAAGTTTTTGATTCAAAAGGAAAATCAAAATATAGAAAGAATCTTGAAAAATGGGATTAATTTTGATGGGAATTTGGTTTTATTAGAGAAAAAAGAGCGATATTTTGACAGTGTTTTGAAAAAAGATGGACAAAATGCTGAATTGAAAAACTTGATATTTTTAGGAAAAGATATTGAAAGTATTGGAAATTACAGGATTAAGTCTATAAGTGATGAAAGTGATAATGAATATTCGCTGCCGCTTGAGGAAAATAAGGTTTATGGTGAGTTAAAAGTTATTTTTGCAAGGAAAATTCTAGATGAAGAGATTTTGTTTTGTGAAAAAATTGTATTTAAGAGAGTAAGTCCGCTGGAAGTAGAGATGAGAGTTGTGGAATCAGAATTTTTATAAAATTATATTCGATAGTTTCAGATAAAATTATAGAATTTAAAAAATTATAAAATTAAAATAATAATAATGGAAAGGAGAAAATTTTCTTTTAAAAAAGTATAAAAAAACATTATATTGTTTAAAAATTTATGAATATATAAATATAATTAATAATTAAAATAGTAAAGGGGAGTGATGGAAGAAAAAATAAAAATATATATAAGAAGTAAAAATAAAATCTATATATTTTTTAATGATGAAATATATTTTTTTGAAAATCAGGAATTGGAAATGGCTTTGGAGTCGTTTTTTGAGGAAAATAATATTGAAAAAAATGTGAAATTGGCTGTGATTTTGCATTATTCATATTTTTTGTTTGATAATTTTGATAGAAATATGGAAGAAACTGGTAAAAGAGAAAATAATATTGAAGATTCGGAGAAAAAATCTCTAAAATTTGAAGATATTTCAGAAGTTTTTAAGAAAAAAATTAATTTTGTAAAAAGAAAAATGGTTATAAATCATTTGGAAAATCAGTTTTTAGATATTTATTTAGATAAAAGGGAAATTGTTAGGATAAAAAATTGCTTGAAAAAGTATTCGGCAGTAATTTCTGAATTGAAGATAGATTTTGAGGCTGTCTATAATTATTATAAAGATGGAAATTTTGAAACGAATCAGAATAAAAATTTTGAGAATAAAGAGAATTTTCAGAATGTAATTGGAGATGTTGAAGAGATTCAAGAAGTTGAAGTTTTTGAAAATAGAGATGTTGAAGAGGTTCAAGAAATAGAAATTCTTGAGAATAGAAAAATTAATAGAAATTTTGGTGAAATAAAGGAAATTGATATAAATGAAGAATTTTTGGAAAATAGTAATAATTTAGAGAATGAAAATGGTAAGATTGAAATTTTGCAGTTGGGAGAAGAAAATAGTCTTAGGATTTTAATTGAGGATGAGAAAATTGTTGAGGTTGAAAAAATTGAACTGAAAATTGAAGATGTGGACGATGTTGAAAATTTTGATTTTGGAGATATGGTAGTTGTTGGAGATGAAGAAAATGATGTAAAAGTTATATTTGCAGGAGAAGAACTTTCAAATAGTCTTGATTTTATAAAGAGAATGGCTATTTTTGATAAGGAAAGTGTAAAAAATATAAAAGTTTTGGATGTTGTTATTGCTGGAATTCTTATATTTGCATACTTCTTGATTTATAATTCGATTCCGCTTCAGAAAAAAACTGTGGAAAATGAAGTTATCCAGAGGGAGATAAAGTCGCTGGAAAAGGATTATTTGAAAAGAAAGGCTGAAGAAATTCCTGATTATTCAAAGGAACTTGCGACTCTTCGTGATATTGATGGCGGGATAAAAAGGCGGGAGTATTATTCAGTTATAAAATTTTTAATTGAAAATAGTAAGAATGGGATTGATTATACAAAAATTAATTATGAAAAGGCAAAATGGATTGTGCAGGGGGAAATGGAAAATTTTAACAATTTTGAGAGACTTGAGAATAATATTTTGAGAAGGTATCCAAATTCTGAATTGGGATATTTGAAGGATAATGACACGGCAACAGTTTTTGAATATGTGATTGAGCCATTTCAAAATTAAAAAAATAGGAAGAGAAAAATGATAAAATTAAATTTTAAGATGATAATATTTGTAGTTGGAATTGTTTTTATGCTGGTAAGTATTAATAAAAAGTATGGGAAATATAAGGAAATTTTGAATAATAGAAAAATTTTAATTGAAAATAAAAGAAATCTGGAAAATAAAATTGTGAATGTGGTGGAAAGTAAAAATGCCGAAAGAAGTAAAATTATGGGAGAATATAACGAAATAATGGCAATTACAGATAAATTGTCGTTTTTATCCATAAAAAATGAATCGGAATTTAAGAAGATGATTTATGTATTTTCACACGATAGCGGACTGAAAATGAAGGAAATTTCAAAGTCTGAAAATGTATGGGAAAGAAATGGGTATAGGCTTAAATATATTCATTTTACAGTATATGGAAGTTTGAATAATTTTGGAAAATTTGTTTATTTTGTGAATAAAAGCAGAAAATATATTGATACATCTAAAATGTTTATGGAACTTACGAGTGATGGATTTAAAATTTCGCTAGGGTTTATTGAAAAAGTTGAAAATAAAGGTAAAATTAGTATTTAGTAAGATTTTTATTATAAAAAAATGTAGGAATTAAATTAATGAAGAGGAACTATTTATTATTAAAAAATTAGAAAGAATAAAAAGATTAAAATTGAAAAAAGGGGGGATTACAATTTTGAAAGGAAAGAGAAGATTTAGGTTTATGACTGTTTTAGTTCTATTTTCTTATTTTTCAGGAAATAATATTTTTGGAGCAAAAGTGGCTGACTATGTTAATAAAAGTGATGTGGAAAGTGCTAAAAAGATATTTATTTATGAAGTTCCAAAAAAAGTGCAGACTGATAATAAAAAAAAGACAAATGATGGGAATAAAGCCAAAAATAATAGTAAGCAAGGCAGTAAAAATAGTCAGGATGGGCATAAAAATAATAATTCTGCTAATAAAAAGGAAGAAGATAAAAATAAAGGGAATAGTCAGAATCAAAGCCAAAATCAGGTACGGCAGACTGTAAAGGAAATAAAAAAGAAAACCGGAGAGATTGATTTGGAATATAGAAATGGTAAGGATATTACTGAAGCACTTAATGGTTTTTTTGGATTTGAAGTGATTGGGATTGATAATAAGATTATTTTTAGTGGAGATGAGAATAAAATTGAAGAGATGAAAAAGATTATAAAGTCGCTGGATAAGGAGAAGGAGCAGGTTATAATAAAGGGAACTATAATTGATACAAGTTCTAATTTATTTGAAAGGCTTGGAATTGATTGGAGCATAAATAGTGATAATGCAGGTGCGAATAAGGATAATTTGGTAGCAAAATTTTTGAATGGAGAAGTTTCGATTGCATCAATTTTTTCTAAAGGTGGGAAATTTTTAGGAATAGATTTTAATTTACTGAAGGAAAATGGGGATATAAGGATTGAGGCTATGCCGACACTTATGATTATGGAAAACGAAGAGGGAGAATTGAAGGTTACAGAAGAAGTGCTTGTTGGAGAAAAGAAAACTACGAAGAATGATACTGAATATGCAGAGCCGATTTTTTCCGAAGCTGGGATTGTTTTTAAAATAAATCCTGAAATTAGAAGAATTAACGGAGTGAAGAAAATTTTACTTAAAATTGATACAGAAATAAGTAATTTTAAATTGACTTCAAGTTATAATGCTTCTTCTGGTGCTAAACAGAAAAATCAGACTAAAACAACAATTACATTAAATAATGGTGGTTCAACTTTTATTGGAGGATTAAAACAGGATGTGAGCAGGGAAACAATAAGAAGAGTTCCCATTTTGTCAAAAATTCCTATAATTGGTCCATTGTTCAAATATCGAAGAAATAATAGGGAAGTACGAGATATTTATATTGAAATTGAAGCGATTATACAAGATAAAACTTAATGGATAAAATAATTTTTTTAATTTTTTCAATTCATATAAAAAATTTATAAATTATACTGGAAATTTCAGAAATATGTAGTATAATATTAAGTAAAGGCTAAAATTAAAAGTATAATTGTAAAATAATGAATTTGAGTTAAGGAAAGGAAAAAGATGGTTTCAATTCAAAGGATTGAAGAAATAATAAAAAAATTTAATAGTGTTAGAATAGCTGTTATCGGTGATATGATGCTAGATGAGTATTTGATTGGAAAAGTGAATAGAATTTCACCAGAAGCACCTGTTCCAATTGTGAATATAGAAAGGGAGAGATTTGTGCTTGGGGGAGCTTCAAATGTGGCAAATAATTTGACTTCGCTTAAAGGGAAAGTTTTTGTTTATGGAGTTATTGGAGATGATGCGAATGGAGAGAAGTTTGTTAGGGAGCTTGAGGATAAAAATATAAATTCTGATGGAATTGTGAAGGATGAGACACGTCCAACGATTATTAAAAGCAGAGTTTTATCTCAAGGACAGCAACTTCTGAGATTAGATTGGGAAAAGGATACTGATATTTTAGAAGATATTCAAAATCAGCTTTTGGAAAATTTTGAAAAAAATATTGAAAATATTGATGCAGTATTGCTTTCAGATTATAATAAAGGATTGCTTACAAAGCATTTGGCAAAGAATGTAATTGAAATAGCTAAAAAATATAGTAAAAGGGTAATGGTTGATCCAAAACCGCAAAATTTTAAAAATTATGTTGGAGCAACTTCAATGACTCCAAATAGAAAAGAAATTTTAGATTATTTTGGAATGAAAAAGTTTACAAGTGAAGAGCAGATTGCTGAAAAAATGGCACAGTTAAAAGATGAGCTTAAATTAGATAGTGTTGTGCTTACTCGAAGTGAAGAGGGAGTTTCGTTATTTAAGACTAAACATAAGAGAATACCAACTGTGGCACGGGAAGTTTATGATGTGACAGGAGCTGGAGACACCTTCATATCGACATTCTTACTTTCAATATGTGCTGGAGCGGATTTATATGAGGCTGGGGTAATTGCAAATATGGCATCTGGAATTGTAGTGGCAAAAATAGGAACGGCTACTGCAACACAAGATGAAATATTGGAATTTTACAAGGATAATGACAATATTTTGAAAAAAATATAAAAATTATTTATTATTATAAAGATGTTATAAAATAAAAAATATAAAAAAGAGAAAAGGAAGTGAAATTATGGCAGTTATTGCAGCAGTTGAAGCTGGAGGAACAAAATTTATATGTGGTTTAGGGACTGAAGATGGGGAAATTATTGACAGAGTAAGCATCCCAACTACAACACCTGAAGAAACTATGGCTCAAGTCATTGAATATTTTAAAGATAAGAAATTTGATGTAATGGGAGTTGGAAGTTTTGGACCGATTGATCCTGTAAAAGGTTCTAAAACTTATGGATATATTACAAAGACTCCAAAACCTTACTGGAGCGATTACAATTTAATTGGAGAATTGAAAAAATATTATGATGTTCCAATGGAATTTGATACAGATGTGAATGGTGCAGCACTTGCAGAAAGCTGGTGGGGTGCTGGAGAAAATCTTAAAAATGTTATGTACATTACAGTAGGAACTGGAATTGGAGCTGGGGCAGTTGTTGATGGGAAAATGCTTCAAGGATTGACTCATCCTGAAATGGGACATATATTTTTGAAAAGACATAAGGATGATAAATTTGAAGGAAGATGTCCTTTCCATAAAGACTGTATGGAAGGAATGGCAGCAGGTCCTGCGATAGAAGACAGATGGGGTAAAAAAGGATTTGACCTTGCTGATAGAGATGAAGTTTGGGATATGGAGGCATATTATTTGGCTCAGGCTGTAGTAAATTATATTTTGATTTTATCGCCTCAAAAAATAATTATGGGTGGAGGAGTTATGAAACAACAGCAACTGTTTCCATTAATTAGAAAATATGTCTTGGAATTTTTAAATGGATATGTACAAAAAGAGGAAATTTTGGAAAAAATTGATGAATATGTTGTTTATCCAGGACTTGGAGATGAAGCAGGATTTATTGGTGCTATTGCATTGGGGAAAATTGCGTTGGAAAATAGCAGAAAATAATAATTAATTTGTAATTAATCAAAAGGGGAGGATTAATTAAATGGTAGGTATTATAAAAAGTAAGGAAAGTGAACTTAGTGAAAAAGACTTATTATCATTTACGAAAAGTGTATATTATTTATTAAATGGTAAAATTTCGCTAATTGATACACTTGGAATTGTTTCACAGAATTATGATGGAGATTTAAGAAGTAAAATAATTCGTACAAAACAGCAAATTGAAAGAGGAGTTTCCCTTCATAGGGCATTTTCCAAAATTACTGCAAATAGAGAATTTATGGAAATGGTTAAAATTGGGGAAGAAACGGGAAATTTGGAAATAGTTTTTAAGAATTTGTATGAAAAGTATGAATTTAATCAGAAAATAAAAAAGGATATAAAAAATTTGAGCATCTATCCAGTAACAGTTATAATTACAGCATTAGTTATCGTATTTATACTATTAAAATTTGTTGTACCTAAATTTGTCTTAATTTATTCAGATATCGGGCAAGAATTACCGAAAGTTACAAAAATTGTTATAAATTTTAGTAAAATAGTTGATAAATATGGGATTATTTTTTTGATTATCATAGTTTTTTTATCTTTTTGTTTTAAAAAATGGAAAAGGCAAAATGAGAAAACTTTTGAGAAAAAAATTCTGGGAATAAAAATTATTGGAAAAATGTATAAAAATATTTGTATATTAAATTTTACAAGAAATATGTATTCGCTTACAGATGCCAATGTCCCATTAATCCAATCTTTAAAGATGTGTACAAATTCTAAAAGTTATGTTTTAAATGAGGAATTGAAAAAGATTATTTTGAAAATAGAAAAGGGTGAAAGTATTCAAAAATCGTTTAAAAATACAACTTTTTTTGATAATGAATACAGAAGTTTTCTGACAATTGGAGAGAAAACTGGAGAAATGAAAATATCATTTTTCAATCTGAATGAAATTTATTATGAAAAGGTTAGCGAAAAGATAAAATGGTTTTTGAAAATGTTTGAGCCACTTTCGATAATTTTTATCGGAGTAATTATTGGACTGATTGTATTTTCAGTTATGTTGCCAATTTTTAAAATGGGAGAAATGTTGTAAATATTAAAGTTAAGAAATTAAATTTGAGATTTTTGAATGTTTTTTCTTTTTGAAGTTGTAAAGTAACAGTAATGTTTATATAGCAATAATCTAAATTTTTACAAATAATTAAAATAAAAAAAGGATAAATTATGATAGAAAATTTTATAGAATCATCAAAGTATACACAAAATCTATTTAAAATTCAAAATGAAATTGTACAAAATATAAAGAATGAAAGTTTAGCGGGAAATGTGCCGATTATTACAGATGAAGTGCTGAATTATATGATTTTTACAGCTAGAAATATGAAAGCTGGAAATATTTTAGAAATTGGAACGGCAACAGGATACTCTGGGCTATTTTTGGCACGGGTTGCTAATGAAAATGGCGGCTTTTTGACAACGATGGAAATTGATGAAAAACGTTATGGAAAAGCTGTGGAAAATTTTAAGAAATTGGGATTGTTTGAGAAGAATAGAATGATTTTGGGTGATGCTTTGGAGGAAATTCCAAGGCTTGATAAGGATATAAAATATGATTTTATTTTTATTGATGCATCGAAGGGGCAATATTTGAAGTTTTTTGAGATGAGTTATGAACTTCTTAATGGAAATGGAATTATTTTTATTGATAATTTGATGTTTCGTGGATTTGTAGCAGTAAAAAAAGAAGAAATTCCAAAAAGGTATAAAACTATTGTAAAAAGATTAAAAGAATTTATAGAAAAGTTAAATAAAGAATATAATTTTGTGCTGCTGCCGTTTGGAGATGGAGTTGGGATAGTAAAAAAATAAATTTTGTTTGATCTGTTTGGCAACTGTAAATATGATTAGATTTATTGTTTGAGAAATTAAGGTTTCTTGTAAAAAATGAAAATATTAAGTTGCTGAATATATTTATTTGATGTTAAAACAGCTGAAACATAGAATTTTATGAAGAGGCAGGAAAGAGAAGTGAGAGAAGATGAAATTTCTTTTATATAATATTCGATATGGAACTGGAAAGTATTTGAATCAGCCATTTAAGCATATACGGGGATATCTGGGCCGTTCTGTAAAGCATATTTATCGGATTGGGAAATTTATTAACAGGTATAAGCCAGATATTGTGGGACTTGTGGAAGTAGATCTGGGATCATTTCGGATGTATAGCAGAAATCAGGCTACACTTCTTGGGAGAATTACGAGAAATAATAATGTTTATCAATATAAATATGAAGAAGATTCTAATTATATGAAATTTCCAATGGTAAGAAAACAAGGGAATGCTTTACTTTCTAAAAGTTCAATTATAAGGGAAGAATTTCATTATCTGGATATTGGAATGAAAAAATTGATTATTGAAGTGGAAACAAAGGATGTGATTGTGTTTCTTGTACATTTAGCACTTGGAGGGAAAACAAGACAAAAACAAATTGTGCAGCTTTATAATCTTGTGAAAAATTGTAAGAAGCCGGTTATTGTAGCTGGTGATTTTAACGTTTTTTGGGGTGAAGAGGAAATTGAGATGTTTTTGAAGGCTTCAAATTTAAAAAATATAAACACAAGAAAAGATCCAACTTTCCCAAGTTGGAATCCAAAGAGGGAACTTGATTTTATACTTTGTTCTGAAGAAATAAAAATTAATAATTATAAAGTGATACAAACTCAACTTTCAGATCATCTGCCAATATTAATTGATTTTGATATTGTTCATGTTCATTCATAAAAACTGAATCATTAATTTTATTAATGTAACTATAAAAAACTTATATATTTAACATATTGATTTTTTATAATTTTTTTGATAAAATAAATTTATCAAAAGATAAATAAAAAATAATTAGGAGGAAGTATTATGAAAATGATAAGAAGGATAAGGGATAACAGAATAGCTGCACAATTTAATTATAGCCCCTTGTCTAAGGTATATAATCATTTTTATAATGGATTTCTGTTTTAATAAAAATAATTCTTGCCAATGACTTTTGGGTTGTTGGCTCTTTATTTTTATATACAAGTATAATTTTATTTGGAGCCTGTTAAGAAGGCTCTTTTATTTTAAAAAAATATTTTAAGGAGATGATTTTATATGATAAAAGCTGGTATTATTGGAGCAACAGGATATGCTGGACAGCAGTTGGTTTGGATATTAAATAATCATAAGGAGGTAGAACTTGAATTTATTTCATCACATTCAAATACTGGGGAAGATATGGGAAATGTATATACAAATTATAAAAAATATTTTGAGAAAAAGTTAATTTCTCTGGAAGAAGCAAAAGAAAATTTTAAAAATATTGATGTGCTATTTTTAGCATTGCCACACGGATTATCAGAAAAATTGACAAAGAAAGCGCTTGAAAACAATGTAAAAGTCATAGATTTGGGAGCAGATTTTAGATTAGATGATTCAGAAATTTATGAAAAATGGTACAAGGTAAAACATAACTATCCAGAAATCAATAAAAATGCAGTTTATGGGCTTCCAGAATTTTATAAGGAAAAAATAAAAAATACGAAAGTTGTGGCTTCACCTGGATGTTATCCCACTTCTGCTATTTTAGGCGTGGCACCGTTATTAAAAAATGGACTTGTTGATACGAAAAAAATTATTGTTGATTCGAAGTCAGGAGTTTCGGGGGCTGGAAGAAGTGCTAAATTGGATTTGATTTATGCTGAAGTAAATGAAAATTTTAAGGCTTATAATGTTTTGAAACATAGACACACACCTGAAATAAAGCAAGAGATGGATAAATTAGCGAATGGGAATATTAATTTAGTATTTACTCCGCATTTGTTGCCGATAAATAGAGGAATTCTTTCGACAATTTATTTGGATGTGAAGGATGAATTTAAGGAAAGTTTGACGGAAGAAAAAATCTATGAAATTTATAATGAATTTTATAAAAATGAGTATTTTGTGAGAGTTACAAAAGATTTGCCAGAGATAAAAAATGTGAAAAATAGTAATATTTGCGAGATTGGGGTTCGATATGACGAGGAATTTGGAAACATCGTTGTCGTGTCGGCGATTGATAATTTGATAAAAGGCGCTGGTGGACAGGCGGTTCAGAGTATGAACATTTTATTTGGATTTGAGGAAAATGAAGGATTGGAATTTTTGTCGATGTATTTATAAAAATATTTTGTTAATAAGATTTTATTAATAGGATTTTACAGAAGAAAAGAAAGGAGCGTGTGATTTATAATTTTTAGAAAATAATTAAAAATTATTTATCATACAAAAGTTATATGAAAATAATAGAAAATGGTACGATTACTGATGTTAAAGGGATTAAAGCGACTGGAATATCGGCAAAATTGAAAAAAAGTGAAAAAAAAGATATGGCTTTGATTTATAGTGAGGAAAAGGCGGTTTCAGCTGCAGTTTTTACAAAAAATTTGGCAAAAGCTGCACCAATTATTTTGGATATCAAACATATAAAAAATGAGAATACACAGGCGATTGTGGTAAATAGTGGGAATGCAAATTCTTGCACGGGGGATACTGGACTTGCGAATGCTAAAAAGATGACTGAGCTAGTTGCGAATAAATTGGGACTTAAAGCTGAGGAAGTTTTGGTCCAGTCAACTGGGATTATTGGAGTTCAGCTTGATATGGAAAAAATTGAGAACGGGATTGAGAAAGTTGTGGAAAACTTATCAGAAAATGGCGGAATTGATGCGGCTACTGCGATTATGACTACTGACACCTTTGTTAAACAAATTTGCTTGGAAATTGAGATTGCTGGAAAAAAAGCTAAAGTGGCTGGAATGTGTAAAGGTTCTGGAATGATTCATCCGAATATGGCGACAATGCTTTCATTTACTGTAACTGATGTGAATATTGAAAAATCACTGTTGCAAAAAATGTTTTCTGAAATTGCTGATAACACTTTCAATATGATTTCAATCGATGGAGATACGAGCACAAACGATATGGCTTGTGTTTTAGCGAATGGACTTGCAGGGAATGAAAAAATTGTTGATGAAAATTCGGTTGGATATGATGAGTTTAAAAAGGCGTTATATAAAGTGAATGAAGAATTGGCTAAATTAATTGCGAAAGATGGAGAAGGTGCGACAAAATTGATTCAAGTTACAACAAATGGAGCGAAAACGCTGGAAGATGCGAAAAAAGTTTCAAAATCAGTTATCACTTCAAGTCTTTTCAAAGCGGCGGTTTTTGGTGGCGACCCAAATTGGGGAAGAATTTTGTGTGCGGTTGGATATTCAGAAGCTGATTTGATGATTGATAAGGTTAATATTTTCTTAAAAACTGGAAATGACATAGTTCAAGTTGCAAAAAATGGGATGGCACAGGATTTTGATGTTCCGAAAGCTGAGAAAATTTTGAAGGCTGAAACGGTTGAAATAATTATTGAATTAAATGATGGACAGTTTGAAGCGACTGCTTGGGGATGTGACTTGAGTTACGATTATGTGAAAATTAATGCGGAGTATCATACTTAATAATTTTTAAAATAAAATTTATGATTTTAAGAATTATTTGTTAGTAAACTTTTCAAGATAAATTTTGAAAAAAATTATTTTTAAAATTAAATTTTTGAAAAACTAAAAAATAAGAAAAATTTTAATAATGAAGAAAGGGAAAATATGATTTCAAATTTAGATAAAGCAAAAATTTTGGTAAAGGCGTTGCCATTTATAAAAAAATATCATAATAAAACGATTGTTATTAAATATGGTGGAAGTGCGATGGTTAATCCTGTTGCACGAGAACAGTTTATTCAAGATGTGGTTCTTATGAAATATGTTGGGATAAATCCTGTGATTGTGCATGGTGGAGGACCTGAGATAAATGAGATGTTGAATAAGATTGGAAAAGAGAGCAAATTTGTCGCAGGAAATCGTGTGACTGATGAGGAAACAATGGAAATTGTAGAAATGGTGCTTTCTGGGAAAGTTAATAAAGGAATTGTGTCAGATATTAATAAATATGGTGGAAAAGCTGTGGGCCTTAGCGGAAAAGACGGAAATATGGTATTTGTCGAGAAAAAGTTTGTTGAAGTTGATGGAGAAAAGGTTGATATTGGATTTGTCGGAGAGATTAAGGAAATTAATACGGAAGTTATAAAATTGTTGGAGTCGAATGATACGATTCCTGTGATTTCGTCAATTGGAGTTGACAAAAATGGTCAGACATACAATATTAATGCGGATTATGTGGCAGGTGCGATTGCTGGGAAATTACAAGCTGATAGACTGATATTTTTGACAGATGTCGATGGAATTTTGCTTGACTACAACAATAAACAAACGCTTATTGATGAAATTGACGTGGAAAAAGTGAACGATTTAATCGAGCGTGGAATTATCAGTGGTGGAATGTTGCCAAAAGTTACAACTTGCTTGAATGCAATTGAAAATGGTGTGGAAAATGTTGTTATTCTAAATGGTAAATTGGAACATTCTGTGATTCTTGAGTTGTTTACAGTTGAAGGAGCTGGAACACTGATTAAGAAAGATGCAAATTTAGAGGATTAAAATTATTTGAAAAAGGAAAATGTCTGAAACATAAAAATATTTTGTAAAGATTTTGAAGTTAAACATTAGAAGATTATCGAATATTTTCTAAAAAAATTAAGAAAGAAGTGATTTAATGTTATTAAATGTATATAGCCGTTATAATAAAATTTTTGAAAAAGGAAAAGGAACATATATTTACGATAATGAAGGGAATGAATATTTAGATTTTGTGTCGGGAATTTCAGTAAATTGCTTGGGACACGCAAGTCCTGTGATTACAAAGGCTTTAACGGAGCAAAGTCAAAAATTGGTGCATATTTCTAATTTGTATTACAGTCAGCCACAATTGGATTTGGCGAATAAACTTACTGAAAATAGTGAAATGGAAAGCGTATTTTTTACAAATAGTGGAACTGAAGCGATTGAGTTGGCTTTGAAAATTGCTCGAAAATATGGGAATAATTTGTCGTACGATGAAAATGGAAACAAAATTGCTGATAAAACAGAAATAATATATATGAAAAATTCGTTTCACGGAAGAAGTACTGGAGCGTTGGCAGTTACTGGTCAGCCGAAATATCAAAAACCGTTTGAACCGTTGATGAAAAATGTTACTGAATGTAATTTTAATGATGTTAAAGATTTAAAAGCTAAAGTAAGTGAAAAAACTGCTGCCATTATTTTGGAGCCAATTCAGGGAGAAAGCGGACTTGAGAGTGCTACTCCTGAATTTATGGAAGCTATAAAAGAATTGAGCAAAAAATATGATACACTTGTGATTTTTGATGAAATTCAATGTGGAATGGGAAGAACTGGAAAACTATTCGCATATGAAAACTTTAATTTAGTGCCAGATATAGTTACAATCGCAAAATCACTTGGTGGCGGAGTTCCGATTGGAGCTTGTCTGACAAAAGGGAAAGCAAATGATGTGCTGGTTCCTGGCGACCACGGTTCAACTTATGGTGGAAATCCTTTGGTTTGTGCCGTTGCAAATGCTGTTTTACACGAATTAATTGACAACAAATTAATTGAAAAAAATGTTGTGGAAAAAGGTCAGTATTCTGTGGAAAAATTGGAAAAATTAAAGGAAAAATTTGATTTTATCGAAGAAATTCGTGGAAAAGGACTTCTTTTGGGAATAAAATTTGATGAGAAAAAAGTTTTGGCAAAAGATGTTGTTTTAAAAACATTAGAAAATGGGTTGTTGCTAGTCGGAGCTGGAAATAATGTTGTGAGATTTTTTCCGCCGTTTAATGTGACAGATGGGGAAATTGACAAAGCTATTTCGATTTTGGAAAAAGTTTTGAAAACATTTTAATTAATTTTAGAAATTTTTGATAACTCAATTTTTGATTTTGTTATGATTCAAGTTCCATTTTTTTATAATATTGTTGCATTAAATTTTTAATTTTTAAAACAATAGTAATTTCTGAATGATTCTATTTCAAAAGACAAAAGTTTTCGAAAAAATTTCTTCTTATAATTGCAAATTATAATTGTAAATTAAAAATTATTAAGGTAAAATTATACTGAAAGAACGAAAAAATTTAGATTTAAAGGGGAGATTTTGATGAAAACTTTTAGAAAAATTTCAATACTTTTTCTTTTGGTAAGTTTGATGAATTTTGGTGCGTCGAATATTGAAGGAAAAATTGCTCAGATTAGGAAGGATTTCGCAAGTACTAATGCTGTGAAAAATTATGTTATTAAGGAAGTTGAAGATTTAGAGCAAAGTACAGATGGCGGCGTTGTGAAGTATTATTTTCAAAATGGAATTGTTAAAAAAATTGTGGCTGAACATTTTGGGGAAAGTTGGAATAGTTTGACAGAATATTATGTAAAAAATGGAAAAGTTTATTTTATTTTTGAGAAGACTGAAAAATATAATGTACCATACTACGTGGATTCTAAATGGTATAAAGAAAATGAGCTAAAAAATGGAGAAATTTTTGATAAAAGAAAATCGAAATTTTCTGAAAAACGATACTATTTTGATGAAAATGAGAAATTGATTCGATATGTTGGTGAGAATAAAAAGATTGTTGAGAATGGACAAAAATTGAAGGAAATTGAGAAAGATATATTGAATGAATATTATAGAATAAAAAATTAATATATAGTTATAAATAAAAATTGGCAAAATTAAATAATAGCAAGGGACAGAATCTCTTGTTGTGATATGATAAAAAATAAAAATTAAGGAGAAATTATGCTAAAAGGAAAATCATTTTTAAAATTATTAGATTTTACGACGGAGGAATTGCAGTATTTACTGGATTTGGCGAAAAAATTGAAGATAGATAAGAAAAATGGGACTGAGAAAAAAACAATGATTGGAAAAAATATTGCTTTGATTTTTGAGAAAACTTCTACTAGAACGAGATGTGCGTTTGAAGTGGGAGCTTATGACCAAGGGGCAAATGTCACTTACATTGGACCTTCTGCATCACAAATTGGAGATAAGGAGTCTATGGAAGATACAGCGAAAGTTTTGGGAAGATTTTATGATGGAATCGAATATCGAGGATACGGTCAGGAATTAGTCGAAACTTTGGTTGAACATTCGGGAGTGCCGGTTTGGAATGGACTTACAACCGAGTTTCATCCGACACAGATTTTGGCGGATTTTTTGACAATTACAGAGAAAAAAGGTAAATTGAAAGGAATAAAATTCGCATTTTTAGGCGATGGAAAAAACAATATGGCAAATTCTCTAATGATAGGTGCTGCTAAATTTGGAATGGATTTTAGAATTGTTTGTCCGAAAGAATATTTTCCTGAAGAAAAATTAGTTGAAGAAGCTAAAAAAATTTCCAAAAAAACTGGCGGAAAAATTTTGTTGACAGAAGATAGAATTGAAGGGGTGAAAGATGCCGATGTCGTTTATACTGATGTTTGGGTGTCTATGGGAGAGCCAAAAGAAATTTGGAAAGAGAGAATTGATAAATTGCTTCCATATCAAGTAAATGCCGATTTAGTAAAATATTGTGCAAACGATTACTTGTTCATGCACTGTTTACCAGCGTTTCATGATTTGAATACGAAAGTTGCAAAAAATATTGAAAAAGAATATGGTTTGAAAGAAATGGAAGTTACTGACGAAGTTTTCAGAAGTAAAAATTCAGTTGTATTTGATGAGGCGGAAAATCGTATGCATACGATAAAGGCTGTGATGGTGGCGACATTGGGAGATAGAGAATATCCGATGTAAAAAAATCTACTTAAAATTAATTTTTTTAAGATAAAAGTTTTTTTATTTGTTCCTAAAAAC